>CAZJSR010000005.1:0-80495 GCA_964548855.1 uncultured Anaeroplasmataceae bacterium | reverse complement strand
TGGGCGAATAAAAAGGCCCTGAAATCGGGGCCGCCAGTAACCCGCCTTGAAGGCATGGAGAAAAACCACGCCTTGAAGACGTGGATTTTTATTAATACTATATTTTATGAAATAAAAAAATTATAATATAAATAGGTCATTAATTATAAGAATATAATTAATAAGAGTATAAGGAGTAAGAATAATATGAGTAAAGCATATGAATTTATTAAAGAATGTAGATCATTCTTTGTGTTAACTATTAATAAAGATTTTCCAGCCGGAAGACCTTTTGGAGCGATTATGGAAATAGGTGAGGACTTATATATCGCAACAAATGATATGAATCAAGCACATAGACAATTAAGAGAAAATGGTAATATTCAAATAATTGCCCAAAAGCCAGATTCTAGACAGTGGATTAGAGTTACAGGTGTCGCAGTAGAATGTGATAGTAAAGAATTACAAAATAAAATGTATAATGAAACACCTTCGTTACATAGAGTTTATCCAAATGGGTTAAATGATCATTTTATAATGTTTAAAGTTAGTGTTAAAAATGTTGAAATAAAATAATTTATTTATGGCAAAACAATTGATTAAAATAACCTCAATTTATATAATTTAAGTGTGAGGTGTTTTTATGGACAAGAAAATAGCGAAACATATTATACATAATTATTATAAAAAAAATACACCAACAAATGATGATGAAGAAGATTTTGTCGAAGCTTTACTTTGCTTAATTGATTTAGGTGATAAAGAAGCGCTAGTTCAACTTGGTAGTTATTATTACGAAAAGAAAAAATTTGAACTAGCTGAAAAATACTATCTTGAGGCTGCAAAAGAAGGTATAGATGAAGCTATGTGTGGTCTTGGGTATATTTATTATTATGGAAGAGTTAATGAACCAGATTATGAAAAAGCTTTTAAGTATTATAAAATGAGTTCTGATTTAGGAAATTTATCTTCAACTATTAAAATATCTGATATGTATAAAAATGGATATTATGTAAAAAAAGATTTAGACAAATCTTATAAATATTTAATGGATGTATATGAAAAGATAAAAAATGACCAAGATGAAATGTTTTGGCATTATCCTGAAGTAGCTTCAAGACTCGCAACTATTCACTTTTCTAAAGAAAATATTAATGAAGGAATAGAACTTATGTATAAAGCTAGAGATATATTAATGTCTAGAATTTCTTTTACTAACTCATTTTGGGGAGACATAACTATAATGTCTATTATTGAATACAATTTATTTAAATACGATAGTGATATTGTATTTGATAAATGTATTTATAATTTATTAGAAATATTAAAGAAACCAGGAATATATCAATTCTATTATACTAATAAATGTTATATCGTAGAATCTTTTAAAGAAGAAAATGATTATATTTCTGTTAAGTATAATGATAAATGGTATAAATCTATAAAAGATTTCTTTTTATACGCAAGAATTAACGACAATAAACTTACTAATATCGCAAGTAAGTTAAGATTGGAGTGATTAATTTGGATATTATAAAAAAAGAAAATAAAAATTTGTATGAAGAATATACAAATATTGTAATTGAATATCAAAATCTTATTAATGAATCTCATCAAACTGAAATTAAATATAATTATGAGTTTGGATTACTTGAAGTGAAAAAATTCAAAGCCTATATAGATGTTATAAAGTCAAAAAAAATTATCTCGTTAATTATTACTAAAAAAATCATGGAAATTTAGTTGATATTGATAACATAAATAAAGAAGTTAATGAAGAAATGATCACTTATAATTTAGAACTTGAACAATTAGTGAATAATATTAAGAATGTTTCTAATTATAATATGGTATCAAATGAGGATGCAAGAAAGGTGAAAAAAATATTTTATAAAATAGCTAAATTGATACATCCAGATTTAAATCCTTCACTTATAGATAGAGACGATATAAGTAATTTGTGGCATAGAGCTCTATTTTTTTATAATAATTATGATTTAGAAGAGTTAGAGAAAATATATGAAGCGTCGGAAGTTATTGTTAGTAATTCAAATGTTGAGATTAACTATCTAGATTTAGAAGATAAAATTTTAAAATATAAGAATAAGATGATGGAATTAAGGAAAGCGAAACCGTACTCATTAAATGAATATTTAGTTGATGAAGCAACTATTTATTTACATAAAGAAAAACTTAATAAAGACATAGAGTCATATATTAAGTATAATGAAGAACTATTAATAGAAATAGATAATATGTTAAGAGGTTATGAAAATGTCCAATGATCCTAAAAAAATAGATAATAATATCGTAATAGCAATTACTAATAATGAACTTGAAGATTTAGTTAAACCTCTAATTAAAGAAATATTTTTGTTTGAAACAAGAATTTCTAGAACTACTAATAAAGATGAATTTTATAATAATCTAAATATAAATGATGAATTAGTATTAATTAGAGATGTAAATAAATTTAATGAAAATAGTATTATTGTAATGGATAAAAACAATAATAAATTAGGATATATCCCAGAAGAGGATAATATTGTGTTTTCAAGACTTATGGATGCAGGTAAATTATTACTCGCAAGAGTATGTTCCATAAGTAGTAGAGGATATTATAGTATAAAAATAAATATATTTCTAAAAGATTATTAAAAAAACTACACAAGTTTAGTCTTGTGTAGTCTTTTTTTAGTCTGTAAAATTGTCAAAGTATCCTTGAATTAAGATAATAGGAGTACCTTTATCTCCAGAACCACTTGTTAGGTCACATAATGAACCAATTAAATCAGTTAATTGTCTAGGAGTAGTACCTTGAGATGCCATATTACCAACTAAATTTTTATCTTTAGCTTTAATACTTGCGCTAATTGCGTTCTTTAATTCTTCACCACTTAGATTTTTGAAATCATTATCCGCAAGATATTTTAGCTTTAATTCATTTGGGGTACCAATTAAACCATCAGTATATGCAGGAGAAACCACAGGATCTGCAAGTTCCCAAATTTTTCCTTGTGGGTCTTTAAATGCACCGTCACCATATACCATTACTTCGATATGTTTTCCTGTTTTTTCAAGTAAAACCTTTTGAATCTCGTTAACTAATTCAAAACATTCTCTTGGGAATAATTTGATTGTATCTTCAGTAGCTTTATTTGAACCTAATAGTCCATATTTTGTATTATATCCACTACCATTAACTGAAGATGTAAGGATATCATCTAATCCTAATACATCACATCCAAGAGATTTTAATATACGTTTAGTACGGAATCTTGTATGAATATCACATGTAATTACTTTATTAGTGTAATTTAGGATTGTCTTTGGTTGATTTGCAAAAATAACTTCAACTTCACAACCTGTTTCTTTTATTATATTAGAATAATATTCTACATAATCTACACCTGTAAATTCATGTTTATTTTCTCCAAATAGTTCACGATATTTTTCAAGTGTTAATACATCACAATAAGGATTAATTCCAGCTTCATCAAGCTTGTCATAAGTTAAAAGTGCATTTCCAACTTCGTCAGATGGATAACTTAACATTAAAACAATTTTTTTAGCTCCCATTGCGATTCCTTTTAGATTAATAGCGAAACGATTACGAGATAATATAGGGAATATAACACCGATTGTTTCTCCACCTAATTTAGTTTTAACATCTTGTGCAATTGCATCTACTGAAGCATAGTTTCCTTGACTTCTCGCAACGATTGATTCAGTAATTCCAATTACGTCACGATCGTTTAGTGTGAAGTTATGCACTTTAGCTGCTTCTAGTACACTATTTACAGTGATTTCAACTAAATTATCTCCTTCTCTAATAATTGGACATCTAAGTCCTCTTGAACATGTTCCAACTTTTCTTTCCATAATTTGTACCTTCGAATTTTCTAATAGATTATGTATTTATTAATAAATACACAAGTTATTATACATTTTCAGACACTCTATTTCAAGAAAAAGTTTTAAAAAGTTATGTTTTTAAAATTATATTATAATATTTGCTTTTTATTTAAAAAGATATATATTATAGATAGTGAGGTATTTATGAGAATAAAAGTTATAAAGAATAGTATATTTAGTTTAATAATATTAGTAATATCATTTTTTTTAAGTATCTTATTTCAAGATGTTTTTAAAGTAGAGGAACATATAACAACATTGTTTGTGTTTGCGATATTTTTGATATCTTTTTTTACGGATGGATATTTATATGGAATCATTTCTAGTTTTTTAGGAATGCTTGCGATTAATTTCGCATTTACATTTCCTTATTTCGCTTTTGATTTTGTTACACCTGTAAATATTATTTCAGCAGTTATTATGATAATTATTTCAATTTTAACAAGTGCGATAGTTACTAAACTTAAAAAACAAGAAATAATAAAATTAGAAAGTGAAAGAGAAAGAACAAGAGCGAATCTGTTAAGAGCTATATCTCATGATATAAGAACCCCTCTTACAAATATATATGGTTCTTCAACTATGTTAATTGATAAGAAAAATGAAATCTCACCTAGTCAAGAATTATCAATTTTAAATGGTATAAAAGATGATTCTATTTGGCTTGTAAGAATGGTTGAAAATCTTTTATCCATAACTAAAATAAATGAGGGTAAGGTTAAAATAATTAAAACACCTAATGTTTTAGATGAACTAATTGATTCAGTCTTGTTAAAGTTCAAAAAAAGATACCCAAATGTAAAACTAATTTTAGATATTCCAAATGATGTTATAGTTGTTAAAATGGATGCGATATTAATTGAACAAGTAATTCTTAATTTACTTGAAAATTCAATATATCATGCATCAAACTTCACTCGTATTATTTTAAAAATATATACTTTTGGAAATAAAGTATCTTTTAATGTAATAGATGATGGATGCGGAATTTCAGATGAAAAAATAAAGAAGATATTTTCAGGTAATTTAGATTGTGAAATTAACGATGGTAAAAGAAGAAATGCTGGGATAGGTCTTTCAGTGTGTGAGACAATAATAAAGGCCCATGAGGGAGAAATAACTGTGAAAAATAATGATACTAGAGGTGTTACTTTTTCATTTGTATTAGAAATGGACGGTGATTATATTGAATAATAAATATAAAATTTTACTTGTTGAAGATGATACTAAAATTAGAAACTTTTTAAGTACTAGTTTAGAGATGGAGTCATATTATGTAATTATTGCAAAAAAATGTAGTGAAGCATTTACTATGTTTTATTCATATAATCCAGATTTAGTTATATTAGACTTAGGTCTTCCTGATAAAGATGGTCTAAATTTTTTAGAAGAAATTAGAAAAGAAAAAAATACACCTATTATTGTCCTATCTGCAAGAGATAATGAAGATGATAAAGTAAAAGCTCTAGATTTAGGTGCAAATGATTATGTAACAAAGCCATTTAGTATAAATGAACTTTTCGCAAGAATTAGAAGAACACTAAGAGGTGTATCAATGATTCTTGATCCTTCTATGGCATATAAGGGAAAGTTTGTTTTAGATAATCTAACAATAGATTATGATAATAGAGAGGTTTACTTATCTGATGTATTAATTAAATTAACTCAAACAGAATATAACATATTAGCTCTAATATCCAAACATTCTGGTACACTGCTTACATATTCTGCAATAATTAAAGAAATATGGGGATATAGCGATGTTGGAAGTGTGAAAAAACTACAAGTAAATATGGCAAATATAAGAAAAAAATTAGGTATCATTCCAGGTGAAGAGAGTTTTATTATTAACGAACTTGGATGTGGATATAAAATGAACATAATGAAATAAATATCATAACTATAATCTTAACCAAATCTTAACCACTCAAGTGTTAGAATAGAATTGGGGATTGTAGTTATGATTTTTTTTTGAAAGGAGAAAAAAATGGGCTTTTTAGAATTTTTTAATCAGGTATTTCAAAATCCATTACTCTTAATTTCTACTATATTAACATTAGGTGTAATTTTAGTAAATGGATGGACAGATGCCCCAAACGCTATCGCAACATGTGTATCAACAAAAGCGATTGGAGTTAGAAAAGCGATAATCATGGCAGCCATATTTAATTTTCTTGGTGTTCTTGTGATGACGGCTATCAATTCATCAGTTGCGCAGACTATTTATAATATGGTGGATTTTGGAGGAAATGCACAAGAAGCTATGATTGGACTTTGTGCAGCTATGAGTGCAATCGTTATTTGGGCTACAGCGGCATGGAAATTTGGAATTCCAACAAGCGAGTCACATGCCTTAATCGCAGGTCTTACAGGAGCTGCAGTTGCGCTTCATAATGGATTTAGTGGTGTTAATGGATCTGAATGGCTTAAAGTGTTATGGGGACTAGGACTTTCTACATTACTTGGATTTGGTCTTGGATATTTTACGTCTTTTTTAACAGTATTAATATTTAGAAATATGAATAGAAGAAAATGTGGTAAATATTTTAGAGGTGCTCAGGTTGCAGGTGGTGCGGCAATGGCATTTATGCATGGTGCACAAGATGGTCAAAAGTTTATGGCTATATTCTTACTTGCACAAGCATTATCTATGGGTAACACAGAAATTACTTCATTTATTGTACCAATTTGGTTAATAATATTATGCTCTTTAGTTATGGGGCTTGGAACTTCAATAGGTGGATATAGAATTATTAAATCAGTTGGAATGGATATGGTTAATTTAAAACCATATCAAGGTTTTGCGGCTGATTTTGCGGCAACATCATGTCTTTTGATATCATCACTTACAGGAATTCCTGTAAGTACAACTCACACTAAGACAACTGCAATTATGGGTGTAGGGGCACAAAAGAGATTAAGTAATGTTAAATGGGGAGTCGTTAAGGATTTAGTACTCACGTGGGTATTTACATTCCCAGGATGTGGTCTTTTAGGATTTGGTATTGCGAAAGTATTACTTACAATATTCGCATAAGGAGGATAAATATGGCAAAGATAAAAAACGATTATTTTAAGTTGTTAGAACAACAAATAGAATGTTCAGTAAAAGCTTCTATACTTTTAGAGCATATTATAGAAAATTATGGAAATATTAAACTAGATGAAAAAAGAACAGAGATGCATCAAATTGAAAATCAAGCAGATGAAATTCATCATTTAATATCTAGTAAGTTAGCCACTGAATTTATTACAGTATTAGAACAAGAAGATTTTTTACATATATCACATTTGATAGATGATATTACAGATGAACTTGATGAAACTGTAATGGAGTTTTATATGTATCATATTGATATTGTACCTAAAAAATCATATGAGCTTGCGAAGGTTGTAAATAGATGTGTTAAATCACTTCAAGCTGTAGTTCAAGATTTAAGAAATTTTAAAAAATCAGATAAATTATTTGAACTTATAAAAGATGTATCATCTATTGAAAGAGAAGCTGATTTATTATATGTAAAGTCAATTCATGATTTATTTTCATCAAATGTAGAATATGTTACATTGATTGGTCATAAAGCTATATATGAAAGCCTTGAAAATTGTTGTGATATTTGTGAAAGAACTGCGGATATAATAGAACAAATCATAATTAAAAATACCTAGAATATAAGGGGAGAGTGGTATTATGTGGGGATTTATAAAGAAACAACCACCCGCAAGAATTATTGTATTTGGTTTTTTTAGTGTAATTTTACTTGGCTCTTTATTACTTATAATGCCATTTAGTTTAAAAGAAGGAAGGAAGATAAGTTATATTGATTCATTATATACTTCTACCTCAGCAGTATGTGTAACAGGACTAATTGCCATAGATTTGTATGATACTTTTAGTCCTTTAGGTCAGGCAATAGTAGCTATATTAATCCAAATTGGTGGTCTTGGTGTTACGGTAATAGGAGCTGGAGTCATATTACTTCTTAGAAAAAAGATAGATTTAAAAAGTCGTAATGTTATTCATGAAGCTATGAATTTAGATTCAGGAAAAACTACGATTTCTTTTATAAAAAGTGTATTTATTACAACTTTGATAATAGAATTATTAGGTGCTTTTTTTAGTTTTTTTGTATTTGTGAGGGATTATCCTATTAAGAGAGCTATAGGAATTAGTTTATTTCACTCAGTAGCTTCATTTAATAATTCAGGTTTTGATATATTGGGGGATTATCAAAATATGATACCATATAAAGATAATATAATGTTAAATATTATAACAAGTTTACTTATTATATTAGGTGGTATTGGATTTTTGGTTATTAAAGAAATAATGATAAATAAAATTCATTTTAAGAGATATTCGATGCATGCGAAAATAGTTTTGACAGTAAGTTTTATTTTAATAGTAGTTGGAACACTTTTAATAAAACTTACAGAAGATGTCACGTGGCTTATGGCTTTCTTTCATAGTGTTTCAGCTCGTACAGCAGGATTTTCTTCTTGTCCTTTAGGAACATGGACTAATGCTGGACTTTTAGTAGTGATGGGTCTTATGTTTATTGGTGCTTCACCTGGTTCAACAGGCGGTGGAATTAAAACGACAAGTTTTTTTGTGCTTTTTATGACAATAAAGTCAACTGCGACTAATAAAAACAATAGTGCATTTAATTATGAGATTCCTAAAGATGCGTTTAAAAAAGCCTCGATTATAACAATTCTTGCGCTGTTTATTATTATAATTTCAACATATCTTTTATTATTATTTGATAAAAATATTACTTTACGTGCTGCAATTTTTGAAATGACTAGTGCGTTTGCTACAGTGGGATTATCGACTGGAATTACACCTAATTTAAGTATTTTTAGTAAAGTTGTTTCAATAATTGTGATGTTTATAGGTCGATTAGGACCTCTTACAATTGTATCACTATGGTATTTTAATAGAAATGAAAACATAAAATATCCAGAAGGGAATATGGCTATAGGCTAAATGGTGATTTATGAAAAAAGAAAAATTAATTTATGGTATTATAGGGCTTGGAAGATTTGGTTTATCACTCGCGATAGAATTGGCGAGTAGAAATGAAGAGATAATTGTATTAGATAAAGATGAAGTAAAGGTTAGTTTAATTAGAGAATATACTATGAACGCCTATATTGTAAAAAATCTTGATAAACAAACACTTATAGATTGTGGTATTTTAAATTGTGATGTAGTTATAATGTGTATAGGAGAACAAATTGATATCTCTATTCTAACTACATTAAATCTAGTTGAAATGAATATACCTAAAGTAATTGCGAAAGCTAAAAGTGTTGAACATGGTAAAGTTTTAGAAAAATTAGGTGCAGAAGTAGTGTATCCTGAGCATGATATGGCAATAAGACTTGCTAGTAGATTAGAGTCTAGTAGCATGTTAGATTTTATTAAACTTAGCGAAAAGATAAGTATTTCAGCATATAAAGTACCCAAAAATATGATAGGGAAATCAATAATTGAACTTAATATCAGAAAGAAATTTGGTTTAAATATAATCGCAATAGAAAATCAACATGAAATTATTGAGATTATAGATCCTAATTATATTTTTAAAGAAAATGATATTATTTATATATCAGGAGCTAAGGAATCTTTTATTAAGTTATCAAAATGGACTATATAATACGGATTTTCCGTATTATTTTTTTAATTATTATGGTAAAATAAATTTGAAGAAATTAGAATCGTTTATGAAAAAATCTATAGAAAGGAAGAAAATAATTTAGTTAAGCTAGATTATTTAGTTATGTCAAAATGAAAAAAATTAAAAGAATTTTTACCATTTTACTTGGCACGTTTATAATTCTTGCATCTACATCTTGTTTTAAAAAAGATAGTCCTAAAACAGATGATGATACGCCAGATGTAAAAGAAGATGAAATAGCCTTAGTTGAAAAAGGAGAGTATATCACATCTAAGATAGGATATGAAGCAAAATACTTAGGTACAGTTAAAAGAAATATCCCAACTACTACTAAAGATGAAGGATTTTCTCTTATTGGATATCCTACATATGGAGAGGATTTTTTAGATGCGAATACTAATGAACTTAGACAAAAGATTATTGATGAAGCGAGTTATCTAACATCAAAAGATACTAAAAATGCAGGTGGTGGCGGATATAACGCATTTGATAGTGAAGGAAATTTACTACTTAAAACAACAAAGACAAATAGTGATGGAACTACTGAAGTAGTTACTACTAATGTCTTAGATAAGAACAATAATCCAAGAAAACTATATAAACATACCGCATCAGTTGGTATGTATTATGGAGATATCAAAAATAGTGAACCTGCAATAATTAAAGAAGTTACAATTGCGCCAAGAGGATATACTTTAGGGTATTCAGTTACTGGACTTTATCAAGCACCAGGTGAAATCTCAAAAATTGAAATATCTAAAGAAGATATGGAAAAAACAGGTGGAATAACTGTATATATTGGACAAGCATTATTTAATGGACAAAATAATAACATATGGAAAGAAAGAACTTTATGCCGTATGCCTATTATCTTAAATACTTTAATTATTGATAAAACCACCGCAACATATAATGAAGTTACTAATAATTATGAAGCGTATTTAGGTTCATTTTTAGGTGGAGCGATATATTTAGGACATGAAGAGACTACATTTAGTGTGGTTATTTCAGGAGCCCTTTCATATTCTCATTTTATATTAGGATATACTACTGAAGAAGAATTTAATAATAATAAATCATCTAGTGTACCATATTTTGACTTAGAAGTTTGTGAAAAAGGAGTACTTCATTCAGGTGCTAAAAAATATGTAGAAGAATTCTCATATAGTGATTTATATAATGCAGGAGTTTTATGGGATAAAATTGCGAATGTTTCAACAAAATACAAAGCGCAAGGAATTGTATTTTTATATGATCCATTTGTAGCTGCAGGAGCTGCGGTTGCTTTCCCTGGACGTAATTCTGTAAACTGTCCTGGTAATTGGATGACAAGTTCACTTAATTATAATGAATTTGTAAAACAAGGAGCATGGGGGAATATTCATGAATATAATCACAACTTCCAAGGATTTGGAGTAGGTGATGGCGGTGAGGTTACTAATAATGCGATGAGTTTAGTATCTTATAGTTTATATACTAAAATTTCATCAAATAGAAATGTAAATAGCGCATCTGAAAATTTATCAGGTTGGAATAGATACACAAGCGCAACTTGGTCATTAAGAGATATTACTGAAAATATATATGATAATGGGAAAAAAGGATTATCTATTTATTCAACTTTCTTACATAATTTCGGTCAAGAAATATTCATGGATTCTGTTATAAATCAAAAAGGTCAAGAAAGTGTAGATAACTGGGCGTTATCTCAAATGAATGCGTCAAAATATGATATGTCATATTATTATGATCTTATAGGTCTACCTTTAAGTCAAAGTATTAAAGATGAGGCAAAGAAAAATAACTATCCAATGTTTGTGCCAGTTTCATCTATTTATCAAACAGGAAGAAGTATAATGAAAAATGGTAAGGTAGAATATATTACTACACAACAGCCATATAATATAGCTTATGGAGAAGAATTTATATTTGATTTATCTAAGTACGAGATAGTTGACGGAAAGAAGATTTCAGGAAGTATTGTTATACCTTCAGGATTTAGTTATAAAATTAAAAATATATCATCTCCAGCAAATGGAACTATTACAAAAATAGATGACTATAAATATAAATATATACCATCTATAAAATCTTCATCAGGTGATATTATTGTAACTTTAGAGATTATAAAGGATGATGGTGCATTTTCTGTATTAGATGTAAATTTATGTCTTTCATTCTTACAAACTCATGAAATAAATAAGTATCAATTAGATAGAACGACATATAAATATGATAGTAGTGTGTATCAAAGTGCGAAAGATGCTTTTTTATCATCTTATGATGGATATTCTAATAAAGTAGAAGGAATAAATGACAACACACATACATCTGGTAGAGTTGTACAAGATTGTAGTGCAGAAGTATGGTTAGAAAACGCTGGTATTTCAAATCAAATAATTGAAATAAAAGGAAAATATAAAATTAATTCTACTGATAAATATAGAATATCTTTAAGAGGTAGATATAACTGCGCATTGTTTGTAAGTTTAGATGGTAAAAATTATTCACTTGCAGCTGAATATACGAATAATTCTTCGTCAAGTGCTGATTTCCCTAAATTAGATGGTACTTATAAAGATTACACTTTAGAAGAAAATTCTTGGCTATATTTTAAAGCGGTTATGTTATGTGTAGGAACTGGTAGAAATAATTTTATAGGAGTAGGATTTAATAAAACTTCAAGTAAAGAAATAGAAAAGGTGAATGCATATAATCTTCGTTATATAGAAGATGAGGAAGTATTTAATCCTTCATATTTATATGAAAGAGAATATAAATATAACTATCAAGATAATAAAAAGTATGAGATAAAAGATCTAGTTAATATTGAAAACTATTCACCATGGGATAGCAATGAACATATTCTTTCTAATTTACTTGATGGTAAATATGATACATGGATTCATACAAATTATGATGCAAGTGAAGATAAACCGCTTATTTTAGATCTTGATTTAGGAAGTGTAGTTGATGTAAATAGAATTAATATTTATACACAACAAAGGTCTGATCCTCATTATCCAAAAGTTTTTAGTTTATACGGAAGTTTAGATGGAGTTAATTATAATTTGGTAAGTAAATTTGATGATACTACACTTAAAGGTAATAAAATAACATGTGATTTTAATGATACAAAATTAAGATATTTCCGCCTAAATATTACAAAGTCATCTTATAGATATATAATAATAAGCGAAATAGAAATGGAAAATATATTTGAACTAAACGATGGATATCATATATCTCTTAATGATGATAATGTTTTATTATATGGTTCATGGAATAAAACATCTACAATTCAAAGTTTTATGAATGCTTATCAAGGAGATAAAAATGATTATATTGAATTTGAATTTACAGGCGAAAGATTTGCCTTTCTTGCCCCAAGTAAAGTAGCAAATGAATTTGAAGTAATAATAGATGGCAACAAAGAATATTCTATTATTATAAATAAACAAGATTACTTAGGCCCTGTATTTATATCAAATAAGTTAGATAATAAAAAACATAAAGTAACGATTAAAGCTTTAGGAGTTTGTTATATTGACTCAATTGTATATTGGTAACAAATAGATGTGCATTTTGCACATCTATTTTTTTGCATATTTTATGATAAATAGACCATAATATTTTTGAGGCGATAATATGATTAATAAAGAAATAAAAGATTTTAAAGTAGATGCATTTTATAATAATGAATTTAGTATTGTAACTAAAAATGATGTTTTAAATAAATGGAGTGTTTTTTTCTTTTATCCTGCGGATTTTACTTTTGTTTGTCCAACCGAACTTGAGGATTTAACAAAACATTATGAAGAGTTTAATAAAATAGATTGCCAAATATATGCAGTATCTACAGATACTCATTTTGTTCATAAAGCTTGGCATGATTCAAGTGAGACAATAAAGAAAATCAAATATTATATGTTATCAGACGCTTCTCATATACTTTCAAAGAATTTTGATGTATTAATAGAAGAAACAGGACTTGCACAAAGAGCTACATTTATAGTTAATCCCGAAGGAGTGATAGTAGGATATGAAATATCATCAGGAAATGTTGGAAGAAATGCAAGTGAACTTTTAAGGAAAGTAAAAGCTTGCCAATTTGTCAGCGAACATTCTGATGAGGTTTGTCCAGCTAATTGGGATACAGGTAGTGAAACTTTAAAGCCAAGTCTTGATTTAGTAGGTAAATTATAATGGAGAGTATTTATGATGTAATTATTATAGGAGGAGGACCTGCAGGACTTAGTGCGGCGATTTATCTTGCGAGAGCTAAGTATAGTGTACTTATTATTGAAAAATCGCATCTAGGTGGTCAAATAGCTATATCACATGAGGTAGCTAACTATCCTGGTGTTGGTATAACAAGTGGTAGTAAACTTATAGATACTATGCATAAACAATTTAAATATTTTGGAGCAAATACAGTATTTGAAAATGTAATAAAAATTAATGACGGTAATATTAAAGAAATACATACTGAAAATAATGTATATAAAGCTCTTGGTATAATTCTTGCGATGGGTGCAAGTCCTAATAAAGTAGGATTTTTGGGTGAGGATGAATATAAGGGGAGAGGTGTTTTATATTGCGCAACTTGTGATGGCGCTTTTTATACAGATAAAGAAGTGTTTGTTATAGGTGGTGGATATGCAGCATGCGAAGAAAGTTTATATCTTACAAGATACGCTAAAAAAATCACGATTATTATAAGGAAAAATGAGTTTAGTATTAAGGATAGGATTGTAGATGAGGTTATAAATCATCCAAAAATCAATATTTTAAAAAATACTAAGGTTCTTGAAGTAAATGGGGATGATGGTCTTAATTATATAAAGTATGAAAATATAGAAACTAAAGAAGTGAAAGAATATCGTTTAAAAAATGATTTCTTTGGTATTTTTATATATGCAGGGTATATACCTGAAAGTTCTTTAGTATCTAATTTAGTTACTTGTGATTCAAATGGATATATTATAACCGATGAAACTAAAAAAACAAATTTAGATGGAATATATGCCGTCGGAGATATAACACCTAAACCATTAAGACAAGTAATAAGCGCAGCTTATGATGGAGTTATTTCTACTATAGGTATTAGTAAATATGTTGATGTTATGAAAAAAGAACTTAATATTAAAACTTTAGAAGTAAATATGAATAAAGAAATATTTAATGAAAACAATGATGAGTTATTTACAAGTGATATAGTATCTAGTTTACAGACTTTATTTGATAAAATGAATGAAAATATAGTTTTAAAGTTATTTTTAAATAATGATTCAAAATCTAAAGAGTTAGAATATTATATAGATAATTTATGTAAATTAACATCAAAAATAAAAAAAGAGAAAGAAAATAGTCAAATATCACCAAAAGTAGAAATATATAATCCTAATAGTAAAAATGGCATAGTTTCGTTTTATGGAATACCAGGTGGCCATGAATTTAGTTCGTTTATGCTTGGGGTATATTATATGTCAAAACCAAAACTTGATATAAAAGAAGATTTATATAATAGAATAAAAAATATAAATAGAAAACTAGATATTAAAGTAAATGTATCATTATCATGTATTAACTGTCCAAATGTTGTGAGTAATTTATACTTAATATCTTCTATTAACAAAAATATTAAAACTCAAGTATTTGATATTAATCTTTTTAAAGAAGATTTAGAAAAATATAATATAAAAAGCGTTCCAGCCATGATTATTAATGAAAAAGTTTTTTTTGGGAAAAAGAATATTTCTGAATTAGTAGATATAATTGAAAAAATATAAATGTGTTAATATTTCCATAAAATATATAAATTTTGTTATATAATAAATTTGAGGTGTTTTGTATGTATTTTAATGTAGACGTTCCGTCGTTTAAGGAAAAAGAATATAATATTTTAGATTTTGACGCAGTAGAAGGCGGGATTGTAAACTCTAAGGATGCGATAAATAACGCAATCATTGAATGTAGCCAAAATGGTGGAGGTAAGGTAGTAATTCCAAGAGGATTATGGCTTACAGGACCAATTGAACTAAAAAGTAATGTATGTTTATTTTTAGAAGATGGTGCATATGTTATTTTTACTAAAAATAGCGAGGAATATCCTGTTTATATAGGAGATTGGGAGGGTACTAAAAGAGTTCGTGCAAAATCTCAAATTAGCGCAATCAATTGTGAAAATATCGCAATTGTAGGAAATGGTATAATGGATGCGCAAGGGGATTTATGGCGTGGTATAAAAAAATGGAAGCTTACTGAAAAACAATGGCAACAAAAACTAGAAATGTCACCATATGTTTTAAAGATGAAAGAAACAGAAGTTTGGTATCCTACAAAAACATCTTATGAAGGTGTTTTAAAAGGAGAAACATTTGACTTAGAGGAAGCTCAAAAGAATTATGATCTATACCGTCCGCAATTTGTAAGTATTGTAAATTGTAATAAAGTATTACTTGATTCTGTAACATTCCAAAATTCAGCTTCATGGAATGTACATCCACTTTTTACTACAAATCTTACAATAAGAAACTGTAAGATAAGAAATCCATATCATGCTCAAAATGGGGATGGTTTGGATATTGAAAGTTGTAAGAATGTACATGTGTATAATACGGTATTTGAAGTTGGTGATGATGGAATTTGTATTAAAAGTGGAAAGAATAAAGAAGCAAGACAAATCGCTATACCATCTGAGAATATTTATATTCATAACTGTGATGTATTTGAAGCACATGGTGGTTTTGTTATAGGTAGTGAAATGTCTCGTGGAGTAAAAAATGTAATTTGCGAAAACTGTAATTTTATCGGTACAGATGTAGGAATAAGATTTAAGAGTTCTATGGGTAGAGGTGGTGTTGTTAGTGATATTACCTTAAAGAACATTAGAATGACAAATATTAAAGAAGAAGCTATTATATTTACTATGGGTTACGCTCTTACAACATTAGGTGTTGAAGGTGTCGAAACTTTAGTAAATGATTCAAAAGAAGATATTCCTGAATTTAAAGATATTAAAATTGAAAATGTTGTATGTTTAAATGCTAAAAAAGGATTAGTAGTAAATGGTCTTAGTGAACTTCCTATTCATGATATAACATTAGATAATGTATATATTATATGTAATAGTGCTTTAAAACTAGAAAGACATAAGAATATTAGATTAATAAATACTCATATTATAGAAAATGGTATTGATAATTATTTTGAAGATGAAGTGTATAGTGAGGTATAAAAAATGTTAAGACATATTGTTATTTGGAAAATAAAAGATGATACAACACAAGAGAATCTTGAAATGTTAAAAAGAGAAAGTGAAACATTAAAAGAAATTAATGGAGTAATATCATTAGAATTTGTTATTAATCCTTTAAGTACATCAAGTCATGATATGATGTTGTGTGCTTTGTATAATTCAAAAGAAGATTTAGAAAAATATCGTGTAGATCCTATTCATGTTCTTTTTGGACAAAAATTAAGACCTCTTGTAAAAGAAAGAGTTTCTTATGATTATGAATTTTAATTAAAGTCGTCATTTTTGATGACTTTTTTCATACTATTTATTAGGTGATAGTATGGTTGTTTGGGATTATAATAAAATTGAAGACAATATAAAAAAAATAAAAAATCCGATATTAGTTCTTAAAGATAATGCATATAAGGTTGGAATAAAAAAAATAATATCGATTGCGATTAAAAACAATATTTATATGTTTGCGGTGAATAACATAAATGAAGCATATACTATATTAGATGAATGTCCTAAATCATATATTATACTACTAGGAATAGAAAGAAATGTTGATAAGAGATTAATATATTCTGTAAGAGATATGGATGATTTTGTTTTTTGTTTGAACAACAAATTATCATTTCATTATGAAATTAATATAAATATGAATAGATTTGGTTTTAATAATATAAATCATACTATAATAAATAATAAATTATGTGAAGGCATATATTTTCATTCAAATGGAGTATCTTATTATGATGATTTGAAGATATTTAGAAGTATGTTAAAGAATATAAAAAGAAGAGATTTAATATATCATGTAGGTGGAAGTGGTTTTAATAATATAAATCATTCCTTAAATAATAGGGTAGGTCTTGAGATATATAATGATGCATATAAGGTTTATGCAGATGTTATAAAAATTAGAGAGATAAACAAGGGAGAATATGTTGGATATAGTAAAACTTATAAAACGCCTAATAAAATGAAAATTGCTATATTAAATATAGGATATATAAACGGACTTCTTGAAAATTATAATTATAAAGTAATTATAAAAAATAAAACATATGAATCAGTAGGAAAATTATGCATGGATTATATGTTTATTAAAGTTGATGAGAATGTTATGTTAAATGATAAGGCACTAGTTATATTAGATGACGTAAGAAGTGAACATGAGATTTTAGTTAATATGAGATAAAAAAAATAAGGAATTTTCCTTATTTTTTTATACATTCTTTATTGTTCCTTTAACTCCGATAACTGTAGAGCTCTCAGGGACATCTTGAAGTACAGTTGCGTTAGCTCCTATTTTCACATTGTCTTCAAGTGTGATATTTCCAAGTACAGTTGCGCCTGCACCAATCATAACATTATTTCCAACAGTAGGGTGTCTTTTACCATGATTTGTACCATGTCCACCAAGTGTAACACCATGATAAATTGTACATTTATCACCAATTATAGTAGTTTCACCAATTACTACTCCTGTACCATGGTCAATGAAAAAATATTTACCTATTTTTGCACCAGGATGTATTTCGATATTTAATGTATTTCTAACTATAAAAGTGATGATTTCAGCGATTAATTTTAAATGCAGTTTCCAAAATACATGGGCGATTCTATACCAAAATAATGCATGTACACCAGGATAACATATTATTATCTGTAAAAAATATCTAGCGGCTGGGTCTCTTTCTTTTATTGATTTAAAATATTTTCTATTAAATAGCCAAATTAAGAAAAGAAGAAGCACTATACCACCTATAATACTTATAAGTATTATTTGCCATTGTTTCATATTTTCACCTATCTTTTTCTACCTAATCCAATTTTATTATATACCTTTGACATCTTTTTAAACGCTATTTTAGATGCATATTCTTGACCTTTATCTAAGATTTCATCTAATTCTTTTGAATTTATTAATTCATTATATCTATTTTGAATAGGAGTTAATAAATATTCAATTTTTTCTGCAAGGTCTGTTTTAAATTCTTGATATCCTTTCCCTTCGTATTTTTTTACAATATCTGGAATTTGTTCATTTGTAACACAAGAGTATATTGTAAGTAAATTAGAAATACCAGGACGATTTTCTTTATCATAACTAATTGTACCTAAAGAGTCAGTAACTGCACTCATTATTTTCTTTTTAGCTACAGTTATATCATCAAGTAATGATATATAAGCCTTAGGATTAGGATCTGATTTACTCATCTTTTTACTAGGGTCATTAAGAGACATAATTTTAGCACCTTCTTTAGCAATATATGGCTCAGGAACAATAAATGTGTCTCCATATTTAGAATTAAAACGAGTAGCTAAATTTCTTGTAAGTTCTAGGTGTTGTTTTTGATCTTCACCAACTGGAACTAAATCTGCATCATATAATAATATATCCGCAGCCATTAAAGCAGGATAAGTTAAAAGTGAACAAGAAACTCCTTGAACTTGTTTAACTTTCTTATCTTTATATTGTGTCATTCTTTCCATTTCACCAATATATCCTGTACATTCCATTACGTAACCTAACATATTATGTGCTAAAACTTCAGATTGAATAAATAAATGAACTTTATCAGGATTAAGCCCACAAGCTATATATAAAGCCGCAAGACTTTTTATATTTTTTCTTAATTTTTCTTTTTCTTGAGGAACCGTGATTGCATGTAAGTCTGCGATAAATATGAAAAATTCACAATCTTCTATCTCATCTTGTAATTTAACAAAATTTTTTATTGCACCTAAATAATTCCCTAATGTAATATTTCCACTAGGTTGTATACCTGAAACTAATCTTTTCATAAAAAAACCTCCAAAATTTAAAAAAATCGCCCTTAATCTAAGGACGATTTATCGTGGTACCACCTTAATTCCTTTTTTTCAAAAAAAGGCACTTAAAACTCGTAACGTGAGTAACGGCTAGTATTAGTAGCACTCGTAAGTCCATTCATAATATTTTAAATAAAGCTTTGCACCAAACAGCTTCTCTCTTATAAATTAAAATAATATTACTATTCTTACTTTGTCGTTTGTTTAATATTATACTTATTTATGTTTAATATGTCAAATTTAAAGCAAAATAATAAGTGAAATATCTATATTTATTTATATAATATTTTACCAAAAGAAGTAAAAATTGTTAAATATAAAAATAATAAAACAAAAGTTTGGTTTTTTCAATACATTTATATGTTTTTTTCGAATATTTTTACATTTTTAATATAAATGTAGTCTAAAAAAAAGAAAATTCGATTTGAAACGTCGTTTTTCGACAAAAATTCAAAAGAATTAAATTTTGAATTTAAAATTTTATTCGATGAAACGATAATATTTTTGATAAAAAAATGTTAAAAAATATAGAAAAAAATTATTTTTTTGTATAAAATTTTGAAAAAACTTCTGTTTTAAAATTTATTATCTAAACCAAAATACCCCTGTTTTCGATTTTGATTTTATAAAATTTGAAAATTGTTTTTTGTTATTGTATAATATATTGTATATTTTTATATTTTATTGGAGGTTATAATATGAATTCAAAGACGGCAATGTATATTGTTAAGAGATTAGCCTTTGCGATTTTGACTATTATGGTAGTTATAACAGTCACATTTTGGGCTATGCAAGCTGTACCTGGAAATCCATTTTTAAGTGAAAAGGTTACGAGCCAAGCTCAAATTAACGCTTTAAAAGCAAGATATGGCTTAGATCAACCGTTATTTGTACAATATTTGAAATATTTAGTTAATGCATTTAGATTTGACTTTGGAGTTTCAATTAAACAACAAGTAGGAAAAGATGTAATGCAAATTATTGGAGAAGGGTTTAGATATTCTGCATTAAATGGAATATTAGCTGCGATTCTTGCGATTATTCTAGGATTAATTTTAGGAGTAATTGCGGCAGTTAAACACGGAAAAATTGCAGATAGAGTAATTATGATTTTATCTACCGCAATGGTTTCAGTTCCTTCTTTCGTTATTGCGGCTTTCTTATATTATTTCTTATGTATAAAGGCTCAAATATTCCCGGCTAACTATGGTAGAAGTGACTCTATTTTAAAATTTGTTTTACCAGTTATTGCGCTATCTTTATATCCTATGGCTTATATAATAAGACTTACAAGAACGTCAACAATTGATGTACTTGAAGCAGATTATATTAGAACTGCAAAAGCTAAAGGTGTAGGACCAGTTAAGGTTTTATTCAAACATGCACTACGTAATTCACTTACACCAGTAATTACATATGCAGGACCAATGATTGCCTATATCCTTACAGGAAGTTTAGTTGTTGAAAATATGTTTAGTATTCCAGGACTTGGTAAGAAATTAATTGATTCAATCAATCAATTAGATTATCCACTTATCATGGGTACAACTGTATTCGTATCGATATTAGTAATCTTAATGATTCTTGTTAGCGATATTTTATATAAGGTTGTAAATCCTAGAGTAGACTTAGAGTAGGAGGAAGATTAAATGACAAAGAAAAATATTTTATCATTACAGCCTGATTACTCTATGTTCGAAGAAGTATCAGAAGCTGAAAAAACACAAGTAGTAAAAATGCGTCCGCAGTCATCATTTTGGAAGGATGGATTCAAAAGATTAATTAAAAATCCAATAGCTATAGTTTGTATAAGTATTATCGCTATATTAATTTTACTTGCGATTTTTATTCCGATGTTTTGGCCATATCAATATGGAGACATTTTAGCGTTAAATGTATACAATGGTGAAAAATATAACGCATGGAAGGAAAGTACAAAATTAACTGATACAGCTTTCCAAAATTTAAAACCTTTTACTTATTCACCTTATGAAGAATATTTAAGAAAACAAGGTGAATTTGTTATGCCACATATATTTGGTACAGATAATTCAGGAAGAGATTATTTCATTCGTCTAATTTTTGGTATGAGAGTATCATTATGTGTTGGATTCTTTGCTAGTATTATTGTATTCATAATTGGAACTATTTATGGTTCAATTGCTGGATTCTTTGGTGGAAAAGTAGATATGATAATGATGCGTATTGTAGATGTTATCTATTCACTACCTGATATGCTAATTATTATTTTACTGTCAGTAGTGTTAAAGAGTTCCCTGGGAAAAGCAATTGAAGGTACAATACTTGAATCCGTCGGAGTCGGTATGATTAGTATATTTATAGTTTATGGACTACTTTATTGGGTAGGTATGGCACGTATGGTACGTGGACAAATTATGAGTATTAAGAAACAAGAATTCGTTCTTGCTGCAAAAACAATAGGTACAAGTCCAGCTAAAATTATAATTAAGCACTTACTTCCAAACTGTGTAAGTATTATTATAATTACAACTGCATTACAAATACCGTCTGCAATATTTACTGAAAGTTTTTTAAGTTATGTAGGTTTAGGAGTTGCTACTCCAATGCCATCACTTGGATCACTATCTAGTGATGCTTCTGCAATCGGAGTCATGACTAACTATACATATCAATTAATTTTATCTGCAGGTTCTATTTGTGTTATTGTATTATCTTTAAATTTAATTGGTGATGCATTAAGAGATGCATTTGATCCAAGACTTAGAAAGTAGGTGTTTTTATGGAAATGAATAATGAAAAAGAATTAACATATGAACACTTCTTAGAAGTTAGAAATTTAGAAACATCATTCTTTGTTCCTGCAGGGGAAGTTAAGAGCGTTGCTGGAACTAGTTTTAATGTTGATAAGGGTAAAATACTTGGAATAGTTGGTGAAAGTGGTTCTGGTAAGAGTGTTACGGCATATTCACTTATGCAAATTTTATCAAGCCCAGGAAAAATTGTTGGTGGAAGCATTAAACTTGAAGGAAAAGAACTTGTTGGATTAAGTGAAAAAGAATTATCTAAGATTCGTGGTGGAAAGATTAGTATAATATTCCAAGATCCAATGACAAGTTTAAATCCTGTATATACAATTGGTAACCAATTAAGAGAAGCTATTTATCTTCATACAACTGTTGATAGAGTATGCAAGGTAAAGAAAATAGATGAAAATGGTAAAGTCGTTTTAGATGAAGCAGGTAAACCTGTTTATGTTGAAACTATCAAAAAGGTAAAACCTTCAAAAAAAGAAGCAAATGCTCGTGCTATTGAAATGCTTACTCTTGTAGGTATTAATTCACCTGAAAAGAGATTAAAACAATATCCTTTTGAATTCTCAGGAGGAATGCTTCAACGTATTATGATTGCGATGGCTCTTGCGTGTGAACCTGATTTACTTATTGCAGATGAGCCTACTACCGCACTAGACGTTACAATTCAAGCTCAAATTCTTGAACTTATTCAAGATATTCAAAAGAAAATGGGAATGGCTGTAATTTTAATTACACATGACCTTGGAGTTGTTGCTGAATTATGCGATGAAGTTATTGTAATGTATGGTGGTAAAATTGTAGAACGTGGTACAGCTGATGAAATATTCTATAATCCTAAACATGAATATACAAAAGGATTATTAAATTCAATTCCTACAGCTGATGGTTCAAAAGAAAGATTAGTACCAATATCTGGTAATGCAATTGACCTTTTAAATTTACCAAAAGGATGTGCATTCTCTCCAAGATGTCCTCATGCAATGAAGATATGTTTAGAGAAATATCCTGAAGAACTAGATGTTAATAGCTATCATAAATGTTCATGTTTTATGCATGTAAAAGAAATTATGGATAATGCTTCAACAGATATTAATAATGCAAAGGAGGAAGAGTCTAATGCAAAATAATTTAGATAAAGAATTAAATGAAGAATATTTACTTGAAGTAAATAATCTTAAAATGCATTTTGATATTACAACAGGATTCTTTAAAACTACTCCCTTAAAAGCTGTTGATGGTGTATCTTTTAAGATAAAAAAAGGTGAAACACTAGGAGTTGTAGGTGAAAGTGGTTGTGGAAAAACAACTTTAGGTCGTACAATTATGAATTTATATAATCCATCAAGTGGAGATGTATTATTTGATGGTGTTGAGATTTCACCTTATTCAGATTTAAAGAAGATTGTAAAAGAAAAACAATTTGAGATTAAATCTGCTAAATATGAAGCCAAAAAGAAAATTAAAGCTCTATCAAAAGATGATGTTGAAAAAATAGAAACGATTAAAAAAGAACTAGATGAAACAGTTAATAATTTAACTTTAAAATATCAAGAAAAATATTCTAAAAAACAAGCTGAAATTAATGGCAAATTGGCTGAAATAGAAGCTTTAAAGAACTCAAAACTTGAAAGTATCGTAGTTAAGGAGAAAAATCCTACTGTTGAGGCTAAAGTAGATAAGAAAGTATCTGAATTTAAAACTACTGCAAAAACTTCAATTTTATCTGCTAAAGAACATAGAAATCCTCTTTTAAAGAAAGCGTTAGAAGATAAGAAAAATGCATTAGCTGAACAAAAGAAGATTCACCAAGATAACTTAATTAAAGTAGATGAGCTAAATAAAGCAAACAAAGAAAAACTTAATTTAGAAAAACAAAAAGTTAGTGAAATTACTGATAAAGAAGAATTAACTTTAGCTAAGACTAACTATAAGAATCTTAAGGCTAAATTAAATAAAGATTATGAAAAAACTAAGAAAGACGCAATTATTTCTAATATTGTAGCTAAAGAAAAAATTCAAAATGATTATAGTGTTGAAAAATCTAAAATAACAGGTGAATATCAAAATACTTTAAATGTTATTAAAGAAGATTTAGCATTCCAAATCAAAAAAGCTAGAAGTGAAAGTGAGTATTACACTTATATAGATTCTATAAAAGAGATTAAGAAACAAGCTGCAAATGATAGAAAAGCAGTTCTATCTTCTTCAAAGATTAGAATGAAGGATTTCAGAAAGAAATGTACAATGGTTTTCCAAGATCCATATTCTTCATTAAATCCACGTATGACTGTTGCGGATATTATCGCAGAACCTCTTGATGTTAATAAACTTTATAAAACAAAAGAAGAAAGACGTAGTATTGTTTTAGATTTAATGAAAAAAGTAGGTCTATCACCAGAACAATCAACACGTTATGCTCATGAATTCTCAGGGGGACAACGTCAAAGAATTGGTATCGCAAGAGCACTTGCTGTTAATCCTAAGTTTATTGTATGTGATGAACCAGTTTCAGCACTTGACGTATCTATTCAAGCTCAAGTTATTAATACTTTTGAAGATCTTCAAAAAGATTTAGGTCTTACATATTTATTTATTGCACATGACTTATTAGTTGTTAGACATATTTCTGATAGAATTGCGGTAATGTATTTAGGAAAAGTTGTTGAACTTGCAGAAACTGACGAATTATATGAAGCACCACTTCATCCATATACAATATCATTACTATCAGCAGTACCTCTTCCAGATCCTAAAAAGGCAAGAGAGAATAAGAGAATTATTCTTGAAGGAGATGTGCCAAGTCCATTAAATGTTCCAAGTGGTTGTCCATTTAGAACTAGATGTCCAAGAGCTTGTGAACGTTGTAGTAATGAAGTTCCAACATTAAAAGAAGTTAAACCAGGACATTTTGTATCATGTCTTCTAGTTCAAGACGAATTAGAAAATAAATAGTTAATATTTCTCAGAAGAGAATTATTATAAAAAAATTATAGGAGGAAAAGAATAATGAATTTTAAAAAGGCAATTATTTCAGGTGCAATGGCTACATTTGCTGTAGTAGGTCTTGCTTCTTGTAAGAAAGATTCTGCTGATGGTCTAGTAGTTTATCTTGCATCAACACCGCAACATGTAGACCCTGCTTTAAATAGTTCAGTAGATGGTGCTACATATGCAGTTCATGCTTTTGCAGGATTAGTTAGATATACTGCAAACAGCAAAGGGGAACTAGAACTTACACCAGATTTAGCAGAAAGTTTCCCAACACCAGCAATTGATAGCACAACAGGAAAGGCAACTTATACTTTCAAGATTAGAGAAGATGCAAAATTCTCTGATGGAACAGATATTAAGGCTTCAGACTTTGTTAAGTCTTGGAATCGTGCTGCATCATATACAGTTGTTGATGATAAAGGTACAAAAGAAGAATCAGATGATACTGTTGTTGTATCAGGATTAGATGCTGACTATGGATATATGTTTGAAGTTATCGATGGTTATAGCACACTTGGAGAGACAGGAAATACAGATCCAAGTAAATTCTTAAATGTAAAAGCTACAGATGATAAGACTTTAGTAGTTACAACTACTATGGAATATCCTTATTTCAAAGAATTATGTGCATTCCCTGCATATATGGTATTAAAAGACGCTGATAAACTTGATAAAGATGGACAATGGGCTAAAGATCCTAGTAAATTTGTTGCATCAGGAGCTTATAAATTAACTAAATATCAAGCAGACGTTGAATTAGTATTAGAAAAGAATGAAAATTATTGGGATAAAGACAATATTAAGTTAAATAAATTAACATGTGTATTTGGTTCAGATGTTGAAGCTATGTATGGACAATATTTAACTAACGATCTTGACTTCGTAGATGACATCCCTCTAAGTTCTTTAGCAGATGTTTCTAAGACTGATGACTATCATGTTGTTGGACAATTAGGAACATATTATGTAAGCTGGAACGTAGATAAGACAGATTTATTTAGTGGTAAAACTGCACAACAACAAGAAGAAATTCGTTTAGCTTTAGGAAAACTAATTAATCGTACTTATATTACTGAATCAGTATCAAAAGCTGGAGAAACTCCTGCAACTGGATTCGTTGCGACAGGTTTAACTGACCCAGCTGGTGGAGAATTCGTAGATCACAATGGTCCTACAGGAAAAGGTGAAGGATGGTTTGGTGATCCTTCTAAGTATGATGATAATGCAGCTGATGCTGTAAATACATTAAAGAAATATTTCACTTATAATGAAACTACTAAGAAATTTACTGATATCCCAACTATTGAGTATTTAATTAATAGTGATGCTGCAAATCACAAGGCTATCGGAGAAGCTATTCAAAGTCAATTTGCTAACTATGGTATTAATGTAAAAATTGAAGAAGAACCATGGGCAACATTCCTTGAAACTCGTAAGAATGGAGAATATTCTGTTGCACGTAATGGATGGGTTGGAGATTACAATGATCCAATTTCATTCTTAGATATGTGGACTACTACATCAGGAAACAATGACTGTCAATTAGGAAAAGGAACTAATTCTAGTACTTTCAATCACTATGAAATTGATTTAACAGGAATCGGTTCATATACTAAGTTACAAGGTACTTGGAAAAATACATATGACAAACTTATTGATTTCATCAAGGCTGAAAAAGATACTGCAACTCGTTATAAATTAATGCATGCTGCTGAAACATTATTAATGTCAACAGGAGCAATTACTCCAATTTACAACTATGTTGATAACTATCTACAAAAAACATCTTTAGAAAATGTTTATGTTTCTCCACTTGGATATAAATATTTCCACTGGACAACTGTAAAATAATAAAAAAATGAAGTTTAGCATATTTGCTAGACTTCTTTTTTTATTATTATGGTATAATGATTATATAACTTATTTATAATATTAAGTACATTAAAATTTTAGACTATATCTATTTAGATAATTATTAGAAAGGGTGTGAATTCGAGTTGGTCTACTCGAGATAAATGGTAACAATATACACTACAAATAGTTGTGCTTCATGTAAAAAAGCTGTTAATTATTTAAAAGATAATAATATTAAATTTAAAGAAATTAATATGTTTAAAACACCTATTACTAAGAATGATATTATTAATATGCTTAAAAATTCTGAAAATGGATTTGAAGACATAATAAGCACTAGAAGTAAAATAATAGTAGAAAATAAAATAAATGTTGATTCTATGAAATTTAATGATTTAGTAGATTTGATAATTAATAATCCATCAATTTTAAGAAGACCTATTATTGTTGATGATGCAAGATTTCAAGTTGGTTATGATGATGATGAAATAACAGCTTTTAAACCAAGAAATTTAAGAGAAATGTTTTCATGTCTATCATGTGAGACTGAAAAATGTGATTATGTAAAATCTCTTGAGAATATAAAATAAAATCCACAAATTATGGATTTTTATTTTAATGTTAACATACATCTTTTAAATTTTGAAATTGATTTTTGATATGGTATATTAAAAATAATAAGTATTTTTTTAAAGTCCTCATCGATTGTATCAAGTGAATTAGCTTCGTATTCAAGTTCATAGTCTGTTATTCCATTGTACTGACTTTTATCTAAAAATATAGTTCCATTTAAGAATTCTTTTCTTGCACGATAAGTTTTTAACTCGCCTATTTTTTTGACTTCATAATTTAAGTTAATTATTTTAGCATTAAAACCATTTAATATCATATTTAAGGCTTCTTCGTTACTTAAATTAATATGATTTTCAGTAATTGTGTTATTTTCTTTATTATCAATTTTACTTGTTAACTTAAAATTATTTTCTTTTTGTCTTATACGTAAAACAATTTTATTATTTTCTAAATCATGATCTGAAGAATCAAAGTAATGATTTGTTTGTAAGAAAATATTATCACTTAAATCTAATGCGTTAAGAATTTGGATATATTTATTTTCTGTTATTTTTGTTTTGTATTCAATTTCTATACTTTGTTTCATAAAATAATCACCAAATTAATTATATATATTTATAGTAAAAAAGCAAGTGCTGTGATAGAATAATAAATAGAAAGGTTTTGATTTTATGAAATATTGTATAGTATCTAAACATGATGATTATAGTAAAGAACTCGCTTCTTTAATTAAAGAAAAAATAAATATTCCTTACGATGAAAGTAATCCTGATATTGTCATAAGTGTAGGTGGTGATGGTACTATACTTAAGGCATTACATAAATATAGTAATATCTGTGATAAAATTGTTATTTTTGGTATTAATACAGGACATTTAGGTTTTATTACAAATTTTAAAGTAGAAGAAATAGATTTAGTTGCAGATATGATTAATAAAGGAATATATACAAAAGAAGAAGTAGGACTTTTAGAATATGAACTTCATACTTTAAATAAGGTTACTCGAGGAATTGCCTTAAATGAAATTACTGTTATAAATCCACCAAGAACATTGATTGTTGATGTATTTGTTGATGAAAAAGAACTTGAATCATTTAGAGGAACAGGTCTTTGTATATCAACTCCATTTGGTTCAACAGCTTATAATAAATCTTTACACGGTTGTGTAGTTGATCCTAATCTCGAGGCATTTCAATTAACAGAAATCGCAAGCATAAATTCACGTACATATCGTACACTTGGTTCTCCACTCCTTCTTAGTGCTTCTAAGGAAGTTAAGATTAAAAGTACTGATGCGATTGAAACTTGGATTACAGTTGATAATCTTAATTATATGATTTCTGATTTTTTAGAAATAAGATGTAAATATAGTAAACATCATGTTTCTTTTGCACAAAATAATATAGAATTTTTAGATAGGCTTAAGAAAGCTTTTATTAATAATTAAAGGATTAATCCTTTAATTATTTTTTTTCTTTGTAATTATTTCATCTATTAAACCATAACTAAGAGCCTCACTTGGTGTCATAAAGTTATCTCTTTCACAGTTTTCTTCTATTTCTTTAAATGATTTTTTTGTTATATTAGAAAGAATAGAATAGATATTTTCTTTAGTTTTTATTAATCTTTTAGTATGAATATTTATATCAGTTATCACACCTTCTATTCCACTATATGGTTGATGAATCATTATTTCACTATTTGTAAGACTATATCTTTTTCCTTTAGTTCCTGAAGCAAGTAAAAATGCAGCCATGCTCATTGCACTTCCTATGCATATTGTTTGAACATCTGAGGAAATATAATTAATGGTATCATAAATTGCCATTCCTGCATTTATACTACCACCTGGAGAATTTATGTATAAATAGATATCGTCATTATTAATACTATCTAAGTAAAGTAATTCAGAAACTATCAGCGAAGCAAGTTCGTCTTTTATCTCACCAGTTAGAAATATTATTCTATCTTTAAGTAATCTTGAATATATATCATAACTCCTTTCAGTGCTTTTAGTTTGTTCTAATACAATTGGTATATAATTCATTTTTATTTCACCTTCCAATTATATTTTAATAAAAACGTTTACATATATTTGTTATATAATGTCGTACGATTTATAAGTTGTATTTTATTTTTAAAAGTGATATTATTATAGTAGTAAAGAAAATTACGGAAAATTAGGAGGAATTAAAATGTCAGTAAGAGTAGCCATTAATGGTTTTGGACGTATTGGACGTCTTGCATTTAGACAAATGTTCGGAGCAGAAGGGTATGAAGTAGTAGCAATCAACGACTTAACAAGCCCTGCAATGTTAGCTCACTTATTAAAGTATGATTCATCTCAAGGAAAATATGAAGGAACTGTTGAATCAACTGAAAATTCAATTATTGTAAATGGAAAAGAAATCACAATTTACGCAAAAGCAAATGCCGCAGAACTTCCTTGGGGAGAAATCGGTGTTGATGTAGTATTAGAATGTACTGGATTCTATACTTCAAAAGAAAAATCACAAGCTCACATTAATGCTGGAGCTAAGAAGGTTGTAATTTCAGCACCTGCTGGAAAAGATCTTCCAACTATCGTTTATAGCGTAAACGAAAAAACATTAACTGCAGATGACACAATTATTTCAGCAGCATCTTGTACAACAAATTGTTTAGCACCTATGGCTAATACATTAAATAAATTAGCACCAATCCAAAGTGGAATTATGACAACAATTCATGCTTATACAGGAGATCAAATGGTATTAGACGGACCTCATAGAAAAGGTGATTTCAGACGTGCTCGTGCAGCAGCTGTTAATATCGTTCCAAATTCAACAGGTGCAGCTAAAGCTATCGGATTAGTTATTCCTGAATTAAATGGAAAATTAATTGGATCAGCTCAAAGAGTTCCAGTTCCAACAGGATCTACAACTATTTTAGTAGCTGTTGTTAAGGGTAAAGTTACAGTTGAAGAAATCAATGCAGCTATGAAGAATGCAGCATCTGAATCATTTGGATATAATGAAGAACAAATCGTTTCTTCAGATATCGTAGGAATGCGTTTTGGTTCATTATTTGATGCAACTCAAACTATGGCAACAGTTATGGAAGATGGAAATACTCAAGTTCAAGTAGTTGCTTGGTATGACAATGAAAATTCATATACTAGCCAAATGGTTAGAACAATCAAATATTTTGCTGAATTAAAGTAATAATAGTAAAAGAAGAATGATATTTATTTATCATTCTTTTTTTTATAGATTAAATGAAAAATTAACTTTTTAAAGTTACTTTTTTTTAAAAACTAAAAGATAAGAACTATAATTGATTGCATATTTTAAGAAAATATAGTATTATGAAATAGTATACACTTACAAAAAAAGGAAGATTAAAATGTTTAAAAAATTATTTGATTCAGGAATAAAAGAACTTAAAAGATGTAAGAAAATAGCTTTAAAGGTTATGGAATATGATGAAGAAATGCAAAAACTTTCAGATGAAGAACTTCAGGCAAAAACTCCATACTTTAAAGAATTATTAAAAAATGGAAAAACTTTAGATGATATATTACCAGAAGCGTTTGCGGTTGTAAGAGAAGCGGCAAGTCGTGTAATTAATAAAAAACCATTCTTTGTACAAATTGTTGGAGGTATTATTCTTCACGGTGGTAATGTCGCAGAAATGCGTACAGGGGAAGGAAAAACTCTTACTGCAGTTGCACCTGCATATTTAAATGCACTTGAGGGAAATGGTGTACATATTGTTACAGTAAATGAATACCTTGCAGGTCGTGAAGTTAATGGAGAAATTGGTAATTTATTCCGTTGGTTAGGGTTAACTGTAGGATTAAACTTAAGAGAATTAACTCAGCAACAAAAACAAGAAGCATATGCATGTGATATCTTATATTCTACAAATAGTGAATTAGGATTTGACTATTTAAGAGATAATATGGCACGTGATAAAGAATCTTTAGTACAACAAAGAGGATTAAATGTCGCAATTATTGACGAGGTTGACTCTGTATTAATCGATGAAGCTAGAACACCTCTTATTATTTCGGGAGGTTCAAAAGATAGTCCTAAGATTTATACTTTAGTTGATTCTTTCGCAAAAGGATTAAATGAAGATGATTATGAGATTGATGTGGAATCTAAAACAATTCAACTAACAACTAGTGGTATTGAAGCTGCTGAAAAGAAATTTAATATTAAGAATCTATATGATCTTGATAATGTTAATTTAGTACATAGAATTAATAATGCACTTAAAGCTAACTATATATTCCATAATCAAGTTGAATATGTTGTACAAGATGGAGAAGTATTAATTGTTGACTCATTTACGGGACGTATCTTAAAGGGACGTCAATATAATGATGGTCTACATCAAGCAATAGAAGCTAAAGAAGGTGTAGAAATCAAACAAGAAATGGTTACAGTCGCAACTATTACATATCAAAACTTCTTTAGAATGTATCATAAATTATCAGGTATGACAGGTACTGCTAAAACTGAAGAAGAGGAATTTAGAGATATCTATAATATGTATGTTGTAGAAGTTCCTACTAATAGACCAATTCAAAGAATAGATGCACCAGATTTATTATTCTTGAAGGCTGAATATAAATGGAATGCATTACTTGAAGAAGTTAAAACAAGACATATGAATGGGCAACCTATCCTAATTGGTACTGTATCAGTTGATACATCTGAAATGTTATCTAAAAAACTTAAAGCATTAGGACTTAAACATGAAGTATTAAATGCTAAAAACCATGAACGTGAAGCTGAAATTGTTGAACATGCTGGTGAACTTGGTGCTATAACAATTGCTACAAACATGGCAGGACGTGGTACTGACATTAAGATTAATGATGAAGTTAAGGCTTTAGGAGGTCTTTGTGTATTTGGTACAGAGCGTCATGAATCAAGACGTATTGATAATCAGTTAAGAGGACGTTCAGGACGTCAAGGTGATCCTGGATATTCAAGATTCTATACATCATGTGAGGATGAATTATTAGAACGTTTTGCAGGTGATTCATTTAAACATCGTTTAGAACAAGTAGTGTCTTTAAATTCAGAAGGTGATGAAACAAAACCTCTTGAAAGTAAATTATTTACTAAAGTTATGACACAAGCACAAACTCGTATTGAAGGTTCTAACTATGATTCACGTAAAAATGTATTAAAATATGATGATGTTATACGTGTTCAACGTGAATTATTATATGGACAAAGAATGCAAATCATCAAAGGTGAAAATATTGAAGATATGGCACAACATATGATGAAAGAAGCGATTAATCAAATTTGTGATAGATACATGGAAGAGGTTGGACGTAATAAATTTAACATAGATGATCAAGGTATTGCGGATGCATTTAATGTTAAATATTATGGTGATAACTGTGTTGATATTGAGCAATTAAAGAAGTTAGATGAAGTTGAAATTAGAGACTATCTATATGATATTGCTGTAAAAGAAATAGATGAAAAGCGTAAACTATTCCCTGAAGAAGCATTTGAAGGTTTTGTTAAATATATTGTTTTAAGAGTTGTAGATCAACACTGGACATCTCATATTGACAAGATGTCTGGATTAAGACAAGGAATAGGATTACAATCATATGGACAACAAAATCCTTTAACAATCTATAAAGCTGAAGGATTAAGAACTTTCAATAAGATGACTTATGACATCAATGAAGATGTATTAAGATATCTTGTTCGTACAAAGGTAAGAATTTCTGTTCAAGAAGATCCACAAAAAGGACTTGTAACTAATCAAGCTTCAGATAATTCTCATAAATCTACCCCAATCGTTAATCCTAAAAAAGAAATTGGAAGAAACGATTTATGCCCATGTGGAAGTGGAAAGAAATACAAATATTGTTGCGGACGTTAAAAAGCTCTTTATGGGCTTTTTATGTTATTTAAGGAGATGAATTTATGGAGCGTTATGAAATAAATAAATATTTAACTAGTTTTAAACAAAAAATAGATGATATGTATATTGCTTTAAAAATAGAGGAAAAAAAGCCTAGATTAGAAGCTTTAAATTTAGAAATTTCATCACCAGATTTCTGGCTTGATGCTAAAAAAGCGCAAACAATTATTAATGAAAGTAATAATTTAAAAGAATCTATCGAAGACTATAATAGTGTAAATAATTCTTATAATGGAATATTAGAATTATTAGAAATGATTGATGAAGATGAAGATGCGATGATTCTTTTAGAAGAAGAAATAAATAAGCTAAATCAAGCATTAGAGGAACTTGAAATAAAGGTAACTTTAGGTGGGAAATATGATATGGCTAATGCTATATTAGAACTTCATCCTGGTGCAGGTGGTACAGAATCAATGGACTGGGCAGATATGCTTTATAGGATGTATTTAAGATATGCACAACGTAAAGGATTTAAGGTTCAAGTACTAGACTATCTTGCAGGAGAGGATGCTGGAATTAAAAGCGTTACTATTTTAGTATCCGGGAAGTTTGCATATGGTCTTTTAAAAGGTGAAAGGGGTGTGCATCGTTTAGTACGTATTTCACCATTTAATGCAGCAGGTAAGAGACAAACTTCTTTTGTTTCATGTGATGTTGCGCCTCAAATTGATGATTCTAATGATGTTGTAATTAATGAAGAAGATTTAAGAATTGATACATTTTGTTCATCAGGACCTGGTGGTCAAGGTGTTAATACAACTTATTCAGCAGTACGTATAACACATATACCTACAAATCTTGTAGTTTCATGTCAAAATGAAAGAAGTCAAATTAAGAATAAAGAAACATGTATGAAATTACTTAAATCAAAATTAGTAGAACTTGAAATAAGAAAACAAGAAGAAGAAATAAAGAAACTTAAAGGTGAACAAATGGATATTGGATTTGGTTCACAAATTAGAAGTTATGTTTTTTGTCCTTATACTATGGTTAAAGACCATAGAACCAATACAGAAACAGGTAATATTACTAGTGTAATGGATGGTAATATTGATGAATTTATTACTTCTTACTTAAAATATAATGCAGGGTGTTAATTTATGAAAAAATACTTTATACAAATATTATGGATTTTATTTGGTGTATTATTGATGGTAATCGGATATTATTTCTTTTATACTCCAACTAATTTAGTAAATGGAGGTACAACTGGTATATCTATTATAGTGAAGGACATTATACCTATACCAACATGGTTATTTTTATACATCATTGATGGTGTTTTATTAATCACAGGATTAATATTGTTAGGTAAAGAGTTTTTCTTTAAAACTATTATAGCTACAATTGCTTTCCCAGCGTTTGAAGGAATTTTTGAATTACTGTTCGATCCTAATTTCTTTTTCAAATCTGGAAATGTTCAGTCATCATATTTTGTAGCTTGCGTAGTTGGTGCGTTATTTACAGGAATAGGAATAGGTATTTGTTTTAGAAATCATGGTACAACAGGAGGAATGGATGTTGTTCAAAAAGCTATGACAAAATATTTGCATATTCCTTACTCTATTTCTATGTATTTAACTGATTCAATTATTATTATTTTAGGTGGTTTCTTTGTTGCAGGAAAGGGTAATTATGATATTGAAATGGTTGTCTATGGTATCATAAATTTAATAGGTGTAGGATATATTGTTGATTTTGTCGCATCAAATGCCAAAACAAGAAGAACTGCTTATATTATTACAACTAAACCAAATGAAATAAAAGAAATGATTTATAAAAACATTGATAGAGGTGTAACTTTATGTGATGTAAAGGGTGCATATACAAATGAAACTAAAACGATGGTTATATGTACTATGGATAGAAATGAATCATACCGAATCAGTGAATGGATTAAAGAAATAGATGAAAATGCATTTACGTTTATAACATCTACTAAGGAAGTTGCTGGTAATTATGAAGGAATTGAAAGTTTTAGAAGAAAAATCTAATATTAAAGTTTTAAATTTAGAAAAAGTTAAGAATGCCTATAAAGTTACATTTAATGATGGTACTATTTTGTCTTTATGTGAGGATATAGTTATCAAGTTTCGATTAGTAAAAGGTAAAGAAATTAACAAAGAAATATTAAAAAATCTTGATTTTGAAAGAAAACTTTCAAATTGTTATAATCAAGCCTTAAAATATATATCATCATCTTTAAAAGCTATAAAACAAGTTCGAGATAATTTACTTAAACATGAATATGATTATGATATAATAAATTTAGTTATTGATAAATTAATAGAAAATAAAATTTTAGATGATAAAATATTTACTAAAGAATATGTGTCATATCTTGTAAAACAAGGATATGGTGTTAAAATGATTACATATAAAACAAATATCCTAGATTTAAAACAAGATATTGTTTTAGATAGTATAGACTATGATTTATATTATGATGCACTAAAAAAAATATATTTAAGACAAAGTGTGAGTTATAAAGAGAATAAAGAAATAAAGATAAAAAAGTATCTTATACAAAGAGGATATTTATTAAATGAAATAATAGATATTATAAAAGAGGATAAATATGAATAAGGAAATTTCTAAATTAAATGATAAATATTTAAATGAAAAAAAAGAGTATAATAAAGTAATAACTATATTAGCAATATTAAGATTATTAAGTTTTATTTTAACTATTTTATTTTTGATATTAGGTATAATACAAAAAAATATTATTTATTATATTTTTATGTATTTATTCTTGATAACGTTTATTTTATTTTTAGTAATTCATATGAAGAAATTCAAAAAATTAGATAATATTTTATTTAAACTTGCGGTTATAAAAGATTATGAGAGTAGAACTAATGATACATGGAAGAATTTTAAAGATAAAGGTGAAGAATTTTTAATTAGTAATTTATACTATCAAACAGATCTTGATATATATGGATATGGTTCACTATATCAATATATAAATGTTGCGAAAACTGCATATGGAAGAAGAAGGGTAAGTGAATTGCTTACAGATTCTAAAACAACAAAGGAAGATATACTTTTTAATCAAGAAGCAGTTTGTGAACTGTCAAATAATGTTAAATGTCATATTGAACTTGAGGCTTTATTAAGAAATTATTATAAAATATCACAAGAAGATAGACCAAGACAAATGGATAATGCTATAAATAATATATCTAACAAAGTAGAGTTGAAAAAAAGTAGTTTATGTGTAGCGATTTTATCAATAATTGTTGTATTAACTGTTATAATTTTATCTATATTTAAGGTTGTTCCTTATATTATAGTACCTATTGTTATATTACTTAATTTCCTTATAACTTCTTATTTTAGTAATATCGGTGAAATAAACTCAAATTTAATAACAGTTGGAAGTTTATTTTTGGGATACAATGATATTATTAAATATATTGAAGTAAATGATTTTAATTCTAAAGAACTAAATAATATAAAAAATGATATTATGACCAATAAGAAGGCCTTAAAAGAATTCAATATTATTAATTCTTTTATATCAAGTAGTAATAATATTATATATCGTATAATTTTTGATGGATTATTTAGTATAGATACATTTATGTCTTATCTTTTTGTTAAATGGCAAAAGAAAAAATGCGATTCCATTAAGAATATCGCACTATCTATTGCCAAACTAGAAGGACTTTTAAGTTTATCTGTAATTGGACTTGTAAAAGATACACATGTAGTCCCTAAAGTGTCACAAGAATTTAAATTTGAGGGATTATATCATCCTTTAATAAGCGAAAATAACGCAGTAAAAAATGATTTTAAATTTGAAGGTATGAATATAATTACTGGATCAAATATGAGTGGTAAAACGACATTTATGAGAACAATAGGAGTAAATTATCTATTATTTAAAGCTGGAGGTATTGTTTGTGCTAACTCTTTTAATGCAGGAATTTATAAAATTATGACATCTATGAAGGTGGTTGATGAAATGACTAATGGAATATCAACATTTTATGGTGAAGTATTAAGAATAAAGAGTATAGTAGAAGAATCTGAAAATGATGAAAATTTATTAGTTTTAGTTGATGAGATATTTAAGGGTACAAATACACTTGATAGATTAACTGGCGCAAAAGCTTTTATAGAAAAAATAAACAAAAGTAATATTAAAGCTATTATTACAACGCATGATTTTGAATTATGTAATATAAAAGGAGTTAATAATTATCATTTTCTTGAACATTATATAGATGATAAAATAAAATTCGATTATAAAATTCATGATGGAATTAGTCAAACAAGAAATGCTATCTATTTACTTAAAATTGCCGGGATTATTAATGATTAGTGTGATATAATTATACTAGGAGTGTCGTATATAAGTATGTATTTGTTAAAGATTGGAATATTTAATATTGATTACACATTAATAATTTTGTTTTTGATAGGTTTAGTTATTGGCGCAATTTTTTTTGGTTTGATTTTTTTGATATTAAAATTATCAAATAAGAATAAATCATATATGATTAAATCAAAAGCTAATGTTTCTAATGACATGGGTATGCGTCTAGTTGAAGAAGCATTAATAGAATTTCAAAAACGAATGGATGAAGGGTCTTCTAGTAGTTTAAATGAATGTAAGGATATATCACTTAAACTTATAAACGATATTGCAAAATTATTTTTTCCAAAAAGTAAAATGCCACTTTATGAATTAAGTATAGATGAAATAATTAATTTAGCTAAAGTAGTAGGGGAAAATATTGATTATCGATTAAAAGATAGTCGTCTTACCAGATATTTAAAAGGAAAAATTACAATTTCATTCTTATTTGAACTTTCAAATCCAAAAGAAGAAATAGAAGATAGTCCGATTGAAGAATATAAATTTAATCTATGGTCATCGATTGGTAATGCCATAAAAAGTGGAGTAAAGAAAATAACTAATTCTACAATTAATTATGCAGTTAAAAAATTCAAACTAACTCAGTGGTTATCTAGACTTATTATATGTACAATAGGAGAAGAAACATTTAAGGTTTTCTATATTAAAATTTATAATGAAACTTCTAATATAGATACAGGTCTTGATGATGCACTTGATGAAATATTAAATGAAGAATAAAAGATGTTCCTTGAATAACCATCTTTTAAAAAACAGGGGAAATTTATGAAAAGAATAATTAAAGAAATAAAAGATACTAGACTATTATTGAGGTCTATACCTTCGCTTGTATTTGCACTTTTTGTTATATCAATAATTGCGATGAACCTACTTGCGAATAAAGCAGTAAAATTACCATTTGATTTTTTAGCATTTGATTGTGGGATTATTATATCGTGGATTGCGTTTTTAACTAACGATGTAATCACGAAACATTTTGGACCGAAGGCATCATGTAAAGTTACTATAGTAGCGATTTTTATAAATTTAGTAATTTGTTTATTATTTTTTATCGCATCAAAAATACCTGGTACTTGGAGTATGTCTAATCTATCAAATGAGAATATAGTAAATCCAGCGATAGATAAAACTATAGGTAGTACGTGGTATGTAGTAATTGGATCAACTATTGCGTTTTTAATCGCAAGTATTATAAATAGTGTTATTAATTATTTAGTTGGCAAGCTATTTAAGAAAAATCCAGATAGTTTTATTGCATTTGCATCTAGAAGTTATGTATCTACAATAGTTAGCCAATTTTTAGATAACTTTATTTTTTCTTTATTAGTCAGCCATGTGTTTTTTGACTGGTCTATTATAAAGTGTATAAGTGCAGCTGCAATTGGGATGATTTTAGAATTATTATTTGAAATATTATTCTCGCCTTTAGGCTATAAAATATGTAAAAACTGGGCGAAGGATGACATTGGACGAGAATATTTAGAAAGAAGTGAGAAAAATTAAGGTATTAGTTACAGGTGCTTCATCAGGAATTGGTGAAGCTATAGTTAAAGAGTTTTTAAAAAATGGACATGAAGTAATTGGTTTTGATATTCTAAAATCTAATATAATAGATGAAAATTATACGCATTATATAATTGATATATTAAATAGTCCACTTCCTGATATTTTTGATTTTGAAATAGTTATTAATAACGCTGGTGTTCAAAATCAAAATGATATTGATGTTAATTTAAAAGGAACTATTAGGATTTGTGAAAAATATGTATTTAATGATAAAATAAAAAGTGTACTATTTAACGCTTCTGCATCTGCGAGAACTGGTGCTGAATTTCCTTATTATGTAGCAAGTAAAGGTGGAATGGTTGCGTATATGAAAAACGTTGCGCAAAGAATTTATAAATATAATGCAACAAGTAATTCAATTTCACCAGGTGGTGTTATTACGGATTTAAATAAACACATTATAGAAGATGAAAAATTATGGAATGCAGTTTTAGATGAAACACTACTTCACAAATGGGCAACAAAAGAAGAGATTGCATCGTGGGCATATTTTATTACTGTCATTAATAAATCAATGACAGGAGAAGATATATTAATAGATAATGGAGAGGCTATTAAATCTAATTTTATTTGGTAACATAAGGAGGAAGAATATGGTAGAACGTTGTTATGTAATGGTAAAGCCTGGCTTTACAGATTCAAAATTAATTAGAAGAGCGATTGAAGTACTCGAAAGTAAAGGAGTAAAAATGCGAGATTTTGCATATATTACTTATGATACTGAGTGTGCAATGTTACACTATACTGAAAAAAGTGGTAAATCATATTATATGGAATTAGTAGAATATTTATCAAGTGATAGAGCTTTTGGAATGATTTATGAAGGTGCTGATGCACTAACTATTTGTCGTAGAACAGTTGAGGAATTACGTGAGTCTTTAAAAGAAGAGTTTAATGTAGAAACAGATGTAATGCGCAATATTTTACATTGTTCAAGTAAAACAAAAGTTGGACAAACAATGTTAGAACTTGATACTCAACGTGAAATTGCATTATTTAATTATTTGAAAATGAAAGAAATTTAGACCGAAAGGTCTTTTTTTTTATAAGTTTAGAATAAGATATTATGAGAGGGTGAGTATATGAATAATGCAATTATATTAGCTGCTGGTTTAGGTACTAGATTAAAACAAGATGTCCCTAAACCTTTAATTAAAATTCTTTTTAAACCTATGATTTCCTATGTATTGGATAGTCTTAATGATAATGAGTTAAATAAAATTTGTGTTTTAAATTCAAATCATAATGAAGTTTTAAATGAACTTTCAGGAGATATAATAAAAGTATATCAAAAGAATATTAATGGTAGTGCTGGTGCCGTAAACGCGGCAATTGATTATATTTCAAGTAGTGGTTATAGTATTATATTACCATGTGATATTCCTCTTATTACTAATGCTATTATTTCAAACATGATAGATTATCACATTAAATCTAATAATGACATCACGATTCTTACATCTGTACTTGAAAATCCAATTGGTTATGGAAGGATTATTAGAAATAAGAATAGAGTTATAGATATAGTAGAAGAAAATGAATTGAAGAAGGATTTATTTATAAATGAGGTTAACGCTGGTATATTAATAATTAATAATGATGTTTTATTAGAAAATATTCATAAGATAAATAATGATAATAACAAGAGAGAATATTATATAACTGATATAGTTAAAATTTGTAGTGATAACTATAAAATAGATACTTATCATGTAGATGATTTCATAGGGGTAAATAATCTCATAGATTTATATAAGTGTCAAAACATTATTAGAGAAAGGGTAATAAAATATCACCTAAATAATGGTGTAAAAATTGGAAATAATGTAAGTATATCTCCAAATGTTATAATAAATGATAATGTTACATTAGAAGATAATGTGTGTATATATGGTGATTCTATAATTTGTAGTAATACAGTATTAGACAATGCTTATATTTTAAATTCAAATATAGGGAAAAACAATTATATAATAAATAGTACAATTATAGATTCTATTGTGAAGGATAATTGTAAAATTGGACCATATTCACATATAAAACAAAATTCTATTATCGATAATTTTGTAAGAATTGGGAATTTTGTTGAAATAAAAGATTCTACTATTGGATATAATTCAAAAGTATCGCATTTAACATATGTAGGAGATAGCAGTATTGGTAATAATGTTAATTTTGGCTGTGGAAGCGTCGTATCAAATTATGATGGTAAGAAAAAGCATAAAACAATAATTGGAAATGATGTATTTATAGGATGTAATACAAATATAATTGCGCCAATAAAAATAGGAAATTCTTGTTATATAGCTGCAGGTTCGACTGTTATAAAGGATTTAGATGATTATGATTTTTATATTTCTAGACCTAAAGAGGCTATAAAAACTAATTACGCTAAAAGGTACTTAGATAGAAATGAAAAGTAAAATGAAGTTTAAAACAGATGGGATAAGAGGTATACCAAATTTTGATTTTAACAGTTCAGATTTAAATTTCTTAGGTGCTTCTTTAAGTATTTTTAATAAAAATGTAGTAATCGCAACAGATACTAGAATATCTAAAGATTTTATGACATCTAGTATTACTTCAGGTATTTTAAGTGTTGGACTCAATGTATATAATGCTGGCATTCTTTCAACTCCAGCATTAATGTATTATTCTTATAAATATAATCTTACTGGTGTCATGGTGACAGCGAGTCATAATCCTTTTTATGATAATGGTATAAAAATATTTAATAGTGGTTATAAATTAACAGTTGATGAACAAAAGAAAATAGAAGAATTTGAAAATACAGAAAGATGTATGAAATTTGGAAGGATATTTTATACATTTAAACCATATAAAATCTATTTAAAACATTTGAATAATTATATTATAAAGTCAAATAAAAAAATAATGATAGACGCTTCAAATGGTGCAACATATAAAATTGTAGGAGATGTTTTTAATAAAATTTCTAGTGATGTTCATATAATTTCAAATAAACCTAATGGGTATAATATTAATAATAAATGTGGAAGTGTTCATATTAATAATTTGGTAAAAGAAATGAAAGAATATAATTATGATATAGGTTTTTCTTTTGATGGGGATGGAGATAGGGTAATATGTGTACTTGATGATGGTACTATTTTAGATGGGACGATGATTCTTTATATTATTGCGAAATTTTTGAAAAATAAAGGTCTTTTAAATAATGGTGTTGCACTTTCAAAACAAACTAATATTGGTATAATAGAAAGTCTAAAAAAGAATAACATAAATACAATCATTACTGACATAGGAGATAAATATATTAATGAGGCAATAGTTAATAATAAACTGAGTTTAGGTGCGGAAAGTTCAGGACATGTAATAATTCCTAGTTTTTTTCATGGTGGAGATGGTATTTTAACAGCTTTAGTTTTATTGAAAATAATGGAAGTAGAAAATGTTGATTTTAAAGAACAAATTAAAGATGTGAAATTATGGCCTGTATATAATCTAAATGTAAACGTAAATAGTTTATATGAAATAAAAGAAGAAGTATTTAAAAAAATAGAAATACTTAAAAAGAAAAATAAAGATGCGTATATATTAGTCAGAAAGTCAGGTACAGAAAATAAGGTAAGAATATCTATTATGTCAAAAGATTTTATGAAAGCCAAAATCTTGACATATAAAATTAAAAAGATGTTATAATTTGACTAGTAATTATGATTAATATATAATACTTAAGAGGTGTTTTTATGAATATAGGAATTATTATCGCAATCGAAAGAGAAATGAAAGCTTTTTTAGATAATGGTAAAAATATAGAAGAAATTAAAGTAAATAACAGATTAGTATATAAAACAGAGATGTTTAATCATACTGTATATGCGATTAAATCAGGTTATGGGATTATTGATGCCGCAAGTGCGACACAATTATTAATTACTAAATTTGATGTAGAATTAGTTTTAAATTTTGGTGTAACGGGGGCTCTTAGAAAAGAGTTAAAGGTTGAAGATTTATTTATTGTAAAAAAAGCGCTAAATTATGGATTTGATACTTCATGTATTGATCCTGTTAAGGAACATCAATATTTAGAATATAAAGATGAATTTATTCCGCTTTGTGATGAATATATAGATATTGTAAAAGAGATTTGTCCAAATATAGAACTAGCTGTTGTAGCAAGTGGTGATAAATTTATAGAATCTAAAGAAGATAAAGAAATGTTAAGAAATAAAGGATGTAATATTTGTGATATGGAAATTGCCGCAATCGCAAGAGTTTGTAATTTAGCTAATATAAAATGTTTATCTATTAAATGTATTAGTGATTCCTATGATGGTGATGGTAGTGATTTTATTAAGAATGTTACAAATAGTGCAAAGAAGGCATTTGATGTTATAGTTCGAATACTTAAAAAAATATAAAAGAAAAGAGAAAAGAATATGCAAGATAATATTATTATAAAAGAAGAACACATTATGAATAAAAATGTTATTAGTTTATTAGAACTTTATAACAAGGAATTATCTAAAATATTAGGATATAATTCTTTTAAAGCAATATCTAATGATGGAATTTTATTTATTGCAGTTTTATATCATAATGATATTCCTATAGCTATGGGGACTTTAAAACATTTAGCTACTGAAGTAGCACAAGTTATTGACGTTTATTCTAAAGATAATAATATTGGAGCTGCACATAAATTAATAGAGTATATAGAAAAAAGAGCGTTTGATATGGGGTATGATCAAATACTTGTTTCTTCAAACAAAAGAAATGAAAAAGCTCTTGAGTTTTTCATAAGTTTAAAGTATAAACTATGTAATAATTATGGGAAATATGTAGGAAGAAAAGATATTGTATCGTTTAATAAAAATATTAAAAATAATTACTAGGTGGGTAAAAAATACCCACCTTTGTTTTTTTTTATAAGTATAATTTAATTAAGGAATATCTTAATGGTGCATGCGTTGCACCATTAAAATAAGATATTTTTATAAAAAAGGAAAGTGAGGATGCCAATTATAATTGGCTATATACTTATGGAAAGAACAAAACAAGCAAATAAATTAATAAATGATGCATTAAATTCGAATGTCAAAAGAAATAGTCAAAGGTTTGGAAAAGTTGTAGAATATTATACAGATAAATGGAATAGTATATACAATAGTCAATTTAAAGACACAAAAAAATTACATGAGCTTAAAAATGAATTTTATTCTTTAAGAGAATTTATTAAAGAAGATACTATTGATAGATTATGGATGAGAGTTATATCAGGTGATTTATTAGTATTGTAGATAAATGTCGAAATTTTTGTTACGATTATAGTAAAAAAAGAACATATTTAGTATTATAATTAACATGGTGATTTAATTATGTTAAATAAGAAATTTTTTAGATGCATTTTTGTAGTACTTTTATCTTTTTTAATTATTGGTACTATTTTATGGTATATTTATGAATTTAATATGCGAAAGCATATAGATTTAACATATTCTTTAAAAAGACAATTAGAAATAAGTGCAAATATATTTTTTTGTTTAGTACTTCTTATTATCATTATTTTTATGATATTGATTTTAGATGTGTATATAAGATATTTAGATGAAAGAAAGAAAAGAAAAGGATATATCGATTATAGAAAAACTATTAAAGGAGTAGCTAGATTATTTATTAAATTTGTACTTATTGATTTTGATGATATGTCATATCGATTTATTGTTAATACTCATCCAGACGGAAATATTATTAAAAGAGAAGGAAAGTATAATGATTTTATAAAATATATGACAGAATTATCACTTGATTCTAATATGAATGAATTTTTATCTTATGATAACATTTTAAAGGAATTAGAAAAAGAAGATATTGTAAGATGTGATTTTAGCATGAAAAGCAAAAATAATATTATTTGGGAAAATATTGCGCTTATTTGCATTGAAAGAAATAAAAGTAATAGACCTATAAAAATATTGATTACAAATCAAGATGTTGATAAAAGAAAAAGAATTGAACAAGAAGTTATAGAAGAACTAAAAGAGGCCAAAGATATTGCGCTTAGCGCAAATAAAAGTAAAAGTGAATTTTTGTCTAGAATGAGTCATGACATAAGGACACCCCTTAATGCGATACTTGGTATGAGTAAAATCGCCAATAAATATTCATATGATGAAAAAAAGGTTAAAGAATGTCTTGTTAAAATTGATGTATCTGGTAATCATTTATTGAGGTTAATAAACGAAGTATTAGATATGTCTAAAATTGAGAGTAGTACTATTACATTAAATGAAGAAAAGTTTAATATTTTAGATGTTTATGAAAGAACAATAGGATTATTAAAACCATCTAGTGATGTAAAAAAACAAAAGATAACCACTAACTTAGATGTAGAAAATCCTCTTATTGTTGGTGATATCGCAAGAATTGAAGAAATTATATTTAATATTGTAGGAAATGCGATAAAGTTCACACCTGCTAAAGGAGAAATAGATATTAAATTATTTGAATCAAAAACAACTAATAATGATTATGGGAAGTACACATTAATAGTAAGTGATACTGGACCTGGTTTAAGTGAAGAAAATAAAGAAAGAATTTTTGATCCTTTTTTTAGAGTAAGTAATTCAAGTGGTAATACAATAGAAGGTTCTGGCCTCGGGTTGCCTATTGTAAAGAAAATAGTGGAAATGATGAATGGTACTATTACAGTAGAAAGCACCTTAGGTAAAGGAACTACTTTTACAGTAAATACATTACAAAAACATTCAAAACTTGAAATTAATGATAATGAAATAGTAATAGGTGATTATAGTCATATAAAAGGTATTATAGTTGATGACAATGATTTTAACTTAGAAATTGCTCAAGAATTCTTGAAAGATACCAATATGCAACTTGATATTGCACATAGTGGATTCGAGGCTATTAGTAAATTACAAAATGATAATTATGACATTGTATTTATGGATATACAAATGGATGAATTGGATGGTTATGATGCAACTAGAAAAATACGAGAGTTTAATAATGAAGTTATTATAATCGCTATGACAGCAGATGCGTTTATAACTGATAAAGAAAAAGCTATTCTTAGTGGAATGAATGATCATATCAGTAAACCCATTCAATACAAATTATTAATGGATTGTTTAAGAAAATGGCTTAATTAGTTTATATGTAAAAAAACTTAGTGAATGTGGAAAGATAGCATAAACTAAGTTTTTTTAAATTTTTAACTATAAGTTTATACTTCTTAGAGTGGTGTTTAATTTTACAATTGAAGTTTTTTTTATAATAAATATTGACAAATTATTCCAAAGGTATATAATGAATGTGTGGTTAGCCTTATCTAACTTTTTTTAAAAGAGTTGAGTTAGTTAAATCTAACCGATGGAGGTTTGTATGGAAAAAACATTAAGTAAAATTCCTTTAAAACAAAAAGTTGTTGTAACGAAAGTTTTAGGAGAAGGAAGAATAAGAAGGAGATTATTTGATATGGGAGTTACACCTGGTGTAAGTATTGTAATTGATAAAGTTGCACCACTTGGTGATCCAGTTCAAATAACACTAAGAAATTATGAATTAACTTTAAGAAAATCTGAAGCAGATTTAGTGTTAGTAGAGGAGGTTTATAAATAATGAAAAGATTTGCACTTGCAGGAAATCCTAACTGTGGAAAAACAACTCTATTTAATGCCCTTACTGGTTCTACACAACATGTAGGAAACTGGCCTGGAGTTACGGTCGATAAAAAAGATGGTATATATAAAAAAGGAAGTGAACATGTTCAAATAATTGACCTTCCTGGAATTTATTCATTATCACCTTATTCACCAGAAGAAGTCATTTCAAGAAACTTCATTTGTGATGAGAAACCAGAATGTATTATAAATATTATTGATGCGACAAATTTAGAAAGAAATCTATATTTAACTACTCAAATATTAGAAATAGATGTTCCAGTAGTTATTGCTTTAAATATGATGGATGTCGTAGAAGCTAATGGTGATAAAATTGATGTTAAAACATTAGAAAAGAATTTAGGAGTGCCAGTTATAGAAATATCTGCTGCACTAGAAAAAAATATTGATGTGTTAATGCAAAGAGCAATTGATGCAAGTAATATAGCAAGAAAAGGTACAAGTGTATTAAAAGATGGACCTTTAGCTCATGTTTTAACCGATGTTGAAACTGCATTTAAAGGAATTGATGTGGATAATCCTACATTCCACGCAGTGAAACTTATTGAATCTGATGAACTAGAAATATATAATCATAAAGATTTAGTAAAGATTGTAGATGAATTTAAGAAAACGTATCACGATGACATCTTTGGTACGGATCTAGAAGCAGTAATAGCTGACCAAAGATATAAATATATTGAGAATCATTATTCTATCTCTATGACTAAAAAGAAGGTAGATAGTGAAGTAGAAAAAGATTCTAAGACAAGTAAAGCAGATAAAATATTGACTAACAGATGGGCAGCCATCCCAATCTTCTTAGTAATATTGTTCTTGGTATTCCATTTAACATTTAGTGAAAATTTATTTTTCTTAGGTGGACTTATTAAGTTTGATGGTCCATGTTTTGAAGGAAGCTTGTTTGAAGGATTATTTTTCACAGATGCTGGAATTAATTCGCCTGGTGTAATATTGTTTAATTTTATGGATTCGATAACTTCAGGACTTGGTGAAGTTATTGCAGGATGGACAGAAAATCTACATCCAGCATTATATGGTCTTATTAATGATGGTATTTGTGCCGGAGTATTTGGTGTATTATCATTTGTACCACAAATATTATTGTTATTCCTATTCTTCTCAATATTAGAAGATACTGGATATATGGCTCGTGTTGTATTTATTCTTGATAGAATGTTTAGAAAGTTTGGTATTACGGGTAGAGCGTTTATGCCTATGATTATGGGATTTGGATGTTCAGTTCCAGCTATGATAAATACAAGAACTTTAATAGATGAAAAAGAAAGAGTATCTACAATTAGAGTAATTCCATTCTTTAGTTGTGGAGCTAAATTACCGATTTTAACAGCTGTGTCAGGTGCTATAGTATCAGCATTCGGATTTGGAAATGTAGATTTAATTACATATTCTATGTATTTAATTGGTATAATTGTTGCGATAATAGCGATTTTATTAATGCGTAGTACTACTATGCGTGGTGAAGTATCTCCATTTATCATGGAATTGCCTTCTTATCATATGCCAAGATTTAAACCACTAGTTTTCCATTTATGGGATAAATTAAAACATTATATTGAAAAAGCATTTACAATTATCTTACTTTCAACAGTAGTGATTTGGTTCTTATCTAATTTCGGATGGGATTGGCATATGGTTGAAAATATGGATGAATCAATTATTGCGTCATTAGGAAAATTTATCACTCCAATATTCACACCACTTGGATTTGGATCACAATTAAGTAGTGTTGGATGGGTATTCGCAGTTGCGGCTATTACAGGACTTATAGCTAAAGAAAATGTTATCGCTACATTCTTTACATTAGCTTTATGTATTACAAATAATCCAGACTTAGTACAATCTGAAGATGGTGTAATGGAAGTTGTATCAATGATTAATGCTACAAATATTACATGGCCTGCATTAATTTCATTTATAGTATTTAATATGACTACTATTCCATGTTTTGCGGCTATCGCTACTGCAAAGGCTGAATTACCTAAGAAGAAGTTAGCTTCAACTATTTTATTCTGGTTATTAACTTCATATATCGCATCTACAGTTGTATATTTAGTATTAGAATTTATTTGGCCTATTGCTATAATAATTGTTCTTGCGGTTGGATTAGGTTTCGCTATTCATTATTATAATAAATATAAAGATAAGAAATTATTATTATCTAAGTAAAAGAGGTGAGTCTATATGGGATGTTGGGATATATTAGTAATAATATTATTAATAATTGTTATAGGGTCTATTATAGGCTCATATATATATAAGAAAAAGCATAATATTCCTACAGGAGAATGTGCATGCTGTCATACTCGTATGAGAAAAGCGATTAAAGAAGCACTTAAGGAAGTTAGAAAAAATTAAATATATTAACTAAAAAGAGTTCAAAATCTAGAGATTGGTTTATAATTCTAGGTAATGATCTCTTTTTTTATTAGTGTAGCATCCTAAAATAAGACTTGAATGTAATAAGACTTTGTGCTATTATTTTAGTATATTAGAGAGGAAAATAAATATGGTAGAAAATTACGTATTAGAAATAAGAAGTTTTATTGGAGAGCATCTTTTAGTAAAATTTGATGAGATAAAAACTATGTCTTTATCACCTCAAAGAATTAATTTAATAATTGATGCGATTATGCCACCTAGTGAAGAATTTTTAAATAAGAAATCATCATTATTTAGTTTTTCATGTCAAAAAGAAAGTGATGATGCTTATATTTGTGTATTTACTGGTTTAAACAATAGAGAAACATTAGATGCGATAGAAGAAGCCCTACTAATATACTAGGGGCTTTTTTTTTGGAGGGACTATGAAATTAAAAAAAGTAGCTTTAAATCTTTTAGATTTATCAAGAAGTAATAGATTAATTAATTTTAAAAATCAAAGATATCAAACTGTAGAGGTGATTTTACCTAAAATAGACGATTTATATAATGATATTTTATTAGATAAAAAATATGAAGTATATAATGTTGATAAATTTCAACAAATAGTTTCTAAAGAAACAAATCTTAAGGATGTAGATTTCCAAGATATATTTCCTTACATTGAAAAAAATTTAAAAGATAAACATATTGTACTATATAAAGATGGTGGATATGTTAATCCTGTACTTAAGAATTTAAAGAAAAAATCACTTGAAGCCTTAACAGAAAAAGGTATAAATATATTATATTTAACTTTAGGAATGCTAAACTATAAAGAAGATGGTGTTATATTCAAGGCTCCACTCATTTTAATTCCAATTAAAATTGAAAATGTTTCAAATACATTTTATATCACAAATTATGATGAGGAAGTTATAGTTAATCCAACTCTTCTGTATAAACTAAAAGAAGATAAGAAAATAAAATTAAAACCATTTGATGATGAACTATTACCAAGTATTTATATTGAATATGTAAATGATTTATGTAAAGACTATGATATGTATGTAACTTATGAATCATTTATTGGACTATTTAATTTTACAAAATTAAACATGTATGAAGATTTAATAGAAAATGAAGATTATATTTTAAAAAATCCGTTAGTAACAAATCTATTAAATGAAAAGAATGATAATGAATTAATTTTAAACAAATATGGCGATGATTTATGTACTGTACTCGATTGTGACCATACTCAAGTAGAAGCGATAAATGCTATAAAAAAAGGAAAGTCTATTGTCCTTGAAGGTCCTCCTGGAACAGGAAAGAGTCAAACAATAACTAATATAATATCTCAAGCACTTTATGATGGTAAGACTATATTATTTGTATCTGAAAAACAAGCCGCGCTTAATGTTGTTTATGATAAACTTAAAAAAGCCAATTTATCAGAATTTACATTAGAACTTCATTCAACTAAGACTAATAAAAAGAATGTTATTAATGAACTTTATCAAACGCTTAATCAAAAAAAGACATTAATTGATAATAAAGCCTATGATATTTTAAATGAGTCAGTAGGAATAGAGAATCTACTTGATGATTATGCTTCAAAACTTCATGATAAATATCAAGATTTTAATATGTCATTATATGAGATATTTAGTAATAGTGTATATTATAAAAGTGATTGTCTATATGAAATATATGATAGTAATTTAAATAAAGATTATTTTGATAAGGTTTTAAATTTATTAGACTCATATTTATCATATAAAGATATTTTAGAAAATGATTATCGTACATTTCCTTTTTATGGTTTTAAGGACTTGGTAAAATCTCATGCTAAGAAAAATAATGAAATCTTAAATAATAAAAAGGAAAAACTTGAATTTATACTAAAAGATTTAAGTAAAATTAAATTAAATTATAATTTAGATATATATTCATTAGAAGAGTATCAAGATTTTTTTAAATTACTTAAAGTTATAAAAAATAATAAATATGTTAACTTAAAATTATTTTCAATTGTTGAAATAGATAAATATCTTGAACTATTAAAATCATTAATAGTAAAATCGAAAAAAGTTTTAGAAATAAAAAAACATATTAGTAAATATTTTAAAGATTCAGTTTATAGTGAAAAATATGTAAAACTTTTAGATGAACTTAAAAAATATGATTCTAAATTATTTAAATCAATTAATAAAGAATATAAAACAATAATAAAAACTATTAATGAAGTAAGTATTTCGAAATTGGATTATAAAAATTTAGTTGAATCATTAGAAATGGTAAAAGAGTACTTAGAAATTGATTCAAATTTTGAACTTGAAGCATATGAGATAAGAAAATTAGTTAGAGATTCTTATGACGGGTATAATACTAATTTTAAAGATATATATGATTTATTAAATCAAATAAAAAATTGTAGAGAAATAAAAGATTTTAAAAACTTTAAATATAATGAATTAGATAGTGAATTATTTAATGAAATGAAAAATCATATAAAATATTTAGATTCTATTTTTGAAACTGAATATTTGTATGATAAAGATATTATTAAGTTAAATACATGTAGTATAAAGGATTTATATGTTAAAACAACAGGTAAATTAAATCATTATGATTATCTTGCTACATGGATAAAAATAAATGGTATTATTTCTTTACTTAAAGATTTGAATTGTCTTAGATTTATTGATTATGTTAATGATAATAAACTTGATATTTCTAGAATTAAGGATGTATTTAAAGATGTATTTTTTAAGGGATTGAGTTATAAAATATTAAATGAAATATCGGTATTTAAACAATTTAATTCAGTTGAAGTTAATAAGATGGTTTCTAAATTCATCCAAAGAGATCATGATAAATTTGAAATTGCTTCTTCGTTAATAAGAGAAAAACTTCAAGCATTAAAACCTAATAATGACATAATTGCGCCAGGAAGCGCCGCAAGTTTAATTAATAGAGAATATCAAAAGAAACGTAAACAAATGTCTGTAAGAGAACTTTTAAATTCAAATCCTCAATTTATTCAATTGTTAAAACCTTGTTTTTTAATGTCACCATTAAGTGTATCTACATATCTTGATTCAAAAAGTTTTACTTTTGATTTGGTAATTTTTGATGAGGCATCACAAATATTTCCTTATGATGCGATAGGTTCAATTTATCGTGCAAGACAAATGGTAGTAGTGGGTGATTCAAAACAAATGCCACCTTCTAATTTCTTTGCATCTGTTGAACAAGGAGATGATGACTTAGATGATTTAGAGGGAGAATCAGTATCAGATTATGAAAGTATCCTTGATATAGCAAGTGCATGTTTGCCTAAATATCGCCTTAAATGGCATTATAGAAGTAAAAATGAAGAACTTATTGCGTTTAGTAATAAACATTTTTATGATAATTCTCTAACAACGTTTCCAAGTGCTAAACATAAAATGGAGGATTTTGGATTGGAGTGTTATTATGTAAAGGATGGTGTTTTCACTCATAAGACAAGAGTAAACGATGCTGAAGCTCGTATGGTTGCGAATCTTGTTAAAGAACACTATATAAAGTATCAAAATAAAAGAAGTATTGGAATTGTTTCATTTTCTAAATCTCAACAAAACTTAATTGAAAAATATGTATATGACATGTTATTAAAAGAAAAAATTGATTTTAGTAATGATGAAGAGCCTTTATTTATTAAAAATCTAGAAACTGTACAAGGTGATGAAAGAGATACAATTATTTGTAGTGTTGGATATGGTTATGATGAGAATCACAAATTTATTCAAAACTTCGGACCTTTAAATAGAGATGGTGGAGAAAGAAGACTTAATGTATTAATAAGTAGAGCTAAATATAATGTGAAATTAGTAACATCTATTAAACCAAGCGATATTACAGGTAATTCAACCGGTGCTAAACTTTTAAAAGGTTATATCGAATTTGCATTAAATCCTGTTGAAAATAGGACAAATGATAATAATTTAGAACCTGATTTTGTGCTTTGTGTAAAAGATTTCTTAGAAGAGAACGGTTATACAGTTGATTATAAAGTTGGATTTTCAGATATGAAGATAGATCTTTGTGTTAAAAATTTAAAGACAAATGATTATGTTGCGGCAATTGAATGTGATGGAAATACATATTATAATGATAAACTTTGTCGTGATAGAAATAGATTAAGAAAAGAAATACTTGAAAAAATGGGATTTAAATTCATTAGAGTTTGGAGTGTTGGGTGGTTTTTAAACCCAATACTAGAACAAAGAAAATTATTAGATGCTTTAAAGAGTATTGATGATAATAATTTAAATATGATTCCACAAGAAGTATTAGTTTCTTCATTAAAAGAAGATGAGAGTTTTAAATATTATGAGTATGCAGATGTTCCGTATTTAATTGATGAGTATAAAAAATCATTAGATTTTGAGAAATTAATAACGTCAATATTAGAAAAAGAATCACCTATTAATGAATCATGGTTATTAGAAAGAATTTTACCAATATATAATGCAGAAAAGGTTTCACGAAGAGTTGAAGACGAATATATATTAAATAAAGCTATGTATCTATCAAGTGATGTAAAGAGCAAAGATGGATATTTATATTTAGTTAATAAGGATGTTGAATTAAGAATTCCAGCACCTGATGATATTCCAAGAGATATAAAATATATATCATCTTATGAAATTGCATTAGGACTTAAGATTATCGCAATAAACAATGAAAATATTGATAAATTAGAATTATTTAAAATGTGTCAAAAAAGAATGGGGTATAAACGCCTTACAGAACCAATTAAACACAAATTTAATGAAGCTTATGATGTTTTAAAAGAAATCGCAGTTGTGATAGAAAATGATGGTATGATTAAAGTTGTAAATATATAATATATAAACGGTTCATAAAATATGGACCGTTTTTATATATAATTTAAAATGTTAGTTTTTTCTTCTTTTTTTATGCGTTTTTTTGATGTTTTTTTAAAAATGTAAAAAAAACGGATGTTTTTATGGTAAAATGTGAATGTTATAATAATACATTATGAAGGAATGTGATATTATTGGAGAAAAGTTTCAAGTCAATAAAAAAAGCTGATCGTGCAAAATTATTAACAAGAATTATTCTTTGTATAACTTCAATATTATTAGGATTGATACTATCTTTTATATTTGATAATAGTATTTTTCTTATTATTTCTGTAGTTATTTCTATGTTTATAAGTGTTATAGTTATTATGACAACATTTATAAAAAATAGAAAATTTTATGAACTTAAAGATTACTTACTGAATATATATTTACCCTTTATGAAATTTAAGACTAATAATAATGCTATAACAGAAGTATACAAGATATTTGGATATAAATTATATGGAGATATATTAGAAGTTTCTGATTCTATGGAAGGTAAAATAGATGAAACTTTGATAACTAGTGTTTCTATAAAATATCACCTACATTCTTGTTTTAAAAAAAAGACATTAAGGCTTTATAAAATTGTTTATAATAAAAATATCAAAATGAATGAAAGGTTGATTAAATGTAAATTACTACATAATTATAGATATGAAATAAAGGAAAATATATTATATTTATCTACTATATCAAATGATCCTAAAGATTCTTTTAATCCATTATATTTTAAAAAATATAATGATTATGTAGATAGATATATTAGTGAAAATGAGTTTTTACATTTGTTAATAAAATTGGAGGAAAATTAATATGAAAAATATAATTATTAGAGATGATTATGAATCAAAATTAAATTTAATAGATACTGAAATCGCGATTAAGTATGTTAAGGATACATTTGAAACAGAACTTGCGAAGGCTTTAAATTTAGTAAGAGTATCTGCACCACTTTTTGTATTACCTAAAACAGGATTAAATGACAATTTAAATGGTATTGAAAGACCTGTATCTTTTGATATTAAAGGAATAACAGAAACAGCTGAAATAGTTCAATCACTAGCTAAATGGAAACGCAATGCGCTTAAAAGATATGGATTTGAAGTCGGACGTGGATTATATACTGATATGAACGCCATAAGAAGAGATGAAGATTTAGATACATATCATTCTGCATATGTAGATCAATGGGATTGGGAAAAAGTTATAAGTAAAGATGATAGAAAGTTTTCATATTTAAAAAAGACAGTTAAATCTATTTTTAAAGTGTTAAAAAAAGTAGAAAAAAAGGTTAATAATAAGTTTAATTGTTTTACAAATAAACTGCCAGATGATATAATGATTTTATCTACGAAGGAATTAGAAGAAAAATATCCTAATTTATCAAGAAAAGAAAGAGAAAACAGTATTACTAAAGAATATAAAGCAGTATTTTTATATCAAATAGGATGGGATTTATCTGATGGTGCTCCACATGATGGTAGAGCTGCGGATTATGATGATTGGAAATTAAATGGTGATATTTTACTTTGGAATGAAGTATTACAAAGTGCTTTTGAAATTTCAAGTATGGGTATTAGAGTTGATGAAAAATCAATTGTAAAACAAATCAAAAAGAGACATGAAGAATTTAAACTTACTAATCCATATGTTAAAGGTATAATTAATAAAGAATTACCTTTAACAATTGGTGGAGGAATTGGTCAAAGTCGTTTATGTATGTTTTTCTTAGAAAAAATTCATATTGGTGAAGTACAATCATCAATTTGGAGTGATGAAGATATTGAAATATTAAGCAAACATAATATTAATTTATTATAAGAAGGAGTATTATTATGAATTTAAGCGATCTAATTAATGAACTTGAAGAAACTGAATTAGTATTAAGTGAATCAGAAAATGTTTATAAGCTTGCGTATGATTTATTTAAACAAGCTTCTAGGGAATCAGATCGCTATGGAATGATGGTAAGTGATTATTATTTAGCATATTATTATGTATATTATAATAAAAATATGTTAAAAGCACGTCAATATGCTAAATCTTGTATAGATGGTGCAACAGAACTGAATAATGATAAATATTTAATGTTAAGTTATTTTATTAAGAGTTCAATTGATATTGCCAATCTTGAACCATATGATGCTCTAGATGCAATATTAATTGCTTTAAAGAAAGCTAGATCGTATGATAATAAATTCATTATTGCAATATGTCATTGTAATATTGGGGATATTTTTTATAGTATCGGAGATTATGAGTCTGCGTTAGTTTATTATGAAAGAGCTAAAAGTGAGGCTGATGATTATGCAATAGCTAAGGATTTGCATTATCAAAAAATATTGTTAGACCAACTATGTACAAATATGATACTAAAAAAATATGATCATATTGATAGGACAATTAAACTAGCGTTAATGTTATTTGAAGATAATCTTGCAGAACCTTTTAAAGTAATAAAAGAAATAAGTAATTTAATTAAAAGAATTGAATATATAAATACAAGTTATGTAGATGATATTTATAAAATATTACTATTAGTTGATGATATAACATCGAATCAAACTAAAACAAGAGTATTATTTTTATTATCACAATTAGTTCTTGATACAAAAGATAATACATTATATGAAGAATATTCATTCATGACATCATCATATGCAAAATTAACAGGTGATTTAATGCTTATTAAACATGCATATGTAATTAAAAACACATTACTTGGTACTAACGCAAGTGATGATATGTATGAATTTTCAAAAATCTTAACATATGAAAACGAAAAATTAAGATTGACTGTTGATAAAAGTGTAAAGAGAATTATTAAGCTATATACTATAGAATTTGAAAGAGACCATGAGAAAGATAAAAATCGTGAACTTCAAGAATTATGTAATACAGATGGTCTTACAAAATTGTTTAATAGACGTTATTTTGAAGATAAAATTGATAAGATCTTAAACGATGTTACAAAACAATCATATGCCTTTATTATCATAGATGTTGATAAATTTAAAGATATTAATGACTTATATGGACATTCTGCAGGTGACCAAGCGTTAGTATTTATTTCAAACACACTAACAGAAACATTTAAAGAAGATAGTGTTGTATGTCGTCTTGGTGGTGATGAATTTGTGGTTTTACTTTATAATTTACCAACACAATTTGAAATTAGAAAAAGTGTAGTTTCTTATCGTATCCAAGAACTTCAAACTACATTACAAAATACACCACTTGATTTTATTGACAATAATCTTATGTCAGTTTCGCTTGGTGTAACATTAGAAGATGGTAATTTTGATTCTCTTTATTCTAATGCTGATGTGGCTTTATATAATTCTAAAGACAATGGTAGAGGGGTATATACAGTATATCCTGATAGAACAAAAATATAATTAAAATGAGCGTTTGCTCATTTTTTTAATTGAGAGTTTAAAATAATTTTTAATTATATTATAATTAATTTAGGAAGTGATATATTATGAGATTTATTTTAAAATATTTAAAATCTTATAAGTTAAGAATTGCGTTTACTATATTTATAAAGATTACAGGTACATTATGTGATTTAGTAATTCCATATATATTATCATATATAATTGATATTGTTATACTAAAAAATAGTGTAAATAAAATAGTTTTATGGGGAATAATAATGATATTATTTTCACTTGTAGGATTCTTGTTTAATGTTTTTGCGAATAAAAATGCCAGCATTATATGCAAGATGTCTACTTCAAGAATTCGTAATGATTTATTTGAAAAAATAGAAGAACTTCCACAACAAGAAAAAGATAGAATAACACTTCCTTCACTTGTGGGAAGAATGACGACAGATACATATAATATAAATCAAATGATTGGTATGATTTTAAGACTTGGAGTTCGTGCACCTATTTTATTAATAGGTGGATGTATTGTTTGTTTTATGGAAGATAGTCATTTGACGTTAATTATGTTAATTGTATTACCAATTATTTTATTTACAATAATTATAATTACTAAAATTGGACTGCCTTTATTTAAAACTCTTCAAGAAAAAAATGATGATTTAGTTGATAAAATGAGGGAAAATGTTACTGGTGCGAGAGTTATCAAAGCTTTTAATAAACAAGAAGATGAAATAAAAGATTTTTCTTTAGTAAATAATGATCTTAGCATAATAAATATTAAAGCTAATAGTATTATGGCATCCTTAAATCCTATAATTACTATTTTATTAAATGTTGGTTTAATAGGCGTTGTAATTTATGGGGCATTTAGATGTAATAAAGGTTTATGTAGTATGGGAACGCTTGTTGCGTTTACAAGTTATTTTACAATTATATCTAATTCGATGCTGACTTTTACTAGATTATTTATTGTTTCATCTAAAGGGATTGCAAGTTCAAAAAGACTAGAGGAAATATTTAGCATTGATACTAATGTTGAAATAATAGATAGTAATGATTATTCTTCTCATTTTATTGAATTTAGAAATGTTAATTTTTCGTATTTAAAGAAAATAGATAATTTATCTAATATTAATTTTTCTTTTGATAAGGGTGAAAAACTAGGTATAATTGGGGCAACTGGTTCTGGTAAATCAACTATTTTAAATTTATTAATGAGATTTTATGATACTGATAGTGGTGAGATATATTATAACAATAAAAATATTAAATCATATAACCCTGAAAATTTAAGAAAGAATATAGGGGTGGTATTTCAAACGGATTTACTTTTTAATGATACTATTTATGAAAATATTAGTTTTGGTAGAAATTTAGATATAGAAGAAGTTGATAATGCGTTAAAAAAAGCCCAAGCTTATGATTTTGTAAGTAATCTAAAAGATGGTGTTATGACAGTTTTAAGACCGAAGGGAAGTAATTTATCAGGAGGACAAAAACAAAGATTATTAATCGCAAGGGCAATTGCGTGTAATAATGATTTGATTGTTCTTGATGATTCATCAAGTGCACTTGATTATAAGACTGATATGAAATTAAGAAAAGAGTTGTTTGCTAACTTTTCAAGTTTTATAATAATTGCACAAAGAATATCAAGTATTAAGGATTGTGATAAAATTATTGTTCTTGATAAGGGTAGGATTGTTGGGTATGGAACGCATGAAAAGTTACTAAAGGAATGTGAAATATATTCACATATTGCATATTCTCAAATGGGAGTAGGTGAGTAAATGAATGGTAGTGTAAATTTATCTGGAAAAGGTAAAATGAGTTCATCAACTGAAAAAGCTAAGAATAAAAAGAAAACGTTAAAAAGATTATTTTCATATATTTTAAAATATAAAGGAATGTTAATAAGTGCTATAATTTTGACATTGCTTTCATCTATTCCTCAAATATTTGGACCTCATATAATTGGGTTAATTATTAATGAAACAAATGTTTCATTGGGAAAAGTTAATTTTAAAGTTATATATAATTATGCCATAATTTTGATAGGAATTTATATATTAAGCGGTTTGTTATCATTTATATTAAATATAATAATGATAAAACTTAGTCAAAAAATATGTGTGAAAATGAGAGAAGAATTATTTGTTCATATTGAAAATATGCCAATATCATTTTTTGATAAAAGTCAAACTGGTGATATTATTTCAAGAATGAGTTATGATATTGATACTGTTAATACTTCTCTTTCGAGTGATGTAGTTACAATATTTTCATCTTTAATTGCGATTGTTGGGTCTTTTATAATGATGTTAACAATTGAACCTTTATTAGTGTTAATATTTGCTGTTACTGTACCAGTATCAATTTTATTTGCGAAACTAATAAGAAAGAAAATGCGTGAAAAATTCAAAAACAGGTCTATTACTTTAGGGCAAATGAATAGTTATGCAGAAGAATATATAACAGGTCTTAAAACTATTAAATCTTATTCTAATGAAAAAAATATTTTAGATAAATTTAAAGTATATAATAATGAAGCTTCAAAAGCTTGGTGTGAGGCGGATTGTATTGCTGCATGGAATGGTCCTGGTGTTAATTTTATTAATAATGTATCTTTATCACTAATAAGTATGTTAGGTTCAATTATGTACATGGTATCTTTTAGGAATATGGATATAGGGAAAATTTCTAGTTTTGTTTTATACTCAAGAAAGTTTTCAGGACCTATTAATGAAATAGCTAATATATATTCTGATATAGAATCCGCCCTTGCGGCTAGTGAAAGAATATTTGATATTTTAGATTTAGAAGAAGAAAATATTATTGATGGAAAAGTAGATTTAGCTACTACTAATGGAGAAATTATTTTTGAAAATGTAAAATTTGGGTATTCTAAAGATAAAACAATTATACATAATTTAAATTTAAAAGTGAAAAAAGGATCGCAAGTTGCGATTGTAGGACCTACAGGCGCAGGTAAGACTACTATTATTAATCTTCTTATGAGATTTTATGATGTAGATAGTGGTACTATTTATTTAGATGGAATAGATATTAAAGATATTAACAAAAGAAGTTTAAGAAAAATGTATTCTATGGTACTTCAAGATACATGGTTAAAAAATGCAAGTATCTTTGATAATATTAAATATGGTAATAAAGATGCAAGTATAGAGGATGTTAAGAAAGTTTGTATGGAAGCTAATATTTTAGATTATATTACGTCACTCCCTGATGGATTTAATACTATTTTAAGCGAAGATGGTAATAATATATCTAAGGGTCAAAAACAACTTTTTACGATTGCACGTGCAATGCTTTTAGATAGTAAGATGCTTATTTTAGATGAAGCAACAAGTAATGTTGATACAAAAACAGAGATAGAAATAAGAGAGGCTATGTTGAAACTACAAGAGAATAAAACTTGTTTTATAATTGCCCATAGACTTTCAACAATTCGTAACGCCGATATTATTTTAGTTTTAAATAATGGAGATATAGTAGAAAAAGGAACACATAAAGAATTAATAGAATCTAAGGGATTTTATTATGATTTATATAATTCTCAATTTTCATAGTAAATAATATTATATTTGTCTAAATATTATATGGTGGTAATATGGATAAATATGATGTATTAAAAGAAAAATTTGGATATGAATCATTTAGAGGAACCCAAGAAGAGATAATTGATTCTATTTTAAAAAGAAATAATACAATTGCGATTATGCCAACAGGTGGTGGTAAAAGTATTTGTTTTCAGATTCCTGCGTTAATATTAGATGGACTTACGATTGTTGTAAGTCCTCTTATTAGTTTAATGTATGATCAGGTAAGAGAACTAAAGGAAAAAAACATACCTGCAGCATATATTAATAGCTATATTGATGCGAATTTGGTATATAATTCGCTAGATAAAATTAAGATATTATATGTTAGTCCTGAAAGATTAGCTAATCCACTTTTTTTAAATAATATTAAAAATATTAAAATTTCGAATATCATAGTAGATGAAGCACATACTATAATGTGGCATATGGACTTTAGGGAATCATTTTTAAATATTAGAGATTTTATTAATTATTTTGATTATAAAATACCTATAACTTTATTTACTGCGACAGCTAATAAATATACAATAGAAGAAATTAAAGTAGTTACAGGTATATATAATTATTTAATTATTAGGCAGTCTTTTGACCGTCCTGAATTATATTATAAAATAGTAAAAAATGTTAATAAATTAGATTATATAAAAAAATATTTAATTGCTCATGATACTAGTGGTATAATTTATGCTCAGACTAGAAAAGATGTAATGTTTCTTTTTGATTCATTAAAAGAGTTCAGTACTACATATTATCATGGTGCTTTAGATAATGAAATAAAAGAAAAGAATCAAGATGATTTTATAAGTGGTAAGAAAAAAGTGATTATTTCAACTGTTGCGTTTGGTATGGGAATTAATAAACCAAATATTCGATTTATAATTAATTATAATATTCCAGATAGTATTGAATCGTTAGCACAAATGACTGGAAGATGTTCTCGTGATAAAGAATATGGAGAGTGTATTATTCTTTATAACAATTATGATGTCAAAGTTCTTAATTATTTTATAAAGAATATTGATTTGACATATAAGAACAAAAAAGAGGCTTTAAAAATTAAGCAATATAAGTACTATCAGTTAAATAGTATATTATATTTATGTAATAAAAATATTTGTATTCATAGATATATGGCATTTTATTTTGGAGATAAAATAAAAAACTGCATAAAAATGTGTAGTAGATGCAAAAAAGATTAATTTTATTGACTTATTTATTTGTTTAGTATAAAATAATCTTACATACGAAGACTAGGAAGTAGTAGATAATTTTTCTTAGCAAAGAGAGATGCCGTTTGGTGAAAGGTAGAGTAAGAATTTTATTGAATTAGTCCTAAGAGTAAGGCACTGAACAAAGTAATTTAAGTAGGAGGCTTCGGGTATGCCCGTTATAGCATAAGAGTTTTATTTGAAACTTATTGAGGTAAATATTGTGAAGTATTTACAAATTGAGGTGGAACCACGATTTATCGTCCTCTAGGCATAGCTTAGAGGATTTTTTTTTGGAGGATTTTTTATGAAGAATTATGATAAATATCAAAAGTTTGAAACAATTAAATTAAAAGATAGAACATGGCCTGATAATGAAATTACAAAGGCACCAATATGGTGTAGTGTGGATTTAAGAGATGGTAATCAATCTTTAATTACACCGATGGATATTGATCAAAAGGTAAGGATGTTTAAGAAACTTGTTGAAATTGGTTTTAAAGAAATTGAAGTTGGGTTTCCAAGCGCAAGTCAAATTGAATTTGATTTTTTAAGAAAACTTATTGATGATAATTTGATTCCAGAAGATGTTACAGTACAAGTTTTAACTCAAGCTCGTGAACATTTAATAAGAAGAACATTTGAAGCTTTAAAAGGTCTTCCTAAGGCTATTTTACATATTTATAATTCAACATCTGTTCTTCAAAGAAAAGTTGTGTTTAATAAGTCAAAAGAAGAAATTGTTGATATAGCTGTAAAAGGTGTTGAACTTGTAAAAAAACTTTCTAGTGAATTTGATGGAAAAATTATATTAGAGTATTCGCCTGAATCTTTTACAGGAACTGAAATGGATTATGCATCAGAAATATGTGAGGCAGTATTAGATACTTGGGGGGCGTCTAAGGATAATAAAGTTATAATAAATCTTCCATCAACAGTAGAGATGGATACTCCAAATGTGTATGCTGATCAAATTGAGTATATGTGTCGCAATTTTAAACAAAGAGATAGAGTTATCGTTTCATTACATCCTCATAATGATAGAGGATGTGCAATTGCCTCATGTGAGCTTGGACTATTAGCAGGAGCTGATAGAGTTGAGGGTACATTGTTTGGAAATGGTGAAAGAACAGGGAATCTAGATATTGTTAATGTTGGATTAAATATGTTTGTTAAAGGGGTTGACCCAGAACTTGATTTTAGTAATATCAATGATTTAAAGGATTTATACGAGGATGTTACTAAGATGACTATTGATGATAGACATCCATATGTTGGAAAACTTGTATTTACTGCGTTTAGTGGTTCTCACCAAGATGCGATAAATAAGGGTATGAGAGCTTATAAAGAGTCAGGAAGCAATAAATGGGAAGTACCTTATTTACCAATTGATCCGTCGGATTTAGGAAGAGAATATGAAGCATTAGTGCGTATTAATTCTCAATCAGGAAAAGGTGGTATTGCGTTTGTTTTAGAACAAACTTATGGTCTAAGAATTCCTAAGAATATGCAAGGCGATTTTTCAAATATTGTTCAAAAAGTTACAGAAGTTAAAGGAGAATTAGAACCAAAAGAAATATTCTCATTATTTATGGAAAATTATCTTGATTATTTTACGAATTGTTCATTTATTAAACAATATATAGATGATTCAACAAGTGAAAGAAAGAGATATTTAACAATAAACTATTGTGGTAGTGAGGAAACATATTATGGTCCTGGTGAAGGTCCGATTGAATCTGTTATTGCAGCTTTAAATGCTTCTAAGCATTATAATATTGATATTACTGATTATCAACAACATTCATTAAATAATGGATCTAATAGCGAAGCTGTTACTTATGTTGAGATTAAGAATTTAAAGGATAATAAATCATATTTTGGGCTTGGAATGGATTCAAGCGTTGTAAAGTCAAGTATTAATGCAATTTTCAGTGCAATTAATAAAATAAAATAATTTTTAAAAAACGCTTTCACGAATTGTTGTTTTTTGTAAAAAAATAATTTATAATATAGTTGTAATGAGAACAGAAATATTATTTTATGGTACATTTATCACATTAGAAATTCCTGGTTTTTATTAACATTTATAAGGAGGAGTTTTTACTATGGAAGGTATTGTAAAATGGTTTGATTCAAAAAAAGGCTATGGATTTATTACTGCATGTGAAAAAGACTATTTTGTATTCTATACTGCAATCAATTCTGAAGGTTTTAAAACCTTAAATGAAGGCGAAAAAGTTACTTTTGATGTAGTTGATGGAAAAAAAGGTCAAGAAGCCGCAAATGTTACAGTAATTAAATAATGCATAAGGTCCGAGAGAATTTCTCGGACTTTTTTTTCTTCACTATTGATTTAAAATTTACTTAATGTTATAATATATGAGTATTTCTATTGATGGAGGAATTAATATGAATGTTCTTGATATATTTATTATAATCTTTGCGATTTTATTAATTATTATAGTTATGATGCAAGAGTCAAAGGATAATATTAATGATGCTTTTAGTGGACAAAAGACAGAATTATTTAAAAATCAAAAGACTCGTGGTATTGAATTATTTTTCCAAAGAGGAACTGCTCTTTTAGGAGTTGTTTTCTTTGTATTAATAATAGTAAGAGCTATGATTTAGTCAAAAAGATTTCTTAGGAAATCTTTTTTTTAAATTTAGGAGGTGATTTTATGACAAAAAAAGAATTAGTTATTAATGCACTTAGTAAACCATTTTCACATTTTATTAGTGATGTAACTAAGCATACAAAACTATCTAAAGAAGAAGTGAGGGAAATCTTAGATGAACTTATTTCCCTAGATTTAGTACATGTAAATAATGGTTCGTATTATATAAAGAAAAAGGGAATAATTGAAATTAAAAATAATGATTTTGGATTTATTATAGTAGACTCTGAAGAGGAAGATTATTATATATCTTCAAGAGATATGAAAAATGCTTATAATGGTGATACTGTTTCTTTTTATGTTCTTCCTAAAATCGCTGAAAATAAAAAGAATAGTGCTGTTGTTATAGATGTTTTAGAAAGAAAAAATAGTCAAATATTTGGTATTTTAATTACAAAAAAAAGTAAAAGAGGGACTGAGTATTTTATTGTTTCAAGAGATAAATCTAATGATATAAGAGCGAAAGTAGAAGTTGAAAATCTAAATGGTGGAAAAGATGGAGATATTGTTGTAGGAAATCTTAATTACAATAAAAAAACTATTAGCGCAGTAGTTACTAAAGTTCTAGGACATAAGGATGCGCTTGGAGTTGATATTGAACTTATTGCGCTGAAGTATGGTTTTGAATCAGAATATCCTAAAGAGGTTTTAGATGAATTAATTAGTATTCCTGATGAACTTGACTGTTCTTTATATAAAGATAGAAGAGATTTTACTAATGATTTAGTAATTACTATTGATGGTGTTGATAGTAAGGATTTTGATGATGCTATATCATTAGAAGTATTACCTAGTGGGAATTATTTATTATCTGTTCATATTGCGGATGTAAGTGAATATGTAAAAGAAGACTCGCAACTTGATATAGAAGCTTATAAAAGAGGAACATCAGTTTATTTAGCTGATAGAGTTATTCCTATGCTCCCTAAAAAACTTTCGAACGGAATATGTTCTTTAAATGAAAATGTGTATAGATTAGTATTAAGTGCAATTATGGAAATTGATGAAACTGGTACCTTAGTAAGATATGATATATGTGAAGGTATTATTAAGTCTTCTCATAGAATGACATATGATGATGTAAATAAGATGTTAATAAATAATGATGCTAAATTGATTTCAAAGTATAGTGATATTTATCCTATGTTATTAAATATGGCAAAACTTAGTAAAATTATAAGGGATAAACGTTATAAGAATGGAGCTTTAGATTTTGATGTTCCTGAATATAAAGTAATACTTGATGAATTTGGTAAACCTATTGATTTTGTATTAAGAGAAAGAGATAAGGCTGAACTTTTAATTGAAGATTTTATGTTGATGGCAAATGAAACTGTTGCGTATCATATGAATTTACTAAGTATTCCATCAATTTATAGAGTTCATGAAAATCCCGATCAAGAGAAGTTAAATAATGTGTTTAATATGTTAAGACAAATGGGATATAAGGTAGCAAATACAAAAAATGAAATTAAACCCAAAATGATTCAGTCTCTTATGGAAGGAATAAAAGAAAAAGAAGAATACTATATTATTAATAATTTAGTATTAAGGGCAATGATGAAGGCTAAATATTCTGACATATGTCTTGGACATTATGGCTTAGCATTTGAGTACTATTGTCATTTTACTTCACCAATTAGAAGGTATCCTGATTTAATGGTGCATAGATTATTAAAAAAGTTATTACTTCATCCTTCTGATACTTTTAATGATGATATTAAAAAATATCAGTCTATTTTAAGTGAAATTGCACTACAATGTAGTATACAAGAAAAGAAAAGCGTTGAATGTGAAAGAGAAGTAATGGATATGCTTCAATGTATGTATATATCTAAATATATTGGAAATACTTTTGAAGGAATTATTAATAGTGTAGTACCATATGGTCTTTATGTAACTTTATCTAATGGTGTTGAAGGTCTTATTCACATAAATAATATGAAGGGTTATTATGCATATAATGAGAAAAATGTTTCATTAGTTAGTATGAATAATATTTTCAAAATAGGAGATAAAATAAATGTTGTAGTTTATGACACAAATAAGTTTGAAAGAACTATTGATTTTATCTTAGAAAAAGATTATATAGGATATAAGGAGTGATTTTATGAACATAATCGCTGAAAATAGAAAAGCAAGACATGAGTATTTTATTTTAGATACATATGAAGCTGGTATAAAATTAAAGGGAACTGAAATAAAATCAGTTAGACTTCATAAATGTAATATTAATGATTCTTATGTTCAAATTAAAGATTATAAGCCAATAATCATTAATATGAATATCGCTAAATATGATTTTGGAAATATTTTCAATCACGAAGAAACTAGAAGTAGAGAGTTATTATTACATAAAAGTGAAATTATAAAGTTATTTAATAAATGTAAACTAGATGGATGTACTTTAGTTCCGGTTAAAGTTTATTTTAAGGGTTCCTTATGCAAGGTTGAAATAGCTTTATGTAAGGGTAAAAAATTACAGGATAAAAGAGAAGCATTAAAAGAAAAAGATACATTAATGCGCCTTAAGAAAATCGCAAAAAATAATTATTAGTATTGACAAAGGAATTAATAAAAAGGTATAATTCCTTTGCATATGGGGATGTCTTGGATTCGCTGTGGTTAGTGAAGGCAAGTAAGCATGTGGTGGGATTATCGGCCACCTTAAAAACGTCGAGGTTCTGTAATAAACGCAGAAGAAAATGATTATACATTTGCATTAGTTAACAATAACAATGTTAACTTTGCATATGCATGCTAATTAGATAATATTAGCTCATCACCTTTAGAGTTTCCTATGCTCTAAAGCTTGATGCTTAATTTAGTAGGATATATATGTAGTGTGCTACTCTAACATTATGTATGAATTTAATAGAGTGTAGTTAATTGTTGGTTTGCTTATTCGCTATACAGTTAATGAAATTTTAGGATAAGATAAACATGTAGAAAGCTTGTTAGATCTTGCTATATACCGGGGTTCGATTCCCCGCATCTCCACCATTTTGAAACGTTAGGTTTGATACTGTTATCAAGCCTTTTTTTGTGCTCTTTTTAGGGGTTCGGTTCTCTACGTATGGGAATTGAACCCTTTTATTTTTCTTTATAATCGATATAAAATAGGCGTTTATATGCTAGTTATTATTAATACGCTATTAAACGATATGGCTTAAGGGTATGCAGTTATTAAACGATTACTTGATAGGGGTATGCATTATTAAACGATTATAGGCAGGGGTATGCATTATTAAACGATTTATATAAGCGATAAGTCATAGTCATTGTATAATAAACAAAAAAATGTTATAATTATGTAAATTTGAAAAAAGAGGAGTTTTATAATGAAAGCTGAAAATCTTGAATTGTTAGACTTGATGTTTGATAATAAGCGTCAATATCAAATTCCAGTTTATCAAAGAAATTATGATTGGAAAAAAGATAATTGTCTTGAACTATTTAATGATATTATAAGTGCTTATATAAATGAAAAAAGTCATTTTCTAGGAACTGTAGTTCAGGTTCAACAAGATGAAGAAAACGGAATTAAAAAATACATAATTATCGATGGTCAACAAAGATATACTTCAATCTATTTATTATTGAAAGCTTTATATGATTTGTCAGATGGTGATGATAAAGAAACATTAAAAGATTTGTTATTTAATAAAGCTTCAAGAGATTTTAGTAATGATGAAAAAACTAAGTTGAAATTAAAGCCGATTAAATCTGATAATGAACAATTTATGAAATTGATGTATGATAAATTTGATGAAATGGATCATACTTCAAATATCTATATTAATTACGAGTATTTTAAAACATTAATAAATGGTAAATTGAATGAAGGTATATCTATTAGAAATATTAAAAATGGTATATCTAGGCTTGTTATTGTTATGATTAGTTTAAAAGAACCAAATGATGATCCACAGTTGATTTTTGAACGAATTAACTCAACAGGGGAAGATTTAACTTTAGCTGATAAAATTAGAAATTTTTTATTGATGACTGATGAAAATATGGATGAGTTATTTGAAGAATATTGGTTACCGATAGAAAATTTAATTGGAAGAGAAAAAATGGAAAGTTTCTTTCAAACATATTTGGTTTATAAAATCCCTGAATTAGTAAAAGAAAAAGAATCTTATCAACGTTTTAAGAAATTTGCTGATGATAACTCTATAACTCATAAAGAATATTTACAGGAATTAAAAAAGTTTTCTAAATATTATAATGCTTTTATTAGAGAATCTTCATCATATTCTAAATATGTTAATCGTCTACTTTCTGCCTTTAGATTATTAGGTCAATCAACTATTTATCCTTTTTTATTAAATGTATTTGATGATTTTGAAAATGGAATAATTACTGAGGATACTTTATTAGAAATATTAAAATTATATATTAATTATACAGTTAGAAGATTAATAACTGGAGTTCCTTCAAATTCATTACGTGGATTATATAAAAATTTATATAAGAGAATCTTTACTTCTAATGAAAGCAAAAACAATTATTTAGATTCTATTTATGAATTCATGAGTTCACAACTTATTGGTAGAGATTCTATGCCTTTAAATACTTCTTTTAAAGATGGATTAATAAATGAACCTATATATAAAAATGGAAAACTATGTAAGTATTTATTATCTATTATAGAGAATGGTTTTTATTCAAAAGAAGAAGTTACGATAGATGATACAAAAACAATTGAACATATAATGCCTCAAAATAATCAAAGTGAAGATTGGAAAAAAGAAATTGGTAATAGTTATGAGTTCGTTTATGGAAAGTATTTACATACACTTGGAAATTTAACTTTAACTGGTTTTAATAGTGAATTATCTGATAAATCCTTCTTAGAAAAGAAAAATGAATACAAAAAATCGAAATTTATATTATTAAATGAAGATGTAATCAATCAAGAACATTGGCGAGAAAATGAAATTAGAAATCGTGCTTTGAGATTAAGTAATATTATAATAAAATTGTTAGAGCTTCCAGCATCATTTGAACAAAAATTAGATATCGCATCTTCAAATAGGCATACTGTTAATGATGGTTATGATTATATTGGTAAAAAAATCACCTCATTTATGTTTATGGGAGAAGTACAAAATGTCTCAACAGCTAAAGAACTGTTAACTAAATTTTGTGAAAATATATACATATTAAAAACTGATGATTTAAAAGAAATGGCAAAATCAAATTATAAATTTGCGAATGCAGAATGCCCTTTTATAACATACGATTCATCAATTTTAAGAACTCCTAAAGAAATAGGTAATTCTGGTATATTTATAGAAACAAATCGTAGTACTAATGACATAATTATTGTTATTAGAAAATTAATTGATTTATTTGATTTATCTTTTGATGATTTCGTATTCTACACTGAATAAATATAATATAAAGTCTTAAGACATTTTGTGTTAAGATTTTTTTGTATGAAGTTTTTATAATTAATTGCCTATTTAATTTTTCTTAATAGGTTTAAAGTAGTGAGAGTAAATTAATATTTCTTTTATGGTATAATGTTACTACAAAAATAGGTGATTATATGGATAATATTGAAAGTAATAAAAGGATTGCAATTTTAATAGTGGAGTTAGTTTCTAAAATGTATAAATTAGGTGATGGAGTATTAGTTGAGTTTGAACCATCAAGTAAGTTTCCTAATAAAGAAGTAACAGCTAAAACAACTAGAGATTATAGAATTATATTTAATATTGATAGATTAAGTATATGTCCAGAATCTGAAGTATATGTTACTGCCTTTCATTATCCTCACTCCCTAAACTACACTTCTATATTACCATTTACAAATAAATTAGTTATTTACAAATATTGTCAAAAACTGTAAAATGAAATTGTTTTAGATGTATATTAATTGGATTAAAATTGATTAAGAGAATTTATATGAAAAAAATGTATTTATAATGATAATTTTGATGTCAATTATCTTTATGATTATTGACTAGTTCTATTGTTGAATCCAAACAATATATTTAATAAAAACTATTGGTTCGAATGTTGAGGTAGAAGCTAGTAGTGATGATGTTAGAGAGTCTTTTGGAACTCGTATTATTTATAATAGAAAAGGATGTATTATTACAAATGCACGTGTTATTAGTTATACTCGGTTAGGTGAAATAAACAAATACTTTTGATAATTATGAATTTAGATTTGTAACAAAAGAAGAGTATCAAGGTGTAAGCCTTTTGTTAGATATACGTTTTCAACTATAATGTCAACATATAATGATTTTGAAGATAGAATGAATATTATTCAAGATAATAAATCGTCAGTTTCAATGGTTAGATGTGTCATAAGTAAGTAAATTGGAAAGTTTTAAAAAGTGAATATTATAATTTTATGTGGTTCACTTTTAAGTAATTCAATTGAAAAAGCATTAAAGAAATTATAAGATAATGGTAAAACTACTTACTATACACGTAAGAATTAAAAATGCTGAAGCAGTAAATTTTATTCTTAGTATATGAAAATTGGTCAAGTGGTAAACTTATTATACTAGTTTGAAACTATACTTGAAGTGGAAATGTTAGTTCTAAATGTGAAAAACTTGTTAAGGAAAATCAAGTATAAGTTCTAAATGGAACTAAAATTAAAAATGAAGTATTCTTGCATTATAATTCTAAAATGATAAATATAGAGTTTATACTCTAAACTCTATAAATCTTGTTAAAGATATTAATGGTGACAATAAATATTTATCACTCAAATGTAAAATATTATTAAATAGTTTTAAATGATAAACTAATAGTAATAATCTGATTGTAAGAAGGGGAGTTATTAATTATGATTAAAATTATACCTTTAGTTGAAAATACTTCAATATCAAAAGAATTTCACAGTAAGCATGGATTATGCCTTTACATCGAAACTATAAAACATAAAATTCTTTTTGATTTAGGACCTAATAAATTATTTATAAAAAATGCTAATAAAATGAATATTGATTTATCTAAAATTGATACAGTAATAATATCACATGGACATAAAGATCATGGTGGAGCATTAAGAGAATTCATTAATATAAACAAGCACGCAAAAATATATATAAAAGAAGATGCTTTTGATGAACACTTTATTAAAGTATTAGGATTTTATATTAATGTTGGATTAGATAAAAAACTTAAATATGAAAACCAAATAGAATTAGTTAGTGGTAATATGAATATAGATGACGAATTATTCTTATTTTCAAATGTTAAACAAGAAGAATGTCATTTAAAATCAAATAGTGTATTATATAGAAAAAAAGATGGACATCTTGAATTAGATGATTTCAGACATGAACAAAATTTAATTATAAGAAATAATGACAATTATGTGTTATTTTCTGGATGTTCACATTCAGGAATAATTAATATAATAAATGAAGCGAAAAAAATAACATCTAATAATATAAAAAATGTAATAGGTGGCTTTCATTTGTATAATCCACCTACTAAAAGATATGAATCTAATGAAATTATTGATAAATTAGCTATTTTATTGTTACAAAATAATAGTAATTATTATACATGTCACTGTACTGGAAAAAAAGCATTTCTAAGAATGAGAAATATATTAAGTGATAGACTTTGTTACTTATCAGTCGGTATAGAGTTAAAATTATAAGATTAATAAAATTTCAAATTATATGTAAACCTTAACATTTTATATTGTTAAGGTTTTTAATTTATATATAAAATTGTATTAATATATATATATATATAATATGCTATAATAAAATTGTAAGGGATTCATTATAAAAAAAGAATAGGAGGGATTTGTTATGAAAACATGTTATGTTAAGAATAACTTTTTTAAATCTATATTATTTGTAATATGCTCTATAGTTTTGATTTTGATATTAACATCTTGTTTTTCTTCTGAAAAGATAGATAAATTAAGAACAGAAAGTTGAATTGTTGTTGAAGGTGTTAAATTTGAAGAAGGTAGTGTTTTAGAGGCAAACATAGTAGATTCTAAAAATCAAGAATATAGTAGTATAATTACAAAAATTGAAGGAGAAAAATACGATAAAACAAAAGATGTTTATGTATTTGATTTATCTATTATAAAAGACGGAGTTAAGGTTAAATTAAATGGTAAAGTTAAAGTTAGTATTCCTGTAACGTATGATTTAACAGGTTATGATGTCTTACATATTAAAGATAATGGAGAGATAGAACGATTAAATGCCATATATAAAATTGGTATTGTGACATTTGAAACTGAGAGTTTCTCTAAATTTGTTTTTGTAAAGAGAATCGAATCTTCTGATTTGGGAAATGATGATAAAGATGATGAAAATATAAATAAGAAATATAAACTTTATACTGTTGCAAGAAGAATAGTTCCTGCATCATTTAGTGAGGGTGGTGCTGTTCGGGATATTAATGATGAAGATATAACATACAGAGACATAGAAATTGCAGAAGGTACTAGTTATACTGTTAAAGCACATTGTTATCCTGACTATTATTTTGTTGGATGGTATGAGGCTGATGATCTTAGTTCTTCAACAGAAGATACTTTTATTTCGAGTGATTCAAGATACACAGTAACTATGGATAGTGATAAAAAAATATGCGCAGTTTTTGCATATAAAACTGATCCTGTAAAATTAGAACTTGTTGCTTCTTCATGTGGTTTTAGTTATAGATTCAATGAGCCTATAAATACTATTGTATTAAAGGATTCTTTGGATAGACCTACACCAGAAAATGTGCAAGTAATGGGAATTCTTGCAAATGGTGGTGCGAAAAATTATGGATATTATTCAAGTGGTATGTCTGACTTTAATGATTATATTACTTATGATGATGGTGGAGTTGATTATTCAAAACTAGGTAAATATACTATTACTTATAAATATAAAAATAATCCTAATATATGTGCATCTCTTAAAATAGAAGTTGTTGAAAAAGGATATTCATTAGATGTTAGTACAAAGGACGATAATTTAAAATTCCGTTACAATTCTGGATTTGAATTGAATAATTTAAATATAAATGTTCCTAAAGGTAAATTAGTTACACTTTATGCTGAACTAAAGAATGGATATGCATTTACTGGTTGGTATGATGAAGATGATAATTTAGTTTCTAAAGATTTTGTTTATTGTTTTGAAATGCCTGAAGAAAATATAGTTTTAAAGGGAAAATATGAAACTAGTCAGACATATGTAAATATAGATTTTTCGGCTTATGGAGGATATCTTGTTGATAAATTCGGAAACTCATATAGTTCTAGTGGGACTAGATTATATTTAAAAACTAATGAAAGTATAGAGTTTGAGATTATTGAAAATGACTATTATGAATTCCTTGGATGGTATAGTGGTGAAAAACGAATTGAAGATTCAAATAAATTAGAGTTAACAGTAAAAAATAGTATGGATATAATTATTAGATTTAGAGAAAAAATGAAATATATAGAATTGGATCAAGATAAATTATTAGGTGATAATAGATTAGTTTATTCAGTTGGTGATGAAATAAATTTAGAAGAATATGATTTATATGGAAAAACAGTACTGAATTCATATTTTAAACTTGAAGAAGATGATTTTATATTAGATTTAAGTGATGTTGATTTCAAGGTACCAGGTACATATAAAATAACCTATGCCTATAAATATAATAATAATATTAAAACAGAACTTAGTTTTGTTTTAGTCAATCCAAATAATATTGAATTTTCATATCAAGATGGTTATTCCTATCTAGATCATGAATACAATGGTAAAGCGACTTTTATATCTTTAAAAGACGTTTTAGTTAATAATATTCCTTTATATGAATTTAAATCAAATTCTAAGATATGGAATCATATATCTTATAAATGGATTAATATAGATACAAATGAAGTAGTAGATACTAAGGATTTAGATATAACAATAAACGGTACTGTAGTTAATAATTTTGGACCATCTGATGATAAAATAACAATAGGTAACGAATTTGGAGGTCCTATTAAAGCTGGAAATTATAGATTTGAACTTCTATATGATGAACAAATTGTTTTAACAAAAAATGCAACGATATATAGACAAGAATATAAAAAGATTAACTCAAAATCTGATTTCAAGACCAACGAGGGTTCTACATGGGTGAATTTTGAATTATACTATTATACAATTGTTGGATATGCAAATGGAAAATATTTTGTTATGCAAATGCCATCTATTGGATATGGTGAATATGAAGTTGAAGCTAGAGAAGTGAATGTTGATTCAAATGGTAATATTCTTCTTGGTGATGATAATGATTTTGCGTTTGTAAATATGAGGTATTTAACAAATGATAATTCAGGATATACAGAGTTTTTAACAGGATATTATGGTTCTTATGTAGTTAAATCTTCAAGTAATACGAGTGATGGTACAATGTTTGGAACTCCGTATATTTATAGAACAGGATATACATCTTTAAGTGGTGGTAAAATTTATCGTGAATATGGTGATAAAGAGTTCTATGGAATGAGTACTGAATTTGAATCTAATGGAGCGGTAACTATTTATTCAAGATATTATGGTGAAACTTCTAATAATATGCTTAGATTAGTAAAAGATAATGATAAATATGTATTTACGAGTGTTAATAAAGACACTGACACAAGAGAGTCATTTGACGTATTTATTTATCAAAGTGTATTAGAAAAATCTGAAGTAAATAGTAATAAATAATATAAAAGAAATCTAGTATTAAGCATATAATTGCTGATACTAGATTTTTTTGTAATCAATAGTATTAATAAATCATTAATTTTCTTTATAGAAATTATTAATTTTATTTGTTAAAATGTATTTGTATTATATGAGAGGGATATAAAAATGAAAATTATTGATTTATTAGAAGATGTTAATAAAGAATATTGGTTAAATAAAATAAATGAATCTGATTGGAAAGCTGGAAAGTATTTATATAAAATTATAAAAAATAATACAATATATGACTTATGTGGTAAAAATACAAAAGTATTTATTTTAACTATAGATACGGATTTAGTTTCTTATTGTACATTATCAGATATGGACGATGTACAACCAACAAATTTAACACCATGGATTGGCTTTTTGTATACTTTTTTTAAATATCGTAAAAATAAATATGCTAAAATGTTAGTTGATAGATGCATGGAAATTTCTAAAAATAAGGGATATGAATATGTGTATATATCTACTAATCATATTGGATTATATGAAAAATATGGATTTTCTTTTTATGAAATTCAAAAAGATATTTCGGGTGATGATACTAGAGTATATAGAATAAAATTATAATATTAGATGGTGATTTAATGGATATAGAAGTACAAATTGATAGGTTATTAAATATTAAAACAAATGGTCGTGATGATTCAAATTCGAATTATGTTAATTTTCCATATGAACCAACTCCGTATAGCGTTTTAGAAATTCTTGCGATGAGTGGCTATATAAAAAAGAATGATGTCTTAATCGATTATGGATGTGGTAAAGGAAGAGTTGATTTATATATATCTTATCAAACGAAAGCTTATTCTATTGGAATTGAATATGACGAGAGATTGTATAACGCTGCACTTTTAAACAAGAAAAATGCTATAAAAAGTAAGAAAGTAGAATTTGTTCATATAAATGCGAAAGAGTATATACCAAGTGATATAGATTGTGCATATTTTTTTAATCCCTTTTCTGTGAAAGTTTTAGATGAAGTGATAAAAAAAATTGAAATTATTTGCAAAAGAGATAATAAAGAAGTTCTATTATTTTTCTATTATCCGTCAGAATCATATATAAAATATTTAAATAGTTTATCAAATGTGTCTCTTGTTGATAATCTAGATTGTAGTTATTTATATGAAAAATATGATGCAAGAGAGTGTATTTTAATATACAAAATGTTGTAAAATACTTGTAAAAAATGTAATAAAAGTGTAATATCAAAATAAACATATGAGGTAGTATATGAGTATTTTGGTTTTTAATCGTATTGAAGAGAAGTATATACTTAATAAGTATCAATGTGAGCAATTGATTTTATTAATAAAAAATAAAATGACATTAGATAAATTTTGTACTAATTATATGCCATATAAAATAGAAAATATTTACTATGATACATCTAATAATGACCTGATATCTAAATCAATAGAAATGCCTGTTTTTAAAGAGAAAGTTAGACTTAGAAAATACTATAATAGTAATACTTATTTTTTGGAAGTAAAGAAGAAGGCATATGGTATAGTAGGAAAAAGAAGAATTACATTAAATGATGAAGTTCTTAATTTATATGAATTAGATGGTTTACGCGTCGATGATTATCCATCTTTAATGGCGTATAAAGAGATTATGTATATAATAAAAAGATATGATTTAATTCCAAAGGTGTATTTATCATATGATAGACTTGCGTTTTTTTCTTCTTGTGATGATGACCTTAGACTAACAATTGACTCGAATATTATTACAAGAAGAGAAAATTTATCATTTAATAACCCATACGGAAAATCATTACTTGATGAGGATACTTTTATATTAGAAATAAAATCTACAAATAATTTTCCACTTTGGCTTGTTAGAATATTATCTAAGTTGAAAATTAAATCAAGTAGATTTTCAAAGTATGGACAAGAATATAAGAAATATATAGGTGATTGACATGTTTAATAGAATAGAGGATAATTTGATTAGTTTTTTTTTAAGTTTAGTAATTGTTATAATTACGGCTATTAGTTTTAGCATTATTTATAATAAGTTAAATAACAAAAAAGGAAGAGAACTTAATTTTGGTACTACAATTATCATTTTAAGTGTTGTTGTATGTATGATTGTTTCAATATCTAATATTGTTGTAGATAACATGGACATTGATGGTACAGATTCTTTTAGAGCAATTATGGTTTTAATTGCTGGAATGCTTATAATGAGATTTAGATCTAAAAATATAGAAATTTTAGAAATTTCGTATATGTTTTTTAGTGTAATATATTCTTTTATATTAGGTCTTGGTTATATAGCATTGGCACTAATAATGTATTTTGTAATACTTTTGGTACTTATTATATCTTCAAAATTAATAAATAAGAAAAGTGATATGTGCTATATTCTTAAAATTACATTACCTGAAGATATGTCTTTTGATAACATATTTGATAATATATTTGAAAAATATACGAACTATCACAAAATCCTTAAAATTAAATTAACTGATATGGGCACAACATATAATTTATCTTACTTAATAGAAATGAAAGAAGTAAATACTCATGAGTTTTTAGATGAAATACGTATTATTAATGGTAATATGTCTATTAGTTTAATAAAAAGTTACGATTCAATAGTAGATTAATAGATATTTCATAATTTAACTTGACAAGAATATATAAAAAAGGCTAAAATAAAATGAATATACATTCGTAAAGGAGATTGATTATTATGGCAATTGAAGCTGGAGATTTTAGAAATGGACTAACTTTAATGATTGAAGGAAAACTTTATGTTGTTTTAGAGTTTATGCATGTTAAACCTGGAAAGGGAGCTGCCATTCTTAAAACTAAACTTAAAGATTTAAGAAATGGAAATATAGTTGAAAGAAATTTTAACACTAATACAAAATTTGAACAAGCAAATATAGAAAAGAGAAATGTTCAATTTTCTTATGAAGCAGGTGGTACATATTATTTTATGGACCAAGAAACATTTGAAACATATGAACTTTCAGAAGAAAGAATTGGAGATCAAAAATATTATTTATTAGATGGTCTTGAATTAAGTTTAAGATTTTTTGAAAGTGAAGTATTAGATGTTACTTTCCCTGACAAAGTAGAATTAGTTGTAACTGAAACAACACCTGCTGCACCAGGAGCTTCATCTACTTCAACAAAAGATGCGACTCTTGAAACTGGATTAAGAATTAGAGTTCCTCAATTCATTAATGAAAACGACAAAGTTATTGTATCTACATTAGATGGTTCATATTGCGGAAGAGCTTAATATGGGAAAAGTTGCGTTAGTCACTGGTAGTGCAAAAGGTATTGGTGCTGCAATTATTTTAGAATTAGCTTCAAAGGGATATGATTGTGTTATTAATTATAATACATCAGAACATGAAGCTTTTGAACTTAATAATAAAATTAAAAAATATAATGTTCGATCACTTGTTATTAAATGTGATGTTAGTAATGAGAATGAAGTTTCTAAAATGTTTGATGAGATTGAAACTAAATTAGGAGGCGTTGATATTTTAGTTAACAATGCTGCAATAGATATTCCTAATATTTTTAGTTTAAAGAAAGTAGAAGATTTTAGAAAGACACTAGATATTAATGTTATTGGTGCTTATTTAACAGCCAAAAGAGCTTACAGGCATATGATGGACAATAAATGGGGTAGAGTTGTTAATATATCATCTACTAATGGTATGAATACATATTATCCAATGGGTCTTGAATACGATGCTTCTAAGGCGGCTTTAAATTCGCTTACACATAACCTTTCTATTCAGTTTGCTCCTTACGCAACTGTTAATGCAATAGCTCCAGGTTTTATTGGAACTCAAAATGAACTTAAAGATTATGATGAAGAGTTTATGCAAATGGAACTTGATAAGATTTTATTAAGAAGATTTGGTGATCCTGAAGAAGTCGCAAAAGTTGTAAGTTTTTTAGTAAGCGATGATGCAAGTTATATTAATAATTCTATTATTAGAGTTGATGGTGGACAATATAGTACTGTTTGAAATAAATCACTTGCATACAAGTGATTTTTTTGTACATAATAGAATAAATTAATTAAGTAGGGTATACTATATTTATAAGGTCAGGTGA
>CAZJSR010000004.1:0-84469 GCA_964548855.1 uncultured Anaeroplasmataceae bacterium | reverse complement strand
TACCTTGATTTAAATAATTCGCCATAATATCACCTGACCTCGTAAATATAGTATAACATACTTGATTAATTTATTCTATCATGTATAAAAAATTAACTCACATATTAGAATAAAACTAGTACAAAAAAAGGAGCAAAAAAATTGCCCCTTACTTTGTATTCTTCTTTTGAATAACAAATCTATTTCTTGCGATGTAATTAGCATTCTTATAATCTGGATTTTTAGATAATCCTAAAGTAATCATTGCATCATTAATAAGAATTAACGCCCTCTTAAGTGCAAGATCTGATTTAATTTTCACCATAAAAGGTGTTTTCTTATGAACTAAAATACTAGAAACATCTTTATGATGGAATCTTGCAGGAGGATATGCATTTGGATCAAGAGGTAAATATAATTTTAAAGTCTTACCTACATATGTTATTTTAAACACCGTATCTTTACCATTTTTAAATAAATCATATCTAGTTGCGAATTTATTAGTAATACCATCATACTCCATAATTGCATTCTTAATCATATTGTAATATGATTTAACCTCTTTAGAAGCTAAATTAATTCTTTCAATTGTAGGAAGATTCTTATTCTCTTCATTTACTTCAGTCTCTTCACTACCTTTATATTGATGAAGATATTGTTTTAACAATTCTTGGAATTGCGCCGCGTCTATTTTAGAATCAATTTGACTTTGAAGTTCATCATCAATGAAATTATCTTCATATTCATCTAAATCTTCTTCCTCACAATCTTCATCTACAATATTAGGTTTTGTTCTAACTATTTCATTATTAGAATCTTGTATAACTGTAGCTTGTTTAGTATCATTTTCAAGTTTTTCAAGACGTTTAAGAAGAATCTCTCTTTCATGCCTTTCAGCATCAAGACGAGCCTCTAAAGCTGATTTTTCAGCATCTGCCTTAGCTTTTCTAAGTTCATCAAGTTCTCGCTTAATACCATACTTTTCATCTTCCATACGGTCCATTTCTCGATTTAAACGATAATCTCTATAACCATTATAATAATTATCATCATAATAATTACGATTATCCTTAGAATTTCTTATCGCAGCCCTTTGTTCTTCTAAATTCTTTTGAAATAACTCTTTCATTTCAACCATTTGTTGTTTTAACACTTCAATTTCATTATTAGCTGTATTAACTTCAATTACCTTCTTCTTAACTTCTTCTTTATAATCTACAATTTCAGCATAATTCATTGGAAATACAGTATTAATGAACATTTCAAAATCCGAAAGACTCATAGGCATTGCATAACAATATCCTTGAATAATAATATTTCTATTTATTTGTGATAATATCTCAAGAGTCGAATCATCCTCAACTCCCTCGCATACAATTTTAAAATTAAGTTTCTCTAACATAGTAATTATATTAGTTATAATATATTTACTTTTTTCAGTACTTAATCTATTCTTAAAGAATATTTGATCAAGTTTAATAGTATCAAATGGATTATTAGCTAAAGAACCTAATGAAGAATATTCTTGACCAAAATCATCCATTGATACGTTAAATCCTTTTGACTTTAATGAAGATATTATACTTGAAGATTGTACAAAATCTTTCATAAATGTTTTTTCAGTAATTTCTAATTCTAGATTTCTAGGATTAGTACCTAATTCTGTTGTTATATTATAAATATTATCTACAAAATCAGGTTGTTTAAATAGTAGGTTTGATATATTTACAGAAATAACAATATCATTATATCCCTTATTTACCAATGTATTTACAAGCGTACATGCATTTTTAAACATTAGAATATCAATATCTCTAATGAAACCATTTTGTTCAAATGTAGGAATGAAATCACTTGGTAAATACTTTACCTTATTATTTTCATCTAACCATCTAACAAGAATTTCACCACCAACAATCTTACCAGTTTTGAAATCTACTTTAGGTTGAATATATGAAGCAAAACTACCATTTCCTAATGCGTCATTTTTTTCTTTATTTAATAATTCTACCTTAGATATACCACTATCAACATCATCTGAGTAATACTTAATATTACCTTCTTTTTCATTTGAATATCTTAATATTTCTATAGTTCTTTCTACTGCAATTTTTGGATTTGATAAATCTGCGTTTTCATAAATACCAAAACGCATTTCGAATTTAAATTTACCATAATTTTCAAATTCAAACTCATTAAATTTTTCTTCTAAACTAATACATTTCTCTTTTAATTTATCACGGTCTGTTTCTTCAAAAAGACATATAAACCTACTAAATTCTATTCTTGCGACTGTTTCAACATTTGACATTCCTTGAAGAAACATATCACATATTTCAGTAATTAAAGTATTCTTTTTAGGATAATTTTGATATAAATGCTCTAAATTCTTTATATTAATTACCACTAATGAAGAAGTCTTTAATTTCTTTTTATTACGCTTTAAATATATTTCTAAACCTTTTCTATTATATACGCTTCCTTGTGTGTCCATATAAAGGAAAACACGTAATTGACAACGATAATTATAAACATAAAGAGCCGTAGCAATAAGGATAATAACTACTATCGCAATTACTATCCCTATTTCTACTGATGAAATAGTACTTATAAAGCTATTTATATTACATAAATTTCTCATACTATTCATCCCCTTTAATTAGTCTAATTTTTTTCTAGATTTAGAAATTGAACCATACTTATCTTTCATAACTGAAGATAAAATTATGATTAATATTATTAACGCAATGATTAATAATATCCATGCAATCCAACTTACTTCTGTGTTAGAAGCTGTTAATAAAGTTAATGTTACATATTCCATATTTGTACCATCACAAATTTGAAGCATAACTTCACGAGCATTACCTTTAGATACTGTATCTTGATTAATTACAGTAACTTGTAAATGGTCATTACCATTATTATTAATATACTTAGTATAATCAGAAATCGCATTTGATGAATGAGAACCTAAGTTAATTGTAGCTTTATTTGTAGCTGTATCATCAAGACTACATTCATATGAAGTTGCAGATGTATTAATTGAATAATCCATCTTTTCACGAATAACAGTAATTTCAACTACCTTTTGAGTTTGTCCGTCTTCTGCTGTAACAATAACTAATACCTTGTTTTCACCAATTAGTAAATTCTTATCATTAACATATGTTACTTTTGCACCATCACTATCTTCATTCTTTCCAAATGTAGGTATAGTAGTAATATCAAGATCATTTACCTTATTTGGAACAGTAATAGAATAATTATTATTAGTTGGAGTATAGATAAATTCATCTTTTGTATCTTTAATTGTTATATCAGTAATACTTGCGTCAGTGCTTGGTTTTGCCTTACGACGAATAATTAAAGTATAAACATTTTCTTCAGCACCTTCCGTAACAGTTATAGTTACTTCATTATCTTTTCCTGCTTGAAGTGTAGAATGTTTAAACACAATTACAGCATCATTAGATGCATCATTGTCACGAACTGTTTGAGTACAACTTACTATATAGTTCTTATTAGATATAGAAACTCTAATATTTGCAGTACCATTATTATCTTCTGTACCTACTGAATAAGGAAGAATAGCTCTATAAACTTGAACATTTGGATCAAATTTAGTAACAGGTTTATTGTTTACATCATATAAATTTGAACCATCTACCTTGATATAATCAAGCATAGGTTTAGCCTTAGCACGTGTAATTGAAATAGTATAAGCTAATGTATCACCAGATTGTGCCTTAACATTTATAGTAATAACATTTACGCCTTCAACTAAATCAAACTTAAATGTTACTGAATTATCAATTTCAGATGGTTTGAAATTAACAAATGATGAATCATTTAAAATAGATGAAGTAGATTTAGTAGGTTTCGCACTAATTTGTAAATCTAATACAGAATTAATTACTGCATCAAGAGTATAATTACGAGTTTCCTTATTAAATCCATCTATTAATACACCATTTACTTTTAAATATTCTAATGTAGTATCTTTGTCACCTTGTTCAAATGTTAATTCAATAGTATATTTAGTACCTTTTTCACCTTTTTGTGATGTTGCTTGTACATCATATTCTTTTGTAGTTCCCCATAAAGATGAACTATCATTTAAATTAATAATATGTTTAGGAGAAATAGTAACAAGTGTATTATTATTAAATCCTTGGATTGTTATAGACTTAGTTCCAAATGGAATAGTATATGAATATCTTTCTTTAGATTGACTAAATTGTTCAGTACCATCTTCAGAAGTGTTTCCAAGATATAACTTACCATCAACCATAACTTCAATATAAGTTATTTTGTTATCTTCATCTAAACGAACATCACCTTTAAGAATTATAATTTTATATTGCTTCTTATCCTTGTTTTCAGCTTGTACTACAACAATAAATTCTTGTGCATCATGTGTAACACTCTTAATACCAGTTCCTGAAAGAATTTGAGCCTTTGAATTTTCTTTTAATTCACCTTTAATTTCAATTGATGTAGCATCTACATTTGTAATTGTATATTCATATGTATCAGGATCAAAGTTAACTAACTTGTTTTCACCATTAACTATAACTTGTAGGTCTTTTAATGTCGCATCAGTGTCAGCTTCTTCTCTTGTTATAGTAATAGTGTATACACTTGATTTAATATCTAGAGCTGTTGGATTATATCCACCATATTCACTTATTGCATAAACTTTGAATGTATTTACACCTTCATTTAATGCTTTAATTGTTCCTGAAGTCATTAAAGTATCATTTAAATATACTTTAGCATTTGAACTTGAAGTTTGAACAAAAATATATGCACTTGTTTGTGAATAAGGAACTTTATATGAATAATTTGTTCTAGTTTGTTCAAATTCTACTGAATTACCATTCTCATCTTTTAGACTATTACCGCTAGCATTTTCCTTAACGGCTATACCATCTATAGTAAAGTTAGTATCAACATAATATACAGTAAATGTATATTTTTGTGATTTTTCTGTTTCGCTTGTTACTGTAACTATAAATATATTCTTACCTGGATTAATTGTATTAATTTGAGGTAATGTAATAGTTGCGTTTTCTGCAACCTCTATAGTTGGATTAAATGTCTTAGTTGGATCTGTATCACGTTCTATTTTGTAAGTAAATTTATATTCTGAATTAAGTTGAGATAATTCAACAGGTTCAAGTGTCACACCGTTATCAGTATAACTCCTAATAGAATTATCATCATTACCTTTAAGACGTTTTACATTTACAATATACTCTTGTGATGCACCACTATTTGCCGTAACTGTAATAGTAACTTTATTGTTCTTATCTGCAACTAAATTAGTATTTCCAGTAATTGTAACAGTAAGATGAGTTTTATAATCATTAGGTACTGTTGCAGTAACTGTGACACTATCATACTTATAAGCTATATCTTCAGCATTATAAGTAAATGTTTCACTTGTAAATTCAGGACTTAAAGTTAAAATCTTATCATCTGTTTCAACTTCTAAACTTTCAAGACGTGTAGGTGCATCTCTATAAACATCAATTATGTAATTTTTTTGAATACCATCTTCTGCTTTAACACTAATAATAAATTGGTTCTTTCCTATGTTTAATTGTGTATCTTCTGCTGCATCATTACTAATAATTTCAGAATACTTATCATTTTTATTTGGTTCTAACTTTATGTTTTCTACATCGTTCTTAACATTTATTGTATATCTATCATTAGCTGGATCAAATGTAGCACCATCTGTTAAGAAACTTCCAATATTCGTTCCATTGACTTTAATATTAGATAGTGTATTGTCTGTTGAATCAGCTGGTACTTTTATATTAATAGTGTATGGTGTACCTTTTGTTCCATCTTGTGCATAACATGTTATAGTAACCGTTACTGTTGTTCCTGCAACTAATTCGATTCTTTTAGTTTTTACCTCTTCTGGATCAGATGAATCAACTTTAATTTCTACTTTTGAAGTATTCTTATTTGTAGTTACAGTAATATTAGCAGCCTTTGCAGAAGCTCTCATTGTAGTTATATTATATGTTTGAGTTCCACTACTAAAATTACTTAAATAATGAACACCATCAATAGCACCGTCAACAGTGATATTTATTATCTTATTATCTGTATCTAGTTCAGCCTTAGTTGCAGCAAGTATAATTGTGTATGTTTTAGCATCTCCTACTTCTGGTGTTACAGTAATACGTAGAGTTTGAGTTGCAATATTTGATACGAATGTAACATTCACATCTCCTATATCACCACTTACAGTTGATGTAGAGGCATTTGGTGTTGCGATAACTGTAACAGAAGTTAAATCTTGACCTAAATCTTCGATTGTATTTATATCTTTTATACTTAAATTTTTATCTACACCATTAATTTTAACAACTAATTCTTTTAATGTATTATCACTATTACCAGCAAGTCTTGTAAATCTAAAGTTATAAACTGTTTCACTTGCATTAGAATCAGTAAGACCTAATGATGTTAATATTGTCTTATATTGTGATGAAACTGTAATATTTTTTTGGACTATAACGTCATTTTTACCTTTTCCCACACTTACAAATCCATTACCAGTTATAGTTGCGTTTGCGTCTTCACTTTCAACTACAATATATGGATTTTTAGCAGAATATGCAATCGTAAATGGAATATTTTTAGTATCCTTATTAAATTCGAATGTTTTACCATTTGTGTTATTTAATTCACTTCCAAATTCATCATCTTCTAATATTTCTATACTAGAAACATCGCTCTTATTAGAAGCACATATTAAATATAGAGTATAAGCATTTACATCAGGATTTCCATCTATAGTATTCTTTTCAGATTTAACTAAAATTGTTATAGTTACATATTTTCCTTTAGTTAAAGAATTAATACTAAAGTTTTCGGCTTTACTATATGTATTACCATTATATGAATATGTTGCTGTAAATGTCGCACCTGTTGATACAGTAATTACGAAGTCAGCTGCGAATATACCTTTATCACTATCTAAAAGATATACACCCTTTGCATCCGAATTAAATACTACAGCATTAGTATTTACTGTAATAGATTCAATATTTGCGTCTGTTTTTGCATTTTGTCTTTCAATTATAATAGTATAACTTGTACCTTTTGTTTCATTTTCTGCTTGAGCTTGATATATGAAAGTATTTGTTCCCACCTTCAAGTTAACAATTCCATTAACTCCTTGATATAAAGAAGCTTTAGTACTTTCTAAAACAACATTAAACTCTATTTGTTTTACACTATAAGGAACTATATAAGTACCTTGAGCTTGTTTTGATTTATCAAAAACAAATAAATCACCTAAGGCATTTCTTAATTCTATATCTGCTGTAATAGATGAAATATTATTATTTGTATCTCTTTCATCTGTAAACTTAACATCTAACGAATATTTTCTTTTAGTCACCTTTGATTCTGCAAATACCACAATATAATACTTAGTTTCAATATCAAGAAGCATTCCAGCATAATAAGCTTGTCCATTTGTTATAGAATCTTCTGATGGATTATTTGTAATTCTTACTGTAGCTTTTGAATGTAGACCATTTATTGTTAATTTAAATTGTGTACCTGCAGATGATTTTTTTATTTGGTAAACATAATTATTGTCTGCGGTAGATGTAGGACCATATTCTTGATTATCATTAGCTCCAACAATTGTTAAACCTGAAATATCAGCATTATCTGATAATGTATCAGACTTAACTATAAACTTAACTTCATGATTTTGTTGAGCTTGAGTCTTAAAAATTATAATAATTGTTGTTTGTGGATTTTGAATAGCCCCATTAACATCTACTAACTTAATAGTTGCGGTATATGTAGTATTAGTGTAATTTGTACCACCAATCCATGCAGTTGTACTAGATTTTTTAGGTTTTACCTTTAAATATACTTCTGTTACAGTTGTTGGTAAATTACTAACAGATGTATATGTATCACCTGATTTATTAACATTTATTGTTACATTTGAGCCATAAGTAAACTCATAATCAAACTCATATGTATCATCAGCTTCTGCTCTTTTTACATTAATTGTATAAGTTTTATCTGAACCACTTTGAGATGTAATAACTAATGTTAAAGATAGAGAATTACTTGATGTAAAGTTAACAGTACTTGAATTAGCTCCAAGTGTATATGATGCATTATTAAATTTAGCTGTCGCAACAGAAGATTGTGCAGTTGCGTTGATATATATACCTGTTGCTTCATAAGATACAGGATTTGAGGCAGTAAATGTATCGCCACTCCATGTACCTGCAATTACATTTCCATTATTATCATATAATGTAAATGTATTTTTTTCGTTATTTGTATCAGCAGCATTTCTTGTAACTTCAACAGTATAAGTTTCAGTAACTAATCCACTTTCTGAAGTTACTTTTATAGTTACTGATTTTTTAATTTCTGCAATGCCTAGTCCAAATTCAAATATTTTTGACTCATACCCTGATGCAGTAACAACACCATCAATTTCAATTTTAGCATTATGGTCATTTGTTGCAGATATAGTAAATCCTGTCTTAACATAATCTACATCATTAACAGTATATTTAGTACCTGAAACTGATGGAATCTCAGCAGTTCCATCAACTTTAACATTTACTGAGCCTAATGATACATCATCTGATAACTTTTCAATTTCAAATGTATATTCTTTACTATTTTTTCCATCTTGACTAGTAACTTTAATTGTAACTGAAAATTTACTAGATACATTAATATTCTTTAAAACATTACTTGTAACAGTACTTCCATCAATTGTACATGTCATACCTGGATTAAATACTGCAGTAAAATCAATAGAATTAACTGATTCTGATACTTGGATTTTATATTTAGTATTATCTTTATTGAATGTTGTTTCAGCTCCACTATCATCTAATAGTTTAAAATTGATATTTTTACTAGAATCCTTTGTTTGAATTGTTAAACCACTTAATTCTGCAGTAGAATCCATTTTTCTTGTTATCTTAACAACATATTGTTCAGTTGCACCACCAGTTTGTGCTTCAACTGTAATTACTGCATAAACAGTATCACCTGGATTACCTGTAGGTATATCGTAACTTCCACCTATCTCTGTTACATTTGTACCATTTAAAGCTCCATCAATTGTAGAGGCATATTTTACACTTGTAATTGTTCCTCTTTCAGCTGCGGCTGCAGTTAATTTTGCAGTTTCAGCATCAATATCATCAAAAACAAATTGTGTTTTACCTGATAAAGTACTTCCAGTAATTGTTTCAGTTTTTGTTGGTGATGTATTATTGACTTTAACTGAGTCTGGATCTATTGTAGCTGTTGTAGATTGCCCTGCAACAGTGATTGTTTTAGAACCAACATCAAACATACTAGAGTCATCTTTTGCATTTATAGAACTAATGTTATTATTCATTACTATTGTTTGGTTTCCCTTAACAACAGATATATTATATGTACCATTTGCATCACTATCAATATCTAATCCTAATGCACCTACCATAACCATTTCATCAGATTTAAAACGATTATCGGTTGATGAATCAATGGTTACATATCCACCAACTACAAAACAGTTTTTATGACCACTAACACCTTGAATGCTAGTTGACATGGATTTTGATATAGCACCATCCCAAATGTTTTTATTTACATAATATACTCCATTATTAGAACTTGATAATGGTTTTCCCATATTTGATTCCATCTTTGGATCAAACGCTGCTTGTACTGAATAGTAATAATCTGGCCATAATAAATATGTTTCAATTACCATTTGATCACCAGGATTAAATGAAGTTGTTTCATCAAGTGATGGTATACTAAAATCAACTAATTCATATGAATCAAATTTTATAACCTTCCTTTGTACTTTATATGTTATTAATATCGATGTATTTTCCATATATTCAGAAACTGTTTTACCATAAAATTCTAGACAAGATTTTGACTCATCTCCTGTACATTCTAGAATATCTTCTGGATCAGCTTGCGCCCAAACATCTTCTATATATGATTTATCATAGTTAGGGTATATAGTATTTATATTATTCCAGGTTACAGTTATTTCTAAATGTGAAGTTGAAACTGAACTAGGAATTGTTTCATAAAAAGAATCCCACCCAATTACTGTAGTTAAATCTTCTTCTAATGTTATACATTTTGTTTTATATTCCTCATAATCACTTTTAAGATATGTTTTATATTCAAATTTCGCTTGAGACGCTGCTTCAATTTGTTTTGGAGATTTAGCGCTAGATCCTACTAGCGCTATTCCAAAAATTGCGAATAAAGATATTATAGATATAAATATTTTTTTTATTTTTTTCATGTGTATACCTCCCTAGCTAACTGTATAATTGATATTGAAATCTGTAGACGGATCATTAGACGACATCATGTTACTTAAAAGTCCAAACGTTATAGCATTTGGTACAGTTTGACTTAAAGAAGTAAATAGTGCATAGTAGAATATTCCCATTTCATCAAATCCTTGTGAACCAGATAAATATGCTGAATATTGACCTACGTCAACAACATTTATCATTCCATCTCCATTTAAATCTCCAAATAAGACAGCTTCTATTGAATCTACTTCTAGATTAGTCTTTTCATCAATTAATACAATTTTATATCCGCTTCCAAAATATGTACTATCATAAGATGCTGAATCTATTAACTGACCTCCTGAATTATAAACTTTAATTAGTTTTAATTCATTTGCGAGTTGAATTAATATATCGCTAATATATGTATTTTGGTGTAATCTTCCAAGATATATAAATTTTTCTTTTGCTTCTTTTCTTTCGACATCATCAATAATAATTTCCGTTATCATACCACCATCATCATACTTAGTATTATTTACCTTAATAAATCCCATTGTGGCTGAATCTGTCAACGTTATTTTTTCTGGAGCTTTCTCTAGAATTGTAAATTTCATTTCCTTACTGAAGGTAATGTTATTTATACCTGTAATACTTACAGTCGCATATTCTCCAGTTGGGGTAATATTAATATTATTTTTATACTCTAATTCAAAATTTGCGAATCTATCTGAAGGAATATCTGTCGCATTCTTTTCATATAATTGCGCAACTTTATCTCTTGTATTTTTATCAATAATATTAATTGTAATTATAGGTTTAATTTCATCACCTGTATATTGGAATGATTGACCACTGATTGCGATTGATAACTCATATTTATCATTATGCTTAATAATATCATAAGGAGTTATTACATAATCAATCTCTAGATCATTTGAGTTTTTCTTAGCTTCCCATTCATAGTTATCTTTATCAGTTAACTCAATTGTTAGAGTATGTTTTTCAACTACTACTCCATCCGCATTCATATCAGGTGAAATTATAAACTTATATGGAAGATTAATATCTTCATCTAATACATCATCATCAGGATTATCTGGATCATTTATCTTTGTGATAGAAATAATATTTCCATCTACATCTAATTCATAAATATTTCCATAAATATCTTTAATGATGATATCAGAACCATACTCAAATTCCATATCATCTTGAATTTGAGGTTCTGTTATTGCTTTTTTATAAATTGTAAATGTATTTGTGCTTCCGACTAATTTATAGTTAGAATCAGTAGTTGTTACACTTACATTATAATCATTTACCGCAATCATATTATTAATCTCTGACTTAATAACAAGATTAATACTTGTACCATTAATATCCTCAAAACTTGCTGTTGGAATTAATGGCTCTCCTGTATATTCTTGCGCTAGATCACTCCATGAAACATTTACTTGTTTTGGAGTAATAATAAATGATTGTTTTTCGATTACTATTTCTTCATTTATACCATCAGTTTCAACAACGATAGTGAAGAAATAACTTCCGGCATCTATAGGAGCATCTTTAAGTGGATGCTCTAATAATGTGTCAGTAGAATTATAATACTTAATAACTCTTTCTCCTGTAGAAGCTGTAGTTACAGTAGGTGTCGGATACTTTTGTCCATTATATTCAATATTTTGCTTATAATCTAAAGTATATGTATTATTCTTACCCGTAATTTGAATTAACGCTTCAGACTTAAAAGTCTTATAATTTGGTGCACTTATTCTAAAATATACTACTGTAGTACCTACATATGTTCTAGTTATTAAAGTTGTTGAATAATCACTATCTTCTTTCAATGAGTATTCAATTGTTGCACCTTCAACTGGGTCATTAACGATAACCGTAATTGAATGCGGCTTTCCGTCATATGATCCACTAAAACCACTTGTTGTTACATTCATATCAATCTCAGATATTGTAACATGTAACTGAATTTCTACAATATAATTTGAAGTAACATCTATTTCATCACTTGTAATTATCTGATATTTAGAATTTTGCCATTCAAAGTCACTAGCGTTAGTATACTTACCTGCATTAACACTCTTTGTTTGAATGATAGAACCAGCACTAAATCTATGACCAGATACTAAATTAGTTACCTTAATATCAGAACTATTAACATCTTTTTGCCATCTTCTACCATTATAATTCATTGATTCTGTTCCAAGAGTTCTAGAATGTGTTATTATAACTTCGCGTTTGAAGATTTCGAAATCTTTTATGATTTCACCATTTTCATAGTTGTCTCCACCTTCTACAGTAATTTTTAATCTATACTTACCAACATTTACAATACTTCCTTCAAGTTTCGTAGAAATTATATTACCTTCATCATCAATTTTATAATAATTATATTGAATTTTTTCTTTAGGTAATTTACAAGTAACATTAGGATTACTAATTGGAATTCCATCGTATGTCTTTGTTAGGACTAAATATGGATCATCTAACACAAGATTTGCATTAGCCTTCTTAATCGTTACATACGCAGGAGTATTACTTATTAAAGGAGTATATCCCTCTTTTGAAATCATATAATAAATTTCATGAACACCAACATTAGTAAAATATAATACTTCATTTTTATAATCTGAAGGATTTGTTGAATATTTAGATGAATATAAAATAGTAAATCCTTCACCTAATGTATGAACCGTAACCACTGCAGTATGAGGTAATCCATCATAATATCCTTCATAATTTGTATGTGATGCTTGAATTTGATTATAGTTAATTTGAAGATGCAAATCATAACTAATATTATAGTTACTTGTCACATCATTACTTGATGCATCAAGGATAACCGGCATATTTGTAGATGATAACCATATAAATTGATTATTATCTTTGTTTATAGGATCATATACACTATAGTTTCCTACAGCTGATGCGGTAGTTTGTAGTTGTGTAGTACTTAAATGATGATTATCAACTAAACCTGAGGCACTAAATCCATTTATACCATAAGGTAGAGTTATCACACTTCCTGTATGTGAAGTATTCATATTAAGTTCAAGTTTAACATTTCTCATAATAATACTATAATTAACACTTAAATCCTTAGCATCAATATAATAGTCAGATGCATTAGTAAGTGCTATTGTTAATCTATAACCACCTACATTAATTGATGCATCATCAGGTGCCGTAATCTTTTCAGTTTTAAAAGTATAATTTAAATCCGTTATAACTTGACCAATATTATTATATAGAATTGGTTTTGGTACCTGAGAAGTTCCGTTATATACAAATGTAGTAGAATCCCATTTTACACCAACATCCATCGCTGTTATTTCAAATTTAAATGTAAATTGCCTACCCTCGTAATTACCAATAGCACCTAGAATTATTTCTAATTGATATGTACCAACATTTAAAGGTCTCTTATCACCCATAGACATCCAACTATCTGTCTTTGGATCATATTCATTATATCTTTGATTTTCAATTAACATTTGTAAACTAAGCTCAGGACAATTAGTTGTATAACTAGCCCCCTCTACTAATAATACTTCCTGTCCATCATATTGTTTTGATAAGCTAGGAATATCAAGTGTAAGCTTTGCTTTATTAATTGTAACAATCACTTCTACTATCTTATCATCATAATTTGGATAACTAAATTTAATAAATAATTGATGTTTATCGGCTACTGTACTAAATCCTTCAAAATCTTCTTTTGTTTTATATGAACCTTCTTTACCATCTTTTGAATACAATACAGTTGCGCCTACTGGAGATGTAGAATATGCGTCTACTTTATGAGAAACCGCCTTATTTGTATTACTATCTATAGCATATTCAAACGTAGTATTACCTATAAAATATTCAATTTCACCAGGTAATATTTCGATTACTACATTTGAAATATCAATTTGATAATTCATTGATACATCCAACATAGCCGCATCGTTTGTAAAGATTTCATAATCTCCATTATTCCAATAAACTGTTGCTTCTCGACCTGTATATGTACCTTTATTTGCACTAGTTGTTGTTAAAACACCTTTTATTTCTAAATCATTTACAATTGTTTTATCGCTATATGTTAAACCAAATATACCATTCAATGGTGTAAAATCAGAATACATAGGATTCTTATTGTTAAATTTATATGTTGGTGTACCATTCATATATATTGTTTTTCTTGAAACAACAAATTCTATTTCTTCTTTTGATTCTATATAATTATCGCTTTCAGGGATTATAATTATAAATTTATACTTTCCAGCATTTAAAACATAATCAAAAATAGTTGAATTTCCTTCTTTTTGGAAATATTTTTCAACTTCACCTGAATTATAATTATCAGTTAATGACATTGAATCATATCCAATACTATAATTTACACCACTACTTAATAGTTTAATTCCATCGTATTCCTTATCAAGCTTATCTTTAATTGTAACAGTTCTTTTAAGTTTATTAATAGTTATAGTATAGAATGATTCAAGAGGTTCAAAGTTTTCACATTCAAACTTATAATATACTTTATAAGAACCAGGATTTGAGTATTTAACATCACTTATTTGATTAGGTGTTAATGCATTTGTATCACCTATTATAGACTCATTAAAGTATGATTTAATACCACTGTATTTATGAGTATAATTTGTTGGATTAATGCTTCCATAATGAGCATTTCCATCATAGTCTACCACAACATCATCTATTGTAATATCTAGATATGGAAGATGAATTGTTGCGGTAAAATCTAATTCAATCATATAGTTAAATGAAACATCCATATCATTTCCATGAGAATCTTTTCTATTTGATGCAACAACTGTCCATGTAAATTTAAATTGTTTTAAATCAAATAGACTCTCTCCTGAATAGAATGTATACTGATTAGTAGTATCATATGTAAATAGATTTTCGTTATTTTTATAAACACCTCTAGGTAAAGCGCTAACTGATTGTATTTGATAAGTTAATGTTGCATAACTTACTAAACCATTAGTATTTTTTACTGAACCAGTATCTACTGTTGTCGGCGTATCTTTAATAATTTCTATATCTTTATTCACTGTTAATTTTATCTTCTTAGGAGAAATAGTAAATGTCTTACGTGCTTCAAGATTAGTATAATTCTTGATATAGTCAGGATTTGTATCATTTATACATGTTATAACAAATTCATATTCTCCAGCATCGTATGGTGCACTTGTAAGTGGAGTTGAACTTCCAAGCTCGTAATATGTAACTTTTAAATCACTAGATGATGTACCATTATAATTACCTGTTACTTTAGATAATATATCATTATCACTTATTTGTATATTATCATACTCTTTATCAAGTCTTACACTTCCTAAATTTAAGAACGCTTCTTTTAATGTAATTTCAATTGTTACTTGTCCCATTTTAGGTTCATAATCACTTGCTGTAAGTTTAAAATAAATAGTATAAACTCCAACATCTACATAATCTAACACTCCGTTAACATATTCTCCTGGTGTTGTTCCTGTATTAATTGTTACCAAATCTTTACTAGGATTTTCAATTACTAACGCATCCCAAACAGTATGAGCTTTTCCGTCATATTCAATTTCTATATCTCTTGCAGTAAATTCAATTTCTTTTGAATGAATTACAAGTTCACCTAAAACATCAAATGAAACAGATTCAGTTACATCAACACCATTTGACATAATCTTAATATCATATTCAAAATCAGCATTAGTATAATATGTACCAGGATTTGATGTTTTTGATTTAATCTTTGCTAATCCATCTTCTGTTTTATTTGTCATAACAAGAGATTCAATAATATTTTGATCTTTAAAATATTCCTCATTAAATTCTTTAACCCAAACAGTTTGAGTAACATAATAGTCCGCTGTAACATCGATATTATATTTTATCTTTGTAATTTCAAATGCATTATATGAATTACCAACTAATTCATAATTACTATCATCAATAGTTGCGTATACTTCATAAAGATTTGCATTTACAACAGTACTATAAATATCACCTTGAACTATAGCTTCAACTTTAGCGTTTATATCAAAGCCAAATACATTATTATATGTAGCATTAGCCATTTGACCTTGTCCATTAAATTCTTGTTGTAAATTTGACCAAGTTAATGTTACCTTCTTTGGAATAATTGTAACATTTGCGCCCTTAGAACCACTCCATGCGAAATAGTTTGTTCCAGCACCAATTTGACATAGTACATAATACTCTCCTACATTTATCGCATCTAATGCAGTTGTAAGAGTTTGATTTCCAAGTGAATCAACTTTAAAGTATGTATATGTTACTTCACCATCAGATGGTGTAATAATATCTGGATTTGCTGGATTACCATCAAATTCTTTTAATGTATCTATTACATCAAACTGAGTTAACTGAATAGAATTGATTGTAATTTGTAAAGATTCCTTTTTAAATACTGGTTTAAAGTTAAAATATACATTTTCATTCTTTTGATTTGTAATAATCATTTCATTAAATTCAAATCCAGTATCTCCAAAATATGTTTTGTATCCATCCTTACTAGAATTTGGACTAATTGTTCTTACACTACAATATTTTAAGATTAATTTATCAAAATTATGTTGAATTGCTTTAATATCATTAAAACTAGATTCAACCATAGTTGCTTGAGATAGACTATAAATCTTCTTGTTTCCATCGTAATCAAATGATCTAATGTATGGAGTTGAGATAGTAAATAATACTTCTCTTTGTTTTAAAGTTACTGTATCAATTTGATATGAATTAATCCAGTTTGCATCTTCACTAGTAAAAAACGCTACATAATATTCTCCTGCATTAACCATACTAGTTAATCCAGATTTATATAAATCACTATCTTTATCTAAATTTTTATAAAGAGCGTTAAGCTTTAAGATATCTGTTTTATCTTTAGGATAATATCTAATATCTACATCTGCTCTATTAATTGTTTTAATATTCATTGAATATGAAACATTATATTCACTTCCGTCATATATTTCATTAAACGGATCAAGAGTAAATTCTACTTTAGCTTTATTAATTGTTAAATATGCATATCCTACAAAATCATTAAATGAAGGAGATGTTAATTTAACATAAATCTTATATTTACCACAATCTTTATAAGTTAATATTGAGGAGTTCCAATTACCATTCTTATAATCTATCTCATCAGCATACTCATATGAAATATTTCCTATGTTATTATTGATTTCAACTTTAATAGTATGTCCATCTCCATCATAGAAACATTCATTATCTTTAACTTCAGCATCAATATCTGGGAATTTAATTTCAACAATTATATTAAATTCAATATCATAATATTCACTAACATCTATAGTAGTATTTTCCATAATAATACCAAATTTTTCCACTACAACAACATTTACATATTTATTGTCATTTAATGTAGTGTATACATATGTACCTCTTTGGTAACCATTTGTAGACATTGAAGCATCTATTTTGTGCCCCTTAAGAAGTTTTTCTGTAAACTTAAATTCTTCCCAGTTTGAGTTTTTAGACCACTTAGATTGATTTGCATAATCATAATCCATCTTAGTCTCAAATTCAACTAAAAGCTTAATCTTAGTGATTTCAAATGTTCCATTAGGATTAATTATTTCATAATTCTTTGTATCTTCAGTAAAACTAAATATAATGTCATATACACCTATTTCAATAGGCAATGTAGAAACACCATCTTTTCTTGCGAAAAGTACAATTAATTTATCAGAAGTACCAGTTTCAACAGTTGGTGATGGACTTTGTTCTTGTCCTGTATATTCTACACTTTTTGTATATTTTATTTCTAGTTTTCTTGGCACTATTCTAAAATAGAACTCAACCATTTTAGCAGCACAGTTTGATGTAGCTTTATATTGTAATATAACATGATATATACCTAGTTCAGTTGGTGCTTGAATTAAGTCATCAGGATCATAACTATAGGTACTTGTACTGTCATTATATGTTGCGTTATAGTACTTAGGAATAACTAGACCATCATGGACTGTTGTTACGCCTAAATCAGATACTGTAATTGGTTCTTTTTTATACTCTATTTCATATCCATCTTCAAAATTGATATCTACATTACTGTTAAATTCTATAGTAACATATCCACTATGAGTTTTAGTGTTATAGTTCTTTAAAGATATCATAACGTAGATAACATAAGAACCAACATTTTTATGAACAATTGGAGTTTCGCTCCATCCTAAACTTGATTGACTACCTAAGATATTTGAATTATTAGTATAGTATACTTTTATACCCTCATAATTATCAAGACCATTAATTGTAATACCATGGTATTTACCATCAAATACACCTACATAATTATTAAAACTAATATCTGTAAAATCAATTTTTTCTATTGTAAGGGTTGCCACTTTTTCAATAAATTGGTAACCGATAATACAAACTCTTACATGAATTTTATATATACCTGCATCAACAAATGAAGGATTTACTACTTTCCAATTTGTTTCACCATCTAAATGATAATAGATAGTTATTTCTTCAGTTGCTTCATGTCCATTTGTATCAACTTTTATAGTGTGACCTAATCCATCATAAGAAACTGTAGAATCTAAGATTTGAATTCCTAAACTTGAAGGGTCATTAAGATGTTTATCTGTAACACTAAAAGTATATGAACCTGTAACTGTTTTATAATTTCTTGCCACTATCTTATACGCAAGAGTATGAGTATTTGGTTCTTTTACAATAGGAACATCTGTTGTATATTCACCATCATCTAGTTTATAATAAACAGTTGAGAAAATCGGGTCAGAAACAATTATCTCAAGATAATGATTTAAGCCATCATAATTAATATAATAATTTCCATCAGTATCTTCTAATATATCTGCAGGTTTTGTATATACAATTTCTTTTTCTTTAATATTGATTTCTCCAAAGCCATAATATGTCTTATAATTTTCTTTTACAATCTTAAAGTAAATTTTATAATAACCAACATCAATAAAACTTGGATTAAATGATAACCATTTAACAAAGTTATTATCCGTTTTTTCATTTACCTCACTCATAGTATAGTAAATATCATAATCTGTTATTCCTTTTACTGTGATTTCTAAATTATGATATGCTGCATCATAATAATCATCAAATCCAGTAACTGTAACATCATCAATTATTTTTTCTTTTATTGTATAAGAACCATGTAATTTAATACGGTAATATGATGTATAGTCATATCCAGCATCATTAAATACACTCCATCCAGATAACCAGTACCAGTCACTAGGAACACTTGAATCATATACGCCTGGTTTAGAACTCTTTGTAAGTAGAGTACCTGTGAATGTATCACCTGAAAGAACAGCCCCACTTGCATGAAGTCTTGCATCATCAATTACATATTTCTTTTGAAGACCGTTATAGAATCCTTCACTTTCTATATTAGATCCGATATTCTCAGGTTCAATTCTATCAACATATAAATCGATAGTTCTTGGAGATATTACAAACTTAACAAATCCATCAAATGCATTAAAGAAATCGTGTTCTTGTGCATTTACATATACATAATATGTACCAGGTACTGAAGGAGGTGTCATAAGTTCTTTAGTTTTAGTTTGATCATATATTTTTAATTCAATTTGTTGTTTATTAGGAATTTCCCCACTCTTCTTGATAAATCCATCTAATGATACAGGTTGTCCATCATATTCTTTATCTAAAGAATTAAATGTAACATCACTCTTTACTGCTACAATTCTTATTGATTGATAATAGTCATCAATATTTAATGTACCAGAATTTACTCTATATCCAATATGATAAGCTCCTAGATTAGTAAATTTATAAGGATCATTCTTTGGATCATCACCATCATAATAATAGGCATAACTATATCCTTGTTTTACTTTTTCAGTATTTCCAAAAACTGACGCATGGAACTTATCAGATATATTTGTGATATTACCACTAAATTCATGTTCATATCCATCTACAGGGATATTAAATACTAAATATCTTTGATTATTTACAATTTCATAAACACCATTAGTAAGTACTGTTATTTCTCCAGTATTAAGATTTTTAACAGAATATTCGACTTCAAATTTATCATAAACAAGATTAATACTTGCCTCTAGACTTACATCATAATAATCATTTTCTATTATCTTATCCTTACCTGCACCTCTTGTAATTAAGAAGTTAAGATTTGGAGATATTGTCCCATTATAGTTTTCACCAATATATTTTTGTTCTAACCAAACAATAGAATCATTTGCACCTTGAGAATTATATTCTCCAGAAGTATAAAGTCCACTATCATGAGCACTTCCTCCCGCGATTTTTGGTTTGCTTATGATCTTACCATCAAAATTACTACCAGGTTGAAGACCTTCAAGTCTTATTAAATTAGTAATATCACCTTCAACTGATGTAAAATCTTCATTAATAGAAAGTTCAATACGCTCAGCATCTGGCGCAATTATTAATTTTCCATATTCCACACGGACTGTTAATTTTCTTTTAACAATTCTAAACTTAGTTGTAATATTTCCGTTCGCATAAAAATAGTTATTATCATTTACTTCACATGTAGCGTCATATTCTATGTTACTTGGTTTAATAGCGTTATCACCATTTGTAACTGTTATATTTAAATTACAATTAGGCATTGCGATTCCACTTTCTTTAACATATGCCATCGCAGTAGGTGTAATCTTTTGTCCTGTATATTGATATTCATATACACTATCAGTGTCATTAAGTTTTCCACCTGTCCATTTTAAATCAACTTCTAGTTTAGATACTTCAACATTTAAATATACTAGAATTTGGAAATTAGATGTAATATCTTTTCCATTATAAGTTACTCTTGGCGCTTTGCTCCAGTAAAACATCTCATTTGAAGTTTGACCAAAAATTTCATAAGTACCTGCATTTTCACTATTTACTCTAAGAGTACCAGTTAGTTTAAACTTAAGATCATTATATAAACTTGAAACAAAATTGCTTGTTCCCCATACACTATTAGACCAGTATTCACCAGGTGAATATGTACGTTTTATATTTGTTAAATATGAAATATCATTATAATACAAATTAATTTGACTCTTTTGAATTGTATATGTAGGTTTAGCTGTTCCAGTAAAATGGAATGCATAACTATCAGCTTTTAAATATTTGTTATATTCACTACTATTTAATGTTACATTAACATAAGCAGTACCAGCTTGAATATTATTCTTATATTCATAATTAAATATTTCTTTATTACCAATATTTTTATCAAATATAATTTTATTTAGATCGTCATTTTCTCCATTTTCAACCACATCCACATTATCCTTAAGCTGTGCTCTCACTATATCTTGTGTTTGTGCAGTAGTATTATAGTATAATGTTTTTTTATCAAAATTGAATTGAATAGATGATAATTTTACATAAGGAATCGTAGATGCTCCTTTTAATTCCCATGAATCTCCATATAAAACAATACCTTTAAACATTATTCTTTTTAATTTATCTGAATTTGGAAGATTACTTGATGTTTTTAAATCTTCAAAATATAGATTTATACGTGTATTGTTATTAAAGCAATTGTCTCCAAATAATTCATATGTATCTGGAACCATAATTTGTTTAACATTACCTTGATTTTTAAACACATTCTCTGTAATACCTTTTACAGGAATTGAATTATGTTCTTCTGGTAATAAAACATTACCACTTAATTCGATACCTGGCTTAATTCCAGTAATCTTGTATCCGACTAATTCTTCATCAAATTCAAAAATGTAAACATAGTCATCTCTAGGAGGCATTGTATAAACAGGGTTAATACAGTTCCATCCTGTAGACCATCCTGTTGGCCATTCTTCTGGATTATAGTATACATAAATACAGAAATCATTTCCTATATTTTCTGTAAATACTTTTTTACCAATTGTTTTTACTTCTTTTGGAATAATAATCGGTTCAAGATTATCGCAACCAAAGAATACACCGTCACCAATATTTATAGTATTAGTTGGAAGTATAAAATTTGTAAGTGAAGTACAATATGCAAATGCATTAGCTTGAATATCTGTAACACCTTCTGAGAATTCTAATTTTCCACTTCCGTATTCTAGACTTATACAACCTTCAAACATTCCACTCGGAATAACTAAAGTTTTATTTCTTAAATCAATAGTAGTAAGTGAAATACAGTTTCTAAATAATTGTTTTGTAGCTTGTCCTTCGCTTATAGTAGCTTTAGTTAAATAACTACAATTTTCAAAAACACCTTCACCAAAAGATTTTAAATTTGGAGTAACATTAACTTCAGTTAATCTTAAACATTCTGCGAATGCACGATTACCAACTGAGATAAATCTTGTAAAATCAATTTCACTAATAGATGTACCTGCAAATGAACGTTCACCAACTGTTACCTGCGTTTCATCTATAGAAGGTATAGCCTGTTTAATCGTTGTTACTTTATAACAATTCATAAACGCTCTAGTAGGTACAACTGTAATATTTGTATCTTCATGCCATTTAATAGTATGAAGTTTTTTACAATTCATAAATGATTGCGTACCAAGTAGAGTAGTTTGACAATTAGATATGTCAATAGATTCAACATTTGACATATTCGCAAACGCATCATTTGTAACTCCTCTAACATTTCCAGTTACAACGATACTTTTCAATGATTGAGGAATGTAATAATACTTAGAATTTTGATATGCCGCATATGTCGGATAATCTTTAGTTCCAGAACTTGACGTACCAAAAATCCATCCCATTGTACGGCCGTCTCCACTATATGAATTTTCATTTGCGTTCATTCCAATAAATGGAACTGTTAATCTTTCAAGCTTATAACATCCACCAATTGCACCTTCTGATATATAACTTGCCTTTTTAATAGTTAAATCAGTAAGTGATGAGAAATTTCTTAGTGAATAATAATCAATTGTTGTATCATCAGTGATTGTTACTTTCTTAAGAGAATTAGGAACATATCTTCTATAACCACTTGACCACGAAACGTTTACAGTATTTATAGCATATGTATTTGCCACGTATTCTCCTGAGAATATCCACATAAACATATTTCTTAATTCTCTATCACGCCAATACCAATATCTAGCGTCACCATTATGATTTCTATAATCACCACGTCCATAACCAACAAACGGAATTACGATTTCTTCTAGATTTTGATTATTGTAAAAAATTGCGCCTTCAATTCTTTTTGTAGGAATACCAAGTTCTACATATTTTAATGAAGTCATATAATAGAATGATCCAGCTTTAAATGTTTCTTGATTAGTTATAGTAACTCTTTCAAAATTATTTGGTACATAATATCTACCAATACTATATAATCCAGTTTTTGAAGTAGTACCAAATAAAGTATAAAATGCACTTCCTGAAGGAATATAAGGTATTGTTACATTCTTAAGTGCGGCAGATCCAGCAAATATACCGGATTCGATTTGGATGTTTTCTACATTATTAATAATAATAGTCTCTACACCCTTTACTTCATTTGAAGATGAAACATAAGATAAATTCGCAAATGCAGATTGACAAATATATGTTTCACCTGTGATAGTTATCGTTCTAAGATTTTCTGGAATACAAAATGAGTTTTCACCCTGTGTTGCTGCGTATGCACCAGCATTAACATTAGTTCCAAAAATATATCCAAACATATTCTCTTTAACTATAGAACTCTTACCCTTAGACGCTCCGATAAAAGGAAGAGTAATTTCAGTTAAGTCATAACATCCACCAAGCGCATCTTCACCAATAGATTCAATTTCTTTAGGAATACTAATAGATGTTAACAAATTACATCCAGCAAACGCATTTGCACCAATATTCTTAAGACCCGCAGGAAGATTAAATTGTTCTTTACTTTCTATAACCTCTATTTCCCCTTTACCATTAAGTTTATATAATTCAATTTTAGATAATTGTTCATCTAGATAAAAAGCTTTATTTCCGATACTTGTAACTGATGTAGGCATTAGTGCCTTCTCAAGTGACTCACATTGAGCGAAACAATTTTCTGACACACTTGAAACTCCATTAGGAATTGTAAATTCAGTTAAGCTAAAACATTGGGAGAATAATCCTTCAGGTAATGTTGAAACTTTTAAGCTTACACTTTTTAAGTTACTACAACCTGCAAAAGCATACTCACCAATAGTTTCAAGATCATCATTTATTAGAACTTTTTCGAGAGATTTAATACCTAAAAAAGTTCTAACTTGTAGTTTTGATTCATCATATATTACTACCTCTTTTAAATTATTAGGCATTGTATAATAAAACTTATTTGTATCTGCTATAGAATACCAATATGTTTCTGAAGGATTTGTAGATAAACTACTATCATCTTGCGTAGTATCATTGCTGTTATTAAATGCCTTATATTGTGGTTGGTAATTACTATCAAAATCCTTTTGGTATCCTAAAGAAAACATTGAATGAAGAGACTTTCTGTCCGTTGGAGTTGTGCTATCAATACCTTTTTTTTGTCCTACAAAAGGCGTCTTAAAATATTCTAGACGTGCCATACCATAAAACGCTCCTGACACAATATTTGTTACTGTACTAGGAATAACAAGAGCGTTTATATTTGATCCGTATCTATATAAAGATGTAGCAAATAAATTTTCCTTAGAAGTAGGGTTAGTATAAATTATCAATTCCGTAAGATTTTTATATGGATCGATACTTGTAACTGTATAGTTATTACCGTCACTACCTTGAACAGACTCTGGTATTTCAAGTGTCGCAGTGTAGTGACCCTTGGCTAAACCGATAAATACCGCGGTTTTGTCGCTAGTGTTGTAACTAAATTTCATATCATTAACCGAAATTTTATTACTTAAATCCACAGTTGATTCAACTATTTCTACTTCATTTTTATCGCTCGTCTTAATATTTTTTTGCATACTAAAAAGGGCAGTTATCGCTAACGCTATTATCAAAAATATAAACGAAAACGTTGTAATTAGACGCGATGTGATCTTATTTCGCATAAACATCATCTCCAAACAAACTATATTTTCTTTTTCTTTTCTAGCATTCTTCAAGTTTATTATAAACTATATTCGCCTAAAAAGAAACAAATTAAACAAAAATTCGACATATTTTATTTAAAAATCCTAGTTTTTCTTAAATAAAACATGGTCTCCTACCTACCAAAAGGTAGGAGACATGTTATTTTTATTTATAATCTGATTCAAAATCATTATTCCCAATTAGATATTGTTGTATAAGATTCATATCAATAAATGATACATATCCATCTCTATCTATATCGGCTGCATAGAAGAATTCTTCATTTAAATCAAAATTTGATAGATGTAAATTAACAATACTTCTGTCAACTAGATTTAATATTCCATCTCCATTCACATCACCAATAACTGATACATAAATTCTATCAAGAATTGTTTTGTCTGTATCTTTTAAGATACATTCAAATCCAGTTCCAATGAACTTAGAATCATATGATGATTGTGGTATATATTGACCATTATTATAAATTTGAATTAGATCTCTTTGATTTTCCTCAAACATATTAACAAATTCTCTAATTGTTGTGTTTAAAGGAATTTGAGTAATTATTGTTTTGACATTCTTCTTATATGAAGTATGTTTTACTTCTCTAAAGTAATTATCACCAATATGTTCAACAAACATTGCCTTGCTGCCAGATACTAAGCTAAATACCTTAGATAATATCTTAAATTCAACTTCTAATTCTCCTGTATAGTTTCCTATACCTGTAATAATTATTTTAGCTAAATCTTTTCCTGGCATATATGCATCAACGTTATTTTTATAGCTTACTTCGAAATCTTGACCGTTTTCTAAAGTAATACCATTATATGTTATAGTTGGGATTGGTGTTACTTCTTCTCCTGTATAATTTTGTAATTTAACTGGTTCAATTTGAATTAAATCATCTAAAATTGATGCCTTATTAATTACTAACTTAACAGTAATATCATCTGTACTTTCGTTATCCCAAATGTAATTTTCTTTATCTTTTAATGTAATTACTACCTCGTAGTCACCTACATTAATATACGATTCATTTGACTTAACTTCATAGTACTCTGAATTTATAACATCTACTTCATATCCAGTATATGTCTTATTTATTTCATCTATAACTTCAATTACTCGCTTAGTTATAGAATAATTTGTCACATTGTTAATAAGGATATAATTATCATTATCAACATACGCAGTTGCCGTGTAGTTTCCTACGGCAATATTTTCCTCTTGTGAAGTTACAATAATATTTAATTTATCGAATGTATTAGTTACTTGATATACTTTAGGTAATTGTGCTTTTCCGTTATATTCTAACAGAAGATCTTTCCATAATAATTCTACAGAAGCCTTAGAAATTTCAAACTCAATTACTAATTCTTCTTGCATATCATCATAGTTCTTACATTCAGTGATTATTACACCAACTTGATACTTACCTGCATTTACTGGTCTATAATCCATTAGAGTATAACTTCCATTTACTAACATATAATAATTAAATGTAATTGTTCCATCAGCCACTGTATTAACAACAGGATCACTTACAGAATTTCCATCATATACTTTACTGATAGAACTGATATCATCCTTTGTTAAATTAATCTTAGCTTTTGTAATTCTTACCTTTTCAGAACCTTTAATAGTATTATAGTTATCAAATGTGATACGGTAGTATACCATATATTCACCGATATTAGTAAATGTTGTTGGTACTTTTGAATATCCAGTTGATTCATTAAGACTATATTCAATTGTATAGTTTCCTATAATATCTTCAGATATATTGATATTTATTGTATGAGATAAACCATCATTTTCTTCGTCATAACCACTAACCCTTACATAATCTTTGGCTTCAGCCTTAGTTATTGTTAAACTAAAGATTAAGTGGAAATTGATATTTTCTGTTATAGATATACCATTATACATAATATCAAGACCATCTATAGTAAAGTCTGAAATTTCACTATAATTTCCAACTAAACAATATCTAGAACTTAATGTTCCTAATACCATATAAAGTTTAGATGTATCATATATATATTTACCTTCATATTTATCTGTCTCTTGATCATATTCTACTTTATATATTAAAGTATGAAGTTTAGATAAATCTAATTTATATGATTCGTTATCAAATACTTTTGTATGAGAAACATTATCACCATAATATAAATCATATTTATTAATAGTAATATTATAAGTCTTTATACATTCTTTAAAGTTTTGAGTCTTTTCTAATTTAAATACTACCTTATAATTTCCAGCATTCTTAGGAGCCTTTTCTAACTTAATACCATTTTCATCTTGATATTCAACACTAACGCTTCCATCACCTATAACTTCATAGTCAATTTCGATTGCGTTACCATCATATGTCTTAGTTAATGTAGTTTCATCAACTATAACATCTCCAGTGCTTGATTCAATCGTTACAACTATTTTTTCACTAATAAGTAGATTAAAGTTTGAAGTAGGTGCGATAGTTACTACCATGTAATAAATACCAGCGTTTGTTATTGATGATAATGAATTTGTTATATCATTTAAATAATAGTACTTATAGAATACTTCATAGATACCATCATAATTTGTAACATTGATACTTGGTTTATAAGCCATTCCGTCGTATACCTTAGTTTGTTTGCTAGTAAGTTCAAATTCATACATTGCTTTATTTATTACTTGGTATAAAACATCAGTATAAGTTTCATATCCTTCTCCAGATAAACGGTAGTAAATTTCATAAATTCCAGCATCTGTAAATTCAAATGCTTCATCTTGCCATTTTGTACCGTCTAAACTGTATTCAATACGACAATTGCTTGAGATTTCGTTTGTTGATAAACTATGTTTATTTCCATCATATGTAAAGTAAACATATTTTAATTTATCAATTTCGCCGATAACTTCACCATTAAACTTATGCGTAATCTTTTGATATCTTATATTTACTCTAACATTTACTGCAAGATTATAAGAATCAGTAACATCTATAATACTATCATCTATAGTTCTTGTGATTGTCATACTATATGTAAATCCATCTTTATTTACATAAATTCCTACATCACCTGATTTAGTAGTAAGAGTTAAGTTAATATTATCTCCAGGTACTAATCCTATTATAGTTTTATTAGCTACATCATTAGAATCAAAAGTTAAAACATGTTTATTTCCGTTATACACAATGTAGTCATTAGAATATATAACTTCTATACGTTGCTTATTGATAGTCATAGTGTTTTCTGTATTTAAAATATTATAATTACTATATTCTTCTAAACCAGTTACATATACTTTATGTCTACCTGCAATAATTCCATTATAACCATCTTCTAAAGATACTCCTAGATTTATTTTATTACCAAATACGTCAGTTATATAAGCAGTTGGTAATTGATTATTACCATTATATGTATATACAAGGTTTTCCCACTGAACAGCTACATCTCTTCTTACAATTTCAAAATCAAATTCCTTACTTGTATCAGCAATTTGAGTTAATCCACTAATAATTACTTTAACCTTATAGCTTCCTACATCAGTTGGTTTACTTTCAAGTTTAGTTTCACCTTTGTAATATTCAAATGAAATATACTTAGAATCAACTGTAGTATTAACAATAGGATCAAGTACAGGTTTTCCTGTATAAACTTGTGTTTCATATGAAGAGATTATATCTATTGTTGGTGGTTCTTCTGTTATACTAAATTCTCTTTCTACTTTAAATCCCTTAGTATTTATAGTATCTTCAACGCTTATTACTACCTTATATTTTCCTACTCTATTTGGAGCTATTATTTCATATCCATAATCTAGATTATAGTATTTAATAATTGGCATAATATCATTAAATGGCTTTATTTCATAATCTAAAACATATGAATATCTATCATATACCTTATCAATATTTTCAGGTAATTCTAGTTTTAACTCACATGGATTTACATTAATAGTAATAGTTCCCATTGTAGTTTCATAATTTAATGCAGTAATTCTATAAGTTACTTTTATAGATCCTACATTTGTAATTTGAGGTGCAAGATATGAATATCTTCCATTATATGCATACATTACTGTCGCATCCGGAATTTCTGGAGTGATAACTACTTTATAATATTCTCTACTATAAATATAGTTATAAACATAATTTCCAGATTCACTTGAATCTTCATCATATCCTTCAGTAATTGTAAAGTCAATATAAGAGTACATAATCACAACATTCATATTTAATATGATATTGTAATTACTTGTAATATCTCTATTTTCTCTATCAGTAAATACTATACTATGCTTGAAGTCATCGCTATTTATGTAAACTCCTACTTCTCCACTTCTAGTTTCAATAGTACCGCCTACATTAACGCCATCAAGTGTAATATATTCACTCGCATTCTTTGACCAAACTTGTCCATTGTTATAGTACATATTATCAGTTATTTGAACAACTACATTTTGTTTAGTAATAGTATATTCAAATTCACTATTTGAAATACTATATCCGCTATCAGTAATTGTAAATCTAACTTTATGTGTACCAACATTTATACCGTCACCTTCAATAATTTCTGATTCAAATTCTAACTCTTTATTATAATTTGTAATTACTAAATCTGGTATAATTTGACTATTTGTAAATGTATATTCTTTAGTTCTTATATCTAAGATAAGATTTCTTTGTTTGATCTCAAAACTAATAAAATCAGTTTGGCTAGGTAGAGTATTATCATCTCCTGAAACACTGATCTTAACAAAGTATTTACCTACCTTAATAGGATTTGATTCTAATTCATTCTTATTAGAATCATAATATGTATAAGAAACATTACCAGTTGAATTTGTAGTAACTTCTGGATTTTTGTAAGGAGTATTACTATATAGAATATCTAGATTTTCATTATATCTAATAATTGCGTCAGTTTTAATTACTTCAACATTAAACTCACTAATTGTAATATCATAGTTATCAGAAATATCTAAATTATTCTTATATACATTAATATTCTTTATCTCGATATCCTTTAAAGTATAGCTTCCTATAGATTCATTTGTTAAAATATAGTCTACGACAATATAATTATCATCAATAGTATTTCTATACTTATATGTTCCTTCAAATTCCTTATATTTAACTTGTTGTGATAATTGAAGTTCTAGAGTAGCTTTTGTGATTTCAAATTCATGTGTAATTTCTTTAGTTTCGAAATTTCCATCATCACAAATTGTTCTAACTCTTAAAGTATACCTACCTACATTTATAGCCTCGTTTGACCATAAACTTGAACCTTCTTTTTGGAATTCAACAACAACTTGAGGAGTAATACCTAAGACTTCATCTACTGTGTAATTAACACTAATATTTTCTCCATCATATACTTTATTATCTACATCAGAAACGCTCAATGAATGACTTGCTTTTTCAATTGTAAAGTCATAACTATTTATGAAATCCTTATATTCATCACATACAACTTTAACAGTTATTTGATATACTCCTGCATTTGTATACTTAATTGGTTCTGTTTGCCAAATATGAGTATTATCACTATAGTATACCGTTGCGGCACCATTAGGACAGTATGCAATTAAACTTTGTTCATTACCATTATAAGTTGTAGTTTGATTAGATATACTTACTGTAAGATTTGGATATTCTACATTAATAAATCCATCAATAATAACATTATAATTATCCTTATTACCTGGAATATCATATGTAAATTTGATATCTTCATTATCGATACGTCCAATTTCAGTTGGAGTAAAATCAATTGAACCGCTTATAGAATCTTCTGTTAAAATGTTTTCTGCACTATTAAATTCTAACTTAAATGTTTCACCTAATACTGCATTTTGTTCTCCAATCGTTACTACTATATTTCTTCTTTCAATAGTAAATGTAAGTTCAACAACACTCGAACGATATGATGGATCTCTCCAGTCATCCCATTCATAATGTTCACTATCATTTAATACTGCATAGATATAATATGTTCCTGCATTAGTTCTTAAAATATTTTCATATTCTATTTTATTTAAACTATTAATATCTAAAGCTTTTTCATAGTTATCATTATAGATATAGTATGAATAGTATTCACTTATTGGTAATGCAGGTTTTTGACTATTTCCATTATATATTAAATTAACTGGAACATAAGGTGCATTAATTGATTTCTTATGCATTGTATATGATAATTCATTTCCTACTAATATATAGTTAGTATTTGTAGTCTTTGCGACTATCTTATAATATCCAATTTTACTTAATGAATCTACAAGTACATAACTTGTACCTTTTAGGTAATAATATTCATAAGTTAATGGAACAATTGAAGAATCATATCCTTCTTTTAGATATACACGTCCGTATGGAGCTTCTTTATTTGACTCATATATTGAACTTGTACTAGACCAATATACTGATATTGGTTTTGGTGTAATTGTAACTTCAATATTAAGTGTCACGTTATAGTTATCAGTTAATGATATACCATCTTTAAATACAGACCACTTAGTTTCCCATACAAATTCATCACTTCTGTAAGTTCTTGCGGCAAATCCATTTGTCTTAAGAACTCCACTGAAATATTCTCCTTCTGTCATGAATCCTGTAACATTAGTATTTTCACTATCCCATGTACGTTTCCATGGCTCATCTTCTTCAAATACCTTAGTATCAGTTAGAATATTAGAACCATCAAGTGAAATTAATAGGTTAGCTTTTCCTATTGTAAATACAAGACTTGCAGTATCATTAGTAGCGAATATTGTACTATTATTACTTACAAATGTTATTACAGCATATTTATTCTTTGATGAATCTAGAGGATCAATTACTGATGCGTTTATATTATTAGAATATTCTACACGGTAATGGTCATCATTTTCATATACCGGTAAAACACCACCATTTATTGATTTTGCCGTTGATTTTACTGTTGGATTTGGTTTAACTTCAAATCCAGTATATTCAAATACAGTCTCATCAATACTATAGTTTGTTGAAGAAATCAATACTTGGTATGTATTATTATCTGCGATAGTCCATTTTTCTCCATATCCGTAATAGATAATTCCTTGATTCATCCAACGTTCTTCGTTTTCACAATATGATTCAGTATAAGTTGAATTTTCTATGTGATAAATATACGCTATGAAGTTTTCTGAACCTGTAACAATATTATTACCTATTGTCTTAATGTTTCTAGAAATATTTATCGCTTCTACTTCATCACCAAGATTGTAGAATGCACTATCTCTAATTTCAACAACATCACATCCACCCTTAGTAACAGGGATTCTTATTACATGATCATGTGTTTTTAAATACTCATGCATAGCTTCTGTATATCCTGTAATTATGAATACTTTATTTTCATAATCATAATCGAATGTGAATATATTATCTTGTTCTTCACAGAATACAGGATAGATAGTATGCCATCTATTTTCAATACTAAATCCTTCTCCACTCATCCATCCTGCTGGTTTAAAGTGTTTATCATAGTTAGGACCAATGTCAGGATCACTTGACCAATCTGGATTATAGTATGCTGTAATGAAGAACTTATCATTAATATCCGCAAATACACGGTATCCAATATTTATTGTAGCGCTTGGAATTTCTATATAGTAAAGATTACTACATCCAACAAACGCTCCATCTTTAATTGTTTCTAAATTGAATGGTAGATCAATACGATTTGCAGTATCTACACCACTCATTACACCTTCTTTAATTTCTGTCATATCTGTTAAGACAATCCAGCTTAAACCTTGTGGAATATAGAAATGTTCTTCTGTCTTATATACATTATTTTCATCTAAGAATGTCTTACGATTTCCATCTTTATCACTCATAAATTGAATGATTTCTTTTCCGCCTTCATATGCTTCGCGTCCGAAGATATATCCAAAGAATGACATTGAACCAGTTGATTCTTGGCTATGTCCAATGAATGGAAGAGATATCTTAGTGATATTAGCACATCCACTAAATGCACTATATCCTATAGATGTTACATTTGCTGGAATAATAACTTGTGTAAAGTTATTATCTTTAAATGCATAACTTCCTATTGTTGTAACATTTGATGTTAAATTTAAGTTATTTAATCTTGCATTATTAAATGCATAATCTTTAATTTCTACTAAAGATTGTGGGAAGTTGATTTCTGTAAGACTTGTACAATCTTCAAAAATTCTTTCATTTAAGATAGTAATTCCTTCATTTAATGTAACATTACTTAACATACTACATCCCTTAAATAATCCTTCTCCTAGATTATTAGAATCAATCATAACTGTATCTAAACTCTTACAATTTTCAAATACATATTCGCCAATTGATGTAATATTTTCACCTAATAACATTTGAGTAAGTCCTGTATTCTTAAATACTTTGTTACCTAATGTAGTTATGCTATTAGGTAGAGTAATATTTACAAGTGAAATACAATTTTCAAATGCACTTGCATTTATAGTACTACATGTTGATACTTCTTCAAATAATACTGTTTGAAGACTACTACAATCCATAAATGCTTCACAACCTATAGATTTAACAGTATTTGGAATAATGATAGTCTTTATACCAGTATTCTTAAATACGTTATCTCTAATATTTTCAAGGCCTTCTGTAAGTATAATCTCTTCAAGCATTGACATATTTTCAAATGCTCCTTCGCCTAAAGTTTCTTCATTTGTAATTGTAACTCGTACTAATTTATTAGGAAGGTAGAATGTGATAGGAGAAGGAAGTGTGTCAAATACTTCTTCTTTATTCATTAAACTTACTGTATCACCTTTATAAGATTGTATTACAGCTGTCATATCTGTTTCTACATTATGACCAAAGATATATCCAAATAATGATTCTACACCATCAGACTCATATTTATGAGCACCAACAAATGGTAATGTCATAGAAGTGATATTAGCACATCCACCAAATGCACTATATCCTATACTTAATACATTATCTTTAACTTCTACAGTTTCTAAACTATTGTTGTTATAGAACATGTATCGTCCAATCTTTGTATTTAATATATTTTCCTTTGAAATATTTGTAATACTTGATGATGCAAATACAAAATCACCAACATTATTACCAACACTTGCAGGAATTGTTACAGAAGTAAGGCTTGATGCATTATAGAACATGTAATCACTTAACATTCCCACACCAGATGATATTGTTAATGTATTTAAGTTTGTGTTATTTGCGAATGCATATTCACCAACTACACCATCTGTTGCGGCAAGTGTTTTAGGTAATACTAAATTATCTAAATTTGCATATTCAAACGCATGACTACCGATTGTTACTAATCCCTGATTTAGATATAGTTTATTTAAACTTCTATTGTTATAGAATGCGTAATCTAAAACCTTAGTCAATGTATGCGGTAGTTTTACAGATTCTAAGCTTTCTGCACCATCAAACGCATGTTCATAAATTATCGTAATACCATTTACAATATTTGCGTTATATGTTTCATCTTTGTTAATGTCATTTAATTTAATACATCCATAGAATGTATATTCATTAATAACTGCAATTAAAGATCCCTTAAATGTAACTTTTGTTAATTCCTTATTATTATAGAATGCATGTGATCCTAAAGAATTTGTATAAGTTGGAATTTCAATTTCAGATAAACTTTCACATCCATAGAATGCATATGATCCTATTGTTGTGAAATATCCATAACTACTTGTTATAGGAAGTAATACACTACGAATATTTAAGGCATTCATAAATGCACCATATCCAATAGTTGTATCATTTGTAATAGTTACATTTTCAAGACTACTTGGTAAATAGAAACTATACTCTAAAGATTCATTACTATATTTAGCCTTAGCTAGATAAGTACCAGAAGTTTTCTTAGTACCAAAGATATATCCGAATAATGATTCATATGAATCACTATCATATTTTTGATGTCCTACAAATGGAACTGTTAGATTTACAAGTCCGATACAAGCTCCAAATGCACTATCTCCAATACTTGTTACAGCAGTTGGTACAACTACATTATCTAGTACCTTATTATTATAGAATTGATAATCTCCAATTTGAGTATTATTTATACTTACTATACTTAATTTAACATTACTTTCAAATACGTGACTATATACATTTGTCCAAGAAGATGGAATATATAGACTTGTTATACCTTCTGTTTGATAGAACGCATAATCTTTAATTGTATCTACATTTTCTGGAATTCTTGCATCATAATATGAATCAGAAACATTACCCTTGTTAAAGTATTGTAGTCTTGTACATCCACTAAATGCTCTTTGTCCAATTGATGTTAAAAGAATGTCTCTGTTAGGATCTATAAAGCTTATTTCATTTACTCTTGCGCTACCATAAACAGCATAATCTTCGATTGTTACTGTTTCGTTAGGAAGTGTAATATTTGTAATAAAGTCAACATCGTAGAATTCTCCACGGAATACTATATTCTCTTTTGTAATTACAATATCTGTTAGACTTTGAGGAATATATGTATCATAATGATTTGTTTCACTATAATATTGACTTGTTTGTTGCATTGAAGAAACACTATAAAGTTTTTCTTTAAGTGCAATACTTCCAAAGAAGTATCCAAGGATTGTTTTACTTCTATCTTCAGGAAGTGAAGTATCAGAATATAGTCTATCTCCAATATATGGTGTTCTAAGATTTGCAAGGCTAGATGTACCAGCTAAAATACTTTCTCCTATACTTCTAACACTATCAGGAATAGATAGAGTTATTAAACTAATATTATTAAAGAATACATATGAAGAAATAGTTGTGATATTACTATCAATATTTACTTCATTTTCATTATTAACAGTACTGTTAGATACAGTTATTAGTTTATAACAATTATAGAATAATCCTTCACTTAACTCTGTTATAGAATTTCCTTTGAAATGAACTGTTGTAAGTTTATGACAATCTTTAAATGCATAACTTCCAACTTCTGTTGTACTTGTAGGAATATCCATTCTCATTAAATTCTCACATAAGAAGAACGCATAATCACCAATTGTTTCGAAATTCTCATCATTTCTTCTTTCTGGTAATGTTATTGTAGTTAACATACTCATTCTTGAGAATGCTCCATATCCAATATGTTTATCATTTAAAACATTAACTGTTCTAATTGATGTTGGTACTAAATATGTAACTTCTTTATTTGTTTGGTATGTTTGAGTAACAGATGTAATCTTTTCATTAATAATAGTACTATCATTACCGAAGATATATCCAAATACAGAATTTTCACTATCAGTAGTGTAAGGAGCACTTCCAACAAATGGAATATTGATAACTTCAAGCGAAGTACAAGCACCAACAAATCCAATTCCGATAGTTTCTACATTCTCTGGAACATTAATTTCAGTAAATGATTCACTACTACATCCATAGAACATATAATCTCCAATTACTTTATTATTAATTGTAATATCATATAATTTAGTACAATTTGCGAATGCATAATCACCAACTGTTAAAATATTTGAAGGTATTACAATTTCTTCAAGTTTTGTTAGACTATCAAACATACGTTCTCCAATAACCGTATTATTTAATGAAATACTTGTTACTTTATCACTTGATGCGAATACATAATCAGAAACATTTTCTACATTTATAGGTACTATAATAGTTGTGATGTTATCACAATTATAGAATGCATGACTCTTAAGTGTATCTACATTTTGTGGAATAATTACTTCAGTTTCGCTGTTTAATCCTTGAATTGAGCTATTTGCGAATGCATATGCTCCTATTAATGTTAAACTACTATAATTATTATCTCTTGGCTTAACACTTTCAAGTGATGTAGTATTATAGAATGCATAGTCTTCAATTATTTCAATATTTTCTGATAATGTAATATTTTCAATCATATTACAATTATAGAATGTTCCATAATGAATAACTCTAACATCTGTAATAATTACTTCCTTAATAGATGAAGGAATATAAGATGTAACTTCTGAAATATCATTATACTTTTGAACAATACTACTTATTCTATCTTGTAGACTTTCTTCTTTATATCCAAATAGATATCCAAATAAAGTATTTCTAGAATCATGAACAGATGTATTATAAACACACGCATCATATCTTCTCTCTCCAACAAATGGAATAGTTAATATCTCAAGTTTACTACATCCACCAAGGACACTATTTCCAATGCTTAAAACACTATTAGATAATGTTAAATCTATTATCTCTTTACAGTTAAAGAATACATAATCTTTAATTTCTGTAATAGAATTTGGAAGAGTCACTTTATTTTCATCACTTTGTTCTAATGTCTTAACTGTCTTAAGCTTAATACAGTTATAGAATAGTCCATTATTTGCGATAGTTATGTTATCTGTTTCAAATGAAACAAATTCTAACATATCCATATCATTAAATGCATACTCTCCTATAGTACTTACGTCTCTAGGTATTGTAACTGATATAATCTTATCCGTATTACTAAATGCATACTCACCAATTACCTCTACTGTATCAGGAAGACATACTGAAGTATCTCTTGTAATAGTAGATGTATTAATAGACTTAAGATTTACTGCACCACTAAATGCATATGATCCAATATATGTAAATTTATTGTCGCCATGTCCAAGTGGAAGTGTGATATTTGTAATATCCACTGCATTTCTAAATCCATAATCCTTAACCGCAACATCATCAGTTATAACAACTGTAGTTAAAGTTTTTGGTAAATAATATGTATTATTATTTTGAATTGTAGCTCTAAAATATTCTAAATCAATATTTGCACTACTACTTGAGAAGATGTAACCAAATGTTTGAGTTTGATCTAAGAAATATCTCTTATTTCCAATAAATGGTAAAGTGATACTTATAAGATTATTACATCCACCATACGCAGCCTCACCAATTTCATTAACGCTATTTAAAATAACTACATTAGTTTGACTCTTATTATTAAAGAATGCATATTTAGAAACAACTTGAATACTATCTAGATAGATAAACTCTTGTAAGTTAATACAATTATAGAATGTACCTTCACTAATTTGAGTATATGTATTATTATTTCTATCAAATGTAGCTTCTTCTAAGCTTGTACAGTTCTTAAATGCATACTTACCAATTTCTTCTATAAGATTACCAAAATGTATACTTGGAAGATTAATACAATCAACATATGCATAGTCCTCGATATACTTTGTTGTTGTAGGTAGTGATGTATTAGTTAAACTACTACAATTATCAAACGCATGAGAACATACACCTTCAAATGGCACTAAAGTAGAACCATTAGTGTATCCTAAAGGTAGTATGATTGTTTCAATCATAGATGCATTTTCAAATCCATATGCTCTAATCTTTATATCATCTGTAATAATTACTTTAATTAAAGATTTTGGTAAATAATAAGTATTTTCATTTTGAATTGCTTCATATACTAATGACTTATTATAAATATCTGCATGACTATTTCCGAAGATATATCCAAATGTAGTAGCTTCTGCATTATTATGTGCATCTCTCCTAGCTCCTATAAATGGTATAGTTAAGCTTTCAAGCATGCTACATCCACCAAAGATACTATTTTCCATTTCTAAAGTATTATTTAGAACATTGAAGTTAGTTAAACTTGTTGCGTTAAATAACGCTTTTTCTTTGATTAAAGTTACACTTGTTGGGAATGAATTAATTGAATTATCATCATTTGATATAACATTTTCTAATTTATAACAATTCATAAATGTATTCTTATCAATTGTTTCAATATTAATTCCATTTTCGAATGTAACAGTATGTAATGTATGACAATCTCTAAACGCAGATTCATTAATAGTTGTTACAGTTTTAGGAATGAATATACTTTCTAAATCTTGACAATTATAGAATGCATAATCCTTAATTGAAGTTAAATTATCTGATAATGTTATATTTGTAACATATATTAGATTTTCAAAAGTTCTTTCTCCTATAACGATATTATTTGTTAAGATAATATCTCTTAATTTATATGGAATATAATAATTCTTATTATTTTGTTTAGTTACTGTATATTCAGTATATTGACCACTTGTATATAAATCATCTCTAAGTTCACCGAAGATATATCCAAACATAGATAACTCTGACATAGATACATATTCAGTTTTACCTGCAAATGGTAATGTAATAGATGTAATATTTATCGCACCACCGAATGCTGCATATCCAATAGATAATACATTTTCATGAACCTTAATAGATGTTACATGGTCACTTATTAAGTTATAGAATGCATAGTCTTCAATATATTTTGTACTATCTAGTACGATATATTCCATAACTTCATCGTTATTATAGAATTCATATAGATTTCTACAATTATAGAATGTTCCTTCTTTTACTGTTTCTAGACTATTATCATGATATATAACTTTAGCTAATTGAGTACAATTTAAGAATGCATACTTACCTATACTTGTTACACTACCTGGAATAGATATTAAAGGTAGACTTATGTTATTCATAAATGCATTATCATGAATTTCTTCTAACATAACCGGAAGTGTAACGCTTGTTAGAGTATTGATATTCATAAATGCTCTATTTGCGATTACTGTATCATCATAAATTTCTACTTCAGTAAGAAGTTTTGGAAGATAGAAATTGAAATTATTATTTAATGTAGATGTTAGACTACCAGTATATGGATACTCTACATTATTATTTACTATAACTTCTCCTATAGATTCATATGTTTGTAATACACAATTCATATTTTCGTCTACATTATGTCCGAAGATATATCCAAATAATGAGTTAAATCCATCACTTGTAAATCGAGAGTTACCTACAAATGGTAATTTCATCTTTGTGATATTAGCACATCCTCCGAATGCTGCATACCCAATTGTATTAATATTTTTTGGTATAGCTAATACTTCATTATTATTACCAATAGCTATATCGTTAAAGAACATATATTCTCCAATAACGTTATTATTAAGTTCAAAACTACTTAATAAACTTGAGTTAGCGAAAGCATGTGTTCTAATTTCTGTTACACTTGCAGGAATTGTAATATGCTCAAGACTTTCAGAGAAGTCAAACATATATGCACCAATTATTGCATTATTAATAGAAATATCTCGAATCTTATCATTATGTGCAAATACATAAGATCCCATATCAGATACACTAGATGGAATAATTACATCAGTAATACTATCACAATCATCAAATGCATATGATCCTAAATACTCAAGATTTCCATTAAATTCTAGCTTATTTTCAGTATTTACTGTATCTAGACTATCCATATTATAGAATGCATAATCATTAATGTGAGTAACAGTAGTAAAGTATACTTCTTCTATTCTAGTATTCATTAATGCACCATAACCAATATGTGTATCAGTTGTAACTGTTAATTTAGTTAATTCGTTAGGAATATAGAAAGTATAATCACTATTTAATTGATATAAGCTTTGATTATTACTTTCCCAAACTGTAACATTATCACTAGTTTTTGAAGTAGAGTAAACTTGAACTACAGGATATGAATTACTATTTGAATAATGTCCGAAGATATATCCTAATAATGATTCAAAACTGTTTTCAGCAAACTTATTCTTTCCAATAAATGGTAATTCAAGTTCACATACATTTGTACCACCAAATGCTGCATAACCAATTGAAGTTAAAGTTTCATAGTTAGTCTTTGTAAATGATGTAATCATATTATCATTAAAGAACATGTACTGACCGATAATTTCATTATTAATTTTTACACCACTTAAATTATCGCAGTATGCGAACACATAATCTCCAACACTTGTAACAGTGCTTGGTACTGTAATACTTTCTAAGTTATCACAGTTATTAAACATATGATGTCCTAAAATTTGAAGATCTTCTTTTAATGTTAAGTCACTAACTCCAGAATTTGCGAATGCATAAATTCCAACATTTGTGATTGTTTGTGGAATAACAATAGTAGTTAAAGAACTTGTATTTGCGAATGCATATGAACCTACATAGTTTACACTACTATCAAATTCTAAATAACTATCTTTACCTTCCTCAAGATTTTGATAATTATTATTCCAGTAAACTTTAAGTTTTTCACAACCATAATATGTATAATCATTAATATTACTATAGTTTCCTAAATATTTAACTTTCTCTAGACTACTACATCCTGCGAATGCATAAGAACCAATGTATTCACATGTTGTAGGAATTACCATATATTTGTCTGCAGCTTCTAAGGCATCTTTATTTTCATAAGTATAAATATACTTATCGTCTCCAACTATTTCTTCAACCTTAATATAGTGCTCAACAACATTTTCACTACTATCATAGTGTGCACCTATTAAACTTGAACATCCAAAGAATGCATAATTTTCAAGTGTTGTGAACACTTCAGTAGTTGTATTTATTATTTCGCCATTTTCATCATAATGATTTAATACTCTTTCTTTAGGTAAGATGACACACTCTATATTTCTACAGTTCATGAATGCACCATAACTAATACGAGTATCATTTGTAACAGTTACTTTTTCAAGTGATTCAGGAATATATGATGTTACTTTATCGTTAACATTATAATATTGAACAGCATCATATGAACCTTCATTTTGAATTGAACCGAAAATCCATCCTAATTGTTTTTGTTCTCCTCTTAGACCTTCTGTATCATTATAATTATATCCAACAAATGGAATAATTAATTCTCTTAAGCTTGTACATGCACCAAATGCTGCATATCCAATAGTTACAACTTCAGATAATACTGTAACCTTAACTAAGAAGTCACAACCATAGAATTGTTTTTCACCAATTTGTCCATTTGAAATAGTAATCTCTGTAATGTTAGATTCTTGGAATGCACCTTGTTGAATTATTTCAACACCTTCTGGAATCTCAATATTACTTACACCACACTTATAGAAAGCATAACGTCCAATATATTTTAACTTACTAGGTAATTTAACAGTACCTAACATTTCCATATTCATGAACGCACCATGACCTATAACTGTTTCATTGTTTGATATATCTATACTTGTTAGATTTTGTGGAATATAGAAGTCAAATATATGTTCAGGTGTTGCTTGTGGAATAGTGTTATCACCATACTCAATATTAGTTGTTGCGTCATATTGAGAAACAAGTGTTTCACCAGCATGTTCTGTATCTCCGAAGATCCATCCAAATAATGTCTTCTTACTTGGTTCTCCTGGAATAGATATTGTAGAACCGTCTACTGTTTGTTTAATCATTGGATAAGAACTGTAACCAACAAATGGTATACGCATTCCATGTAATCCAACACATCCATCAAACGCAGCTTCATCAATGATTAATACGTTATCAGGGATATAAACAACCATTAAACTACTACATCCTAAGAACATATTCTTACCAATGTATGAGTTTCTAAAATCAATTGCCATACTATTTTGATATTGGCTTTGAAGTAATATTTCTTTATCATCAGGAGTATTAGTCCAAGCAAATGAATCATGTGTTTGATTTGATCCAAGTGATGTACAATATTCAAACGCATTTGTACCAATATTTTCAATGCTTGAAGGAATAACTAAATTCTTAAGTTTAGTACATGAAGAGAACATATATTCTCCGATTGACTTATTCTTAAATAAGATGTGCTCTAATTGTTCATTAAATTTAAATATACTACTTCCTAAATCTTGTGAAACTGTACCAACATTTTCTTTAATATATAGGCTTTCAATATGACAATTTTCAAATGCAGATGAACCAACCTTTGTAAGACTTTGTGGTAATACAAATGTATAAGTAATTTCATCATTCAAATTATCATATGTTGTATTTTGTACTTCATTTATACTCTCATTCATATATTTTAAATGAGAATTCTTAAATGCAGATGTTTTAATCTCTTCAACAATTTCTGAATCAAATCTTTCTAGCATTGTCATATTTTCAAATGCATATGATCCAACTACTGTATCAACTGCACTTACTGTATTTCCACTGCTATCTAAAGATGCGAACACAACTGTCTTAAGACTTGTTGGAATATAGAATTCATATTTATTAGAATTTTCATCTAATCCCATAAATACTTGAGTTAATCCATAGTATTTATCTGTACTATCTTCTGGATTATCAAATGAGAAACTATTTCCATTTGAACCATCTCCGAAGATATATCCGAATAATGATTCATTTGAATCACTTCTATAAGCATGAGCTCCGACAAACGGAACTGTCATCTTAGATAGGCTAGTACATGCACCAAATGCTCCTAATCCAACACTTGAAACTGTATAAGGTATTGTAATATTTGTTAAGCTTACGCAGTGATAGAATGCATAATTATCAATTGTTAACACTGATGCTGGGAATATTATTTGACTAAGTTCATCACAATTTTCGAATGCATATTGTCCTACTTTTGTAACTGTATTAGGTAAAATAATTCCATCTAATTTATAACAATTTCTAAATGTACCTTTATTAATTACTGTAAGAATATGACTATTAGTACTTTCTGCCTCAAATATAACTGTCTCTAAACTATGGTTTTCATTAAATGCATACTCACCAATTAATCCTACTCCTTCAGGAATACTAATACTTAATAGATTACTACATCCTTCAAATGCTCTAGCGCCTATTACTGTAAGTTCACTTGATAAAGTTATACTCTCTAGTGCCTTACAATCCATAAATGCACCATATCCAATTTGTGTATCTCTAGTTATAATAACATTCTTAAGACTTACAGGTAAGTAGAATGTATAATTTGTATCTAGACTATCACTATATCTTGAATTAACTGCAATTAAGTTAGAAGGTAGTGTATCTTTTGTTGTATTTTTCTTTGCGGTTTCTACTATTATACTTTCTACACTTTCTAAATATGCCATTAACGCATTATTATAAGATTCTGTATCAGAATAATTTGATCCGTAAGTTAATTCAAATGTTTGCTTATAAACTTCTTTAACTCTTATATATTCTTTACTATATGCTTCTTGATAATCATTTTCTATCTTTTCTAATGCATCTAATTCTTCACCGAAGATATATCCAAATAATGATTCACGAGAATCTGTTGTATATAGATGTGCTCCAACAAACGGAATTGTTAATGTTTGAAGACTTGTCATACGACCTAGTGATTGATATCCAATAGATATCATTCCATTATCATTTCCTTCTTGATTCTTAGTTAAATCAAGAGTTGTGACATTTGTACAATTGTAGAACATATAATCTCCTACAATAGTATTATTAAATGTAATATCTGATAATGATGTAGAATTTGCGAATGCATAGTCTCTAATTGTACTAACACTCTTAGTAACGACAAGTCTATCTAATTCATTACTTGAATTAAACATATATTTACCAAGCATACTTGCATTTTCTAAATCAAGATTTACTACTGTTGTATTATGGAAGATATATTCTCCTAGTTGACTTAGATTATTAATAGATTCTGATAATTTTATTGTATTAATATTCCTACATTCTGCGAATGCATATGAACCAATATTCTTAACACATAAAGTTAAGTTAATTGCATTATCTACTGAAATAGTAGAATCATAACTTAATGTTAAGTCATCATTATAATTAATATTTACTATACCGCTATTGTAGAATGCATAATCTTTAATTGTTTCAATTGTATTAAAGTTTACATTCTTAATACTCTTAACATTATAGAATGCACCATATCCAATATAAGTATCTTTTGTAATATTAACTGTGGCTAAATTTCTAGGAATATAATATGTGAAGAAATTAACATTATCATATGTTTGTTTTACTTCTTCTAAGTTATATGTATAAATTTCATCTTCAGAAATATTATACTTATTCATGTAATCATACATTGCAGTTTCATATGCAATTCCTGAAAGTTTATTATCACCAAATATCCATCCGTATAGTGTATTTTCTCCATCAGTAGAATATAATCGTTGTCCGATAAATCCTACTGTTAATTCTATAAGACCAATACATCTACCGAATGCAGCGTATCCTATTTCTTCTACATTATTAGTGTCAACAGATACTAAACTGTAATCAAAATAGAACATATAATCACTAATATATGAATTATTAAATGTAATATCACTTAGTGATTGACAATATGCAAATGCATATGAACCAATTTTATTTAAACTACTAGGTATTACAAGATTTATAATACTAATACATCTTGCGAATGAATATGAACCAATGCTTGTAAGGACATTAGCTAGGTTAATATTTGTAGATGTTAGGCTAGTATTATTATAATTTACAAGACTTAAACATCCATAGAATCCATAATCCTTAATAGTTGTAACTGACATTGAATTAACATCTGTGATCATTTCTACATTCATCATCGCACCATATCCAATTGTATTATCATCAAGGATATTTACAATTCTTAAACTTGATGGAATGTAGAATGTATATTCACAAATATTATTTTCATTAATTGGTAATATTTCACTTACATCTTTATATCTTTGAACTACCTCAGTAGATTCACTTACCTCAGTTTCACCAAAGATATATCCGAATAATGATTCATAAGAATCGTTAGTATAATCATGCTTACCAACAAATGGTACTGTGATTTCTCTTAAAATATCACATGCTCCAAAGGCTGCATATCCTATAGTATGTAGACTATTACTATTATTATTAGTAGTATCCATTACTTCTAAGCTATCACAGTTATAGAACATATAATTTCCTATAAATGTGTTAAGGATTGTGATACTTGATAATAAATCACAATTTTGGAAAGCATAATCTCTAATTTCTCTTGTCACACAACTTGGTATTGTAACAAGTGTTAAATTGTCACAATCGTCAAACATATTTTTTCCGATCATGTCATTTCTAATGATAATACTATCACTAGTTCTATATGTATATTCAAGTGTTTCATTATTATATCCACTTGTACCAAGACTATCACAGTTATAGAATGCATAATCTCTAATTTCTGTTACACATTCAGGAATTGTGATTGTTTCAAGTCCTTGGCAATGCGCAAATTGATAATTTCCAATTAATGCATTTTCAATTGTAATTAACTTAAGACTATCTTCATATGCGAATGCATAATCTTCAATATCAACTATATTTGAAGGGATTAATAGAGATACTATTGAATCACAATCTGCAAATGCATAATCTCCGATAGTAAGAACACTTGTAGGAATTACTACATTATGAGCAGATGTAGCGTTTAATTTACTAAATCCATCTAATATGAAATCTTCATAATATTTATTACCCTCGTTTGCTATATGTCTACTTGCTCCATAGAATGCATAGTCATCTATTCTTGTTACAGTATTATTAAGTAGATTTACTTCATTAATACCATACATATTCATAAATGCACCGTATCCAATTAATGATTCATCGTATACATTAACTATCTTTAAACTCTTAGGGACAATAAACTTTAATTCAAGTTCTCCATCATTAGTTCTTTGAGTAGTTCTATAGAAATTATCAAAGTCATAATTTTGACCATTAACAGGATAATTTGTCCATCCTTTTGATTGTTCATATTGATAATATAATACTTCAATATTATCAAAGAACCATCCAAATAATGCCTCACCATGTACTTCTCTTGTGTTTCCTCTTTCACTACCAATAAATGGAACTGTGATTTCTCTTAAATTAACACATCCAGCGAATGTAGCACTTCCCATTGTTAATATAGATTTAGGAAGTTCGATACTTTCTAAAGAACGACAATTAGTAAATACATTGTTACCCATGCTCTTTACTGCAGCTTCTCCATTTCGCTTTTCAAAGATAACTTCTTCAAGCATATAACAATCTTTAAAACAATCATCTCCTAATGTCTTAACTGTATACGGAATTACTATTTGTTTAAGACTGCTACATCCAGCAAATGAGAATGAATCAATATCTTTAAGTTCATCATTAGGTAAAATGATTTCTTCTAAGTTCTTACATCCGTTAAATGCTGCATAACTGATTAAAGAATCTTCTGTTACAGTAACCTTTCTTAAACCATTAGGTAACCAGTATAAAACAGTACCTTCAGATTCTCCACTATACTTTTGTAAATTTTGATAACTGTTGTAGTATTCATAATTTCCAAAGATATATCCAAATAAAGCCTTAGGTTCTTGATTAATATTTCTCTTTTGTCCTGCGAATGGAATTTCAAGTGTAGTTAAACTACTCCATCCAGCAAATGCCGCAAGAGATATTTCAGTTACTGTCTTAGGGATTATTAAATTTGGAACTTTTGAAAGTTGTTTAAATGCGCTAGGACCAATGTATTGTAATCCTTTATTATCTTTTGTTTCAATTGTTAAACTTGTAACAACTGATTCAGATATAACTTTTTTACCATCAACATCGTCAGGTGTCTCTACTTCAAATGCGCTAGTTTCAACTCTTAAAATATTATGAGGAATTGTAATTTCAGTAAATCCAATACAGTTATAGAATGTATAATCATCAATTACTGTAATTAATTTTGGAATAGGAACATTTGTAAGACTCACGCAGTTATAGAATGCATATCTTCCAAGTTCATTTACAACCTTATCATCCCAAATTAATGTTTTAAGTTTTTGGTCGTTATAGAACATATGTGTTCCGACTCTTGTGTTGTTAATAGTAGCTTTTTCTAGATTATCACATTCTGCGAATACATAAGGTCTAATTCCACCTACTGTTTGTCCTGCACTTTCTGGTACAGTTATTTCTATTAAACTATCACAGTTGTAGAACATATTATTTCCTAATTCTTGAATACCTTCTGTTAAAGTAAGATTTAACAATTTATCACAATCTGCAAATGAATGAGTTCCAACTGTTGTGATTTGTGAAGGTACTACTAATGTTACAAGTTCATCATTATCAAAGAACATGTAGTTTCCAATCTTTTCATTAAAGATTTCAATATTAGTAAGACTTTGATATGCAAAAGCATAATCTCCAATTGTTATTACACTTTCTGGTATATTAATACTTGGTAATTTAGAATGCTCATCTGTTATGCTACCTAATGTTAAATAAGGTCCTGCAAATGCACATTCACCAATTGAACTAATACCCTCAGGTAATATAACATGAATTAATTCTTTCGTATTTTGGAATGCATAATCATTTATAGATACTAGTCTTGAAGTGCTTGAATTTCTACCGTTTGAATCAGCAGGTAAATATAAATATTTAATACTTGTACAATTTTGGAAAGCATGTGCTCCAATTGTTTCAAGATCTTTAGATTCAGCTAAATCAACTAACTCTAATGTATAAGTATTTTTTACGGCACTATCAGCTATATTTGTATCTCTTGTAATATATAAATTCTTAAGACTATTAGGAATATAATATGTATTATTCTTTTGAACTGCAGCATATGAATTATCATAGCTTACACTACCAAAGAAATATCCTAAATCTTCATTAGTAGGTTTTCTTAATAAATCACCTAAGAATGGAGTTTCAATTGTTTCAATTCCGTAACATCCAAATAGAATACTTTCATCTATTTGTATAACGCCATTAGGAATAACAATTTCAGTCGCAAGATATATATTATCAAATGCATGTCTACCTATCTTCTCAAGACTAGTTGGAAGATAAATATATGGCAATTTAGAACAATTTGCGAATGCATATGCTCCAATTTCAGTTACAGTATTTGGTAATCCAATTTCAACAACACTTGGATTTTCCTCTGTAACTTCAACTACTTTATAGTCTTTTAAGTTAATACAATCATAGAATGCATAATCCTTAACATAACGTACATTTCCTGTTATTTCAATTCTTTCGATTAACTTACAATCTGAGAATGCACCATAAGGAACGTTATTCATTTGTGTATTAGAAATTATTACTGTCTTTAAAGATCGCGGGATTTCATATGATGTATTACCATATGTATAAAGAACACTTCCATCTTCTTGTCTTACTCCATGAGCCCACTTTTGATTAATAGTATAACTATTTTCATAAGGTTCATTTCCGAAGATTACTCCAAATACACTTTCAAGTCCATTCGCATTAGAGTTAACTCCAATAAATGGTAATTGAAGGTATTCTAAGTTTGAACAATAATTAAATGTTTCAGCTAAAATTGATGTTATTTGATCTGGAATAATCATTTCACGTAAACTTTGACAGTTATAGAATCCATATAACAAGATCTTATCAAGAGTTTCTTGAGGAAGATTTATATGCTCTAAATCTACACAGTTAGAGAATGCACCACGACCGATGACAGTTTCTTTTGTTAAAGTAACTGTCTTTAAGTATGTAGGTATATAATATACTCTACTATTAACCGCATCATAGTATTGAATTGTTGGCATGAATAAATCAGTATTTGTTAATAACTCAGTTGTTTCGGTGTCATCGGTTTGATATAATTCACCAAAAATCCATCCAAATACGGCACTTGCACGTCCTGTATTACCAATCTCAGAACCAACAAATGGTAATTCGATTAGTTTAAGAACTTGACATCCCTTAAATACACCTATTCCAAGATATTCTAATCTATCTGGAAGGTCTATTTCTGTAATCATTGTTTCTTGTAGTGCATGGTCCATAATCTTTAAAGAATTTTCTTCATCCATACTTGGATTTTCATTTTCTTCAAGTATGATTGTTTCAATACCATAACACTTCTTAAATGCACCTTCATCAACTAACTTAGTGCATTTCTTAATTGTTAAATCGCTAATTCCACGACATTCAAAGAACATATATTTACTTACATATTCATGATTAATATCAACGTTCTTAATACCAGTAAATCCAGTTTCAGTCTCGTTATAACAATATTCAAATGCGTAATCTCCAATAGATTCATATTCTAAATACTTAGATGTATCTTCTATAACAATAGTAGGTTTTGAATAATCATCATCGTTATAATGTTCTAAATTATAACAATTACTAAACATATAATCTCCAATTAATGAAGAGTTATTTAATACTCTATTTAATACTTCATTATGATAGAATACGTGAGAATCTATTTTACTTACATTTGATGGAATAACTAGATTTTCTAAAGATGTATTATATTCAAATACATGATGACCAAGTTCAATAGTATCGTCTGATGTAAATGTTAGTTCTCTTTCTGTAGTATGACCGAAAGCGTAACTATTTATAACAAGCTTACCAGTTGAAGATATACTAAATGTACCTTGATTATTTGTTCTTTCTTCTAATACATTTCTAAATCCATAATTTCCAATTGTTAATTCTCCAGAAACATTTATGTTTAAGTTTGTTAAAGACTTAGTAGAATCAAATGCATAATCACCGATTGTTAAACTATCATTTGTAGTTATTTCTACATCAGTCATAGTACTATCATATCTAAATGAACCTTCTCCTATAGATGTAACAGTACTTGGGATTGTTAGAGTATCTAAGTCACTTAACTTAGCGAATGCATAATCACCAATTGTTAAAAGGCCAGTAGGTAATAATATTTCATCTACCTTATTTAAGTTATAGAATCCATATGCACCTATTAATGTTGTATTTAATGGAATTTCAACAACATCTTTAAGAACAGTAGTTTCATTTGCAGTTGATGTTTGATTATATCTAGTTAATGACTTGATATTTTCATCTTCATAGAATGCATAATCTCTAATTTCAGTTATTTCATTATTTAAAACAACTGTTTGTAAAGATTTAATATTCATGAATGCACCATAACTAATTATTGATTCATCATAAATTGTTATAGTATTTATATTTTTAGGTAAACGATAATTTAATTCTTCTGCCTCATCATTTGGTCTTGTTAATACTACTGCATAATCTTCATCAATAGTATATGAATATTCATAGTTTTGAATAGAACCTTGAGGACTATATGCTTCAACAACAGGCTCGTTATTTCCTGCGATTATTGTTATATGACTTGCAGATGAAGTCATAGTTACAGTAGTAGTACCGTCTTCTGTTTCTTTTATAGAAAGAACTACAGTTACTTCAATATAATCATCATCCGCATCTGTTGTTTTAGTTGTTAAAGACGCAACTAAATCACCATTTTCTAATGTCTTATCAGGAAGTCTAGTAATATGAGATGCACTAATATCTTTAGTATAAGAATATAATAATTCTTCTACTTTTTCACTTCTTAAGGCAACCTCATCTTCTTCTGCATAAGACTTACCATTAATAATATAATAAGTTGTTTGTCCAAATATAGAACCGAATAATCCAGATTCACCTGTACTTCCTCTATCTAATCCGACAAATGGAAGAGTGGCAGTTTTCATATTCTTACATCCTGAGAATGCACCACCTGCAATTTCTGTAACAGAAATAGGGATATATAAATTCTCGAATGCAGTATTTTGAGCAAAGGCTTTTTGTCCTATAGATTGGATTGTTTCATTAATATAAATTTGATTATCTCTATTTAAAGATTTTAATGAAATACAACGATAGAATGCACCACTAGGTATTGATACAATCACAGTATTATCACTAGCTATACCTGTAATATTAACTTCCTCAAGAGATTCACAGTTCGCAAACATATATTCTCCTAAATATGCACCATTCATATTTACTGTTTGTAATGTAATACAATTTGCGAATACATATGAACCAATTTCACCACCATCACTACCAAGGACATTACTTACATTTAAAGTTGTGAATGCCTTACAGTATCTAAACGCATTATCTCCTATAGATTTAACACTTTGTGGAATATTTAATGTACCAACAGTAGGGGCACCATCAGTTCCTGTATTATACATTGTAGTAAGACTTGTACACTTAAAGAAACATCCAACTGGAATTTCAGTGACTGCATTACTAATTTCAACTGTATGAAGAGAAGTATCATATGCGAACATATGTTCTCCAAGCTTAGCACATTGAACATTTGCACTTAATAAATTTTCATTATACGCAAATACATAATATCCAATTGTTGTTACAGTTTCAGGAATATTTAAATATTCAATACTTGTACAGTAATTAAATGCATAATTACCAATTGTTGTTACAGTATGAGGTAGGTCAACTATTGTTTTAGCGCCTTCTGTTTGACTTAAATTATTTAAGTTAATTAAAGATTCACAACGGTTGAATGCACCTTCATTAATCACCTTAATATCCTCACATAATGTAACATTTCTTAAACTTGTACAGTTAGAGAAAATGTAATCTCCTAAAATTGCACAGTTAACAGTCGCATCTGTCATACTTGTACAGTTTTCAAATGCATAAGAACCGATATATCCATTATTTGTTGTATTAGGTATAGTTGTACCTACAAATTCTGGAATAACTAATACATCAAGGCTTATACAATATCCAAATGCTCTTTCACCAATTGCTCTTAGATTTGCTGGTAAAGTTAATGTGCGTAGTTTACTACATCCATAGAACGCATAAGGTGCAATAATATATAAGTTATCAGGTAAAATCAGGATTTCAAGATCTTCACATTCACGGAATGCGTAATCTCCAATTTGAGTTAATTTTGAAGCTCCTCCTAAATCAACTCTATAAACTAATGTATCATAGAATGCATAATCATCAATTAAAGTTAAAGTAGGTTTTGCGTCAGTAAAGTCTGCACTACTTAAAATTTGACAGCTGAAGAATGCACCAATAGATATAATCTCAGTTCCTGCATTAAACTTAATAGACTCAAGGCTTCTATTATTCTTAAACATATATACACCTATAACACTATTATTAAGTTCAATATTATCTACCTTCATTTGATTTGCGAATGTTGATATACCAACTTTTGTAACTGAAGCTGGGATATATACATTTTGAATTAATGGACATCCTTCAACGAAATCTTCATGTGATTTAAAACTAAATGCATAATCACAAATTTCATCAACACCTTCTGCAATTCTTATAGTATATTCGCTATCGGTAATTTCTTTTTCTGTTGCATTAAAGAATCTCAATGAATCTAGTCCATAGAATGAATAATTAGAAATCTTTTCAATATGAGAAAGACCATTATTAGTAAACTTAACAGTTTGAAGTTTACTACATTCTTTAAACATAGAATCAGGAATAATTCCGTTGTATGTAGTGTATGTAGGATTTATTTCATCTAAAGAATCTATGTTATTATTTGTAATATTCATTGTAACAGTAAGTAAACTATTTGAACCTTCAAATGTATGTTCACTTACATCTTTTAAACTTTCTGGTAAAGTTAGATGTTCAAATGATGAATTATAAGTTACATATGAACCTAAAGTTTTAACAGTATTTGGAATAACTAAATTCTTAGCACGTTTAAATCCATAGAATGCCGCATCACCGATTGAAGTTAAATTATCTCCACCAATTATAATATTATTAGCTAAAACATTACTAAATGAATATGCAGGAATGCTTACAGCATCAGTAATTTCAATAGAATCAATAATATTAGATATAAATCTATCGTTTGAAGAGTTAGTAGTTTTTATAACTACTTTTTCATAATATTCATAAATAGTTTCAGTTTGACCGTGAACTTTTAATGTTGATAATTTTTCATTTGTTTCAGTATAAGTTAATCCCTTAATTTGAGTGACAATTACACCATCATCATTTTTAATAGATGAATTATGAGATGGAATAGAATCAAAATCGTAATTTGATGTTTGATAAATCCATCCAAATAATGCATTTTCACCAGTCGCTTGTCTATTTTGACCTACGAATGGTAATTTAAAGCTTGTAACATTTGTACAATGCGCGAATGCATATTGCCCAATTGATATAACACTATTAGGGACTTCTACACTAGTAAATGTATAACATTCATGGAAAGCACTTTCCCCAATAGTAGTTAAAGTAGTAGGTAATGTAATATTATTTAATGCATCACAATATGCGAATGCCTTTTTATTAATCTTTAGTATTCCTTCATTTAGATTAATATAACTAACTCTATACATATTTCTAAATGCACTAGCTCCAATAACTACTTCATTAGTTATTGTAATAGTATTTAATGTCATTGGAACAGTCATTACATTACAATTATCTTCTCCACCTGAACCGTATAATGCACTATTACTATAGTTATCAAAGAACCATGACATAGTATTATTGTTAGCATCTTCGTTATCACCAAGCAATGTACGATATTGTCCTACAAATGGAACAGTAAGAGTTCTTAAATCAAGAGTTACTCCAAATGCATATTGTCCAATTGATGTAACACTATTACTTAAAACAATATTTTGAATCTTATGACATCCATAGAATACTTTAGATCCTACAGGAATTCCACCTAGAACATCATTATCATAAATAGTGATTGTGTTGTCATAAAGAATATTAGTTAAATTTTTACAATCTTTAAATGCTTGAGCACCAACTGCTTGAACAGTATTTGGAATATCAAAGTTAATTAAGTTTGTACACCCTTCAAACATTGATTCAGAAACTGATGTAATATTATTTACTATTACATTTGTTCCATCTGCATTCTTAAGACTTGTACATCCCTTAAACATTAAATTACCTGGTGTTAAACAATATAATGTAATATTTTCTAACTGTGTACAGTTTTCAAATACACTATCTCCAATAGTAATATTTGGATTATTTACAATAATACTTACTAAGTTATTAGCATTTGCGAATGCATATGATCCTAGATTTTCTAATACTTGAGGTAGTTCAATATGAGCATTAATAGGAACTACTTCTTGAGAAGACTTGTCAAGCCCACCTAGTGAATCACATTCATAGAATGCATATTGTCCTATTGTTGTGATTTTTGAAGTTTCTGGGTCCTTACCAGGATATTCAAACTTCTTACAATTATAGAATGCATATTCATCAATTATTGTAACTTGTTCATCAAAGATTGACTTAGAATCAACTAATTTATCTTCTAACTTTTCAAGACTAGTACAATTATAGAATGCACCCTTAGATATAACAGTTACGTTGTCAATATGAACACTAACAAGACTCTTATCATCACTAAATATATATTCTCCTATTGTAGGTGATGTTAAAACGACATTTGTTAAAGAATCACAATTACTAAATGTATATTGTGCAATTGTTTCTTTTTCAAGATTTGGATTTATAAATGTTAATACATCATATCCATATAATGCATAAATATCATCACAATCTGAGAATGCATATGATCCAATCTTTAATAGATTTTTTGGAAGATGTAGTTCAAAGTTTGTTTGATCCTTACCTAAATCATCACAATTTGAGAATGCATATTGTCCTATTGTTGTGATTGTAGAGTTTTCATAATCTGATACTCCGTACTGAAGTTTATTACAATCAGCGAATGCATAATTACCAATTGTAGTAATTACTGTATCAAAGATATTTTCATTTGATTCTTGTGTCCTATTAAAGTTTACAAGAGAATCACAGTTATAAAAAGCATAATCAGGAATATTTGTTACATGGTCTATTGAGACATTACTTAACTTAGTACATCCAGAGAACATATGTGTTCCCATAACTCCATTATTAAGTATAGCCTTAGTTAAACTAGTATTTTTTAAGAACGCTCTTGTACCAACTTTTGTAACAGTTTGAGGAATATAAATTTCAGTAAGTGCTGTACAATTTTCAAATGCTTGTTCATTGATTGTTGTAAGACTACGAGTTCCCCATGTAATATCATTATAATTTGAAGGAAGGCCTACAGTATTTGTATCTTCAGCATTATTACCAAAAGGTAATACAATATTCTTTATCATTGACATGTTATAAAATGCTTGTTTATAAAGTGTAGTTGTATCTGTAACAATTACTGTATTTAAATTTTTAGGAATATATGAATAATACTCATAATAATGATTTGAGCAGCCACAGTTATATTCGTCATCACCTGAAATATTATAATTCTTAAGTGGTGTATTTATTGTAGTTCCTCCATATAAATACCTTCTAATATAACCATGATTTGTACAGTTCGAGAACCAATAAGCCATATTACCTTCAAAATCAGTAGTTATAGTTCTACTCTTTCCGATAAACGGAACAGTTAGTTTCTCAAGTCCCATTGATAAGAACGCATCAAAACCAATATATGTTACACTATTAGGAATTACCATATCAGTTATCATATTTAAATTTGCCAAGCCTTTTCCTATGATAGTTGTTAAGTTATTTCCAAAACGAGCTTGTCCTTTTGAAACTTCTTCTATACGATTTGTTGTATAATCCCATACACCAATTCTATCAAGTGTAATTTGTCCACCAAAATCTTCATATCGAGCAAATACTTCACTACCAATATAAGTTAGGTTGCTTGATAAATATAAAGCCTTAACCTTTGAACCACAATCAATAAATCCACCATATTCAAGTATTGCATCTTTAGTTATTACAACTACAGCTGTACATGGAATATATGAACAGTAGTACATATTAGGATAAGCAGCATGATATTGATATGTGAATCTTCCACTATTAGATGTATCTGTATAAGAATATTCTTCCCAAACATATGTAGGTGTACCATAATTACTTAAAGATTTACCTTTATATGTTTCATCAGTTCCATTATATGTTTCATTATCTGCGAAAATATATCCATAACTTTGATAATATCTCAAATAATTATTATTACTAATCATCCTATCTCCATCACGTCCGATATATGGAATTTGAAGATATTCAATACTTACACACCATCTATATGCACTTCTACCCATGATATCAATACTATCAGGTACAATTACACGTTCAAGATTTGTACAGTACGCAAACATATTATCAGCTTGTGTACCTCTTGCGCTAGGCATATAACAATATAGTAAAGATGTACAATCATTAAATGCATATTTTGAATTGCTTATGTTTTCAAAATCAATATATCCATTTGTGATTCCATCACAATTTGAGAATGCATATTCATACATATTAGTAATATTCTCATCAATATATAAGTGATAGAATGAAATCATTTGATCTAATGTATGAACATCTTTTGTAGGTATATTAGTATAGTTACCTAGTGTATCAACTGTATAAATACTCATACCATTTCTTACAGTTGTTGTATGTTGTGGTAATGTTACACCTGTAACATTTCCTTCATCATTTTTAATTAAATTGAAGTTTAATCCACTTCCATAGAATGATAGACTATTTGATATAACAATATTTGTTAAAGAAGTAACATTTTGGAATGCACCTCTTGCAATAACTGTTTCATCTGTAATATATACATGAGTTAAAGACGTAGGAAGATATTTATTACCTGTCTTATTAGATGCATCATATTGTTGATTTACAGCATAAGAGTTTTCAAATTGAGTTGTTCCAAAAATATGAGTAAATACTGATTCTTTAGTATTATTATTTCCTCTCATACTTCCAATAAATGGAAGAACTAATATTTCAATTGAAGCACATCTATCAAATGCTCCAGAGCCGATATTTTCAACTGTTTCAGGAATTGAAACATATCTTAAACTTGTACAGTTTTCGAATGTACCAGTCGCAATATTTGTAACTCCTGAAGGAATTTCAACTGAAATAAGACTAGTACAATTACTAAACATCTTATCTCCAAGCGCATCATTTAATAGAATTAATTCAACAAGTCCTGTACAATTTGCGAAGATATGGCTACCAATATTTTCACCAATTATTGAACTAGGTACTGTAATTGAAGTAAGTCCTGTGCATGAATCAAACGCATGATTTCCTAATGTTGTTGTACCTGTCAGATTTAAATCTGTATTTTTAGCTGGAATAGTTATTCCATTTAAATTACTACATTTTGCGAATGCATAATTTCCTATTACTTCTATTTGTGAAGGAATTAATACTGACCTAAGACCAGTACAATTATAGAATGCGTAATCTCCAATTGTAGTTAACTGACTGATATTATCTAAATTCATAGTCTCATCATGATTTACATTAGTATCAACATCAGGAAGTACAATAGATTCAAGAACTACATTCATGAATGCTCCATAACTTACCTTAGTTTCATCTGTAATCGTTACAGATTTTAATGTTTCTACCGGTATATTAAATACACGGAAACTAGTATTTTCTTTATCTTCAGGTGAACCTGCATAATATTGAATTGTTTGAAGTTCATTTGCTTCATCATATCCAAATATCCAACCAAATAATCCTTCTTCACCTTCACTTCCTCTTGAAGATCCAATGAAAGGAATTGCTAGATTAGTAATTGCGATACAGTTTGCAAATGCACCCTCTTCTATTCTTATAACACTCTTTGGAACTGATACTTCACGTAAATTAGTACAATTTTGGAATGCATAAGCTCCAATTTCAGTGATTCCATCTGGAAGAATTACTGATGTTAATCCTTCACAGTTAATAAACATTTTATCTCCTAAAGAATCATTTAAGAAATAAACCTCACTTAAATTACTACATCCATCAAATACATTTGTACCCATTGTAGAAACATTCTTTGTTATTGTAATAGATGTTAAACTATCATTTTCTGCAAATGCATAATCAAGGATAGTAGTTAATCCATTTGTAAATAAGATATTATCAAGTGGACACTTATAGAACGCATATGCTTTTATATTTGTAATTGTACTTGCGAATGAATTTTTAGCTAATTTTATAATTTCTCCACTATTAGTTAATGGATCCTTTGGAACAACTTTTCCATCAATAATCTTTGTTTCATTAGATTCATAATCCATAAAATATAGAGAACTTAAACTTGTACATCCTGAGAATGTTGCAGTTTCAATTACAGTATATCCATAATTAAAGTTAACAGTATTTAATAAAGTATTATTTGCGAATACTGATGATTCTAATACATTTTCACTATCTAATGTTAATACTTGAATATGAGTGTTTTCAAAAGCATTTTCTTTAATTAATTGAACATCAGTACTAAATTCTGCACTTATTAAACTAGTATCCTTAAACGCATTCTTTCCTATTAAAGTAATAGGTGATTTAAATATATTTACACCTGCAGATTGTATATTTACAGTTTCTAATTCTGTTGATGCCATAAACATTCCTTCTGGAATATATGTTATATTATTTGAATTAATTATTGCGTTTGTAAGTTGTGTATTACTAAATACATAAATACCTAAGTTATTTGTATTCTCTGGCACAACAATAGATGTAATATCACTATTTTCAAATGCATAATCACCTATTGTTTCTAAATTTTCACTAAATACAATATTATCAAGTATTGTATTTATAGTTTCTGTTTCTGATTTAGTATCTCTAAATGCATTATTACCAATTGATGTAATATAGTCACTAAATGTATTAGTAGTTAACGCTTGTCTTTCGTGATAGAATATTAAATCTCTAAGAGAAATACATCCCATAAACATTCCTTCTGGAATATATGTGATATGTTTCTTCGTTGTAAATAATGAATCGTCATCATTAAATGTAACTTTTACTAAATCTAAACAATTATTAAACGTATATTCACCTATTGTTTCTACAGTATATGGAAGAACAATTTCAGTAATTCCAGATTCTGCGAAAGCATATTCTCCAATTGATGTTAGAGTTTGGTTTGAACTATAATCATCTGGTGAATATAAATTGAAATTAGTTAATGATTCACAGTTATAGAATGCATAATCACCAATTTCTAATATTTCTTTTGGAATTGTGTTGTCAGTAACAACATCAAAATATGTAGGAATAATATAATAGTCATCTTGAGTAAAGAATACTAAGTCATTACCTGCATAAGCTTTATAATATTCGCCATCAACTAAAATTAGATAATAATCATTTTCATTACCTAAGATATCATCAATGTCATCAGTATAAACTATAACATCATCATTTGTTCCTAGATATTTATCTAGACCAGCTTGATAGAATTGCTTTAAAACAACCTCACCACGTTCATCTAAAACAGCTAAGTAATGACAACCATTAACACCTACTGTGACAGTTTGTCTATTTGATGCTGGTCTCATTTGAGTACCACCACAAATAATATTACCAGTTGTAGTTGTATAATCTTCTAAGCTATATTGTTGATATGTATTATCCCCAAAATCTTTATATGGTAATTCATCTGTACCTAGTACCGCTGATAGGTCGTCTGATGTATTTAAATATGTATCAACACCTGCGAATGTAGCACGAATACCTTTTCCGTTTAAATATATACTTGTATTAAAGTAGTCATCACTTGTTCCTACTTTATTATCCGCACCTGCATATGCAAGTACATCATCAGAAGAACCAATCATACTAGGAGTTAATAATGATACTCTATATATATTAAATTGTTTTTCTTCTTCTGTGAAATAGTAATAGTAAATTCCATTTTCACCAACTAAGATATTAATTATATCATTACCATTACCTATTACATAATCACTTCCAGCAGAAATTAATGTATCTAATTTATTTCCAGTTTCGGCATCAATTGCTTGATATACATTATTTCCTAATGAATGATATGGATATAAATTTTCACCTAATGACGCAACATAATCATCATCTGTTCCTGCTAGTTTATCTTCTCCAACAAAATAGTAATAAGAACCTTTTAAATAATAGTTGTAATGATCAATTAAAACATCATTTAATCCCTTAACTACATAACAATCATCTTTACTACCTAATTGACCTAATGTATTAGTTCTATAAGTACCATCTGATAGTTCTAGGAAATAATATGAATTATCTTTATATGTTAAAGTTAATAATTCTTTATCATCACTAGTTCCAATAGCTGAGTCATTTCCATAATATAATGCAACTTCACTTAAAATGTATGTACCATCAGTTAAGTCGTACTCAAAGTATACATTGCGTTCAGTAATTAATTTATATGGATTATTGTCCACTCCTCTATCTGCAACAATATCATCAGATTCTGAGTCTAATGTGTTAATTAATCCATCAGTATTTGCGAATCTTGCTTTAGTTTGTGAAACAATAATGAAATCATCTGCAGTTTGATATAGACCATCATTTCCTTTAAATATTTCAATAATATTTATCATATTATCATGACTAATGAATAAGATATCATCAGTTGTACCAAGAAGACCATCATTACCACTTCTATAATAATTATCATATTCAAGTGATAAATAGAATGTTTCATTAATATATACTACATTAGTAAAGTCATCATTATTATCTCTATAATCAATAACTTGGTCATTTCCAGCACTTCTATATGTATTTGTTAAAATTCCATTTTCTATTAGTGCATATACATTATTACTTATATGCTTATAGAATAAAGTACTACCTAATGCTAAAACTATATCTAAGATATCGTCTGTTGTACCAATTATATTATCTGATCCAGCATGATTTAATACATCATCTAATGTACCAAGAAGATTATCTTCTCCTTTACTATAATATGAATTATCTCCGTTATCTAAGTATCTTTCATTATCGGCTCCATATATAGCTATAATGTCATTTTCATCTAACTTTTTATTTTCGCCTAAACATATAACTACTTCTACATATCCTTCTAATAAATTGTCAAATCTTGAATATGTATTATCTTTATTATCATGATATAACTTGTCGTCTATTGTAAATACTTCAATATTCTTTCCATTAAATACAATAAATGAAGTATCATCTGATGTTCTTAATTTTCCATCAAGACCATATCCATGATATTGTTTAACTCCTGATACAAATTCATACCAGAAATATTCACCATCAAGTAATTCAATATTAGAAGTATCATTTAAAGTACCTATTAATTCATCGATGCCAGGGGCTACAAGTCCAAGATTATCAAATGAATAAGTTTCACCTATTAATGTTACTGTCCACTTATCATAAACATTATTCTTAATTAATTCATAATAATTAGAATCATTATGACCTTTAATAACTCTAACATCATTGATTGATGGAGTATTTTGGTTAGTATTTAATAAACATAATATATCATCTGATGTCATAAATTTTAGGTCAGTACCTGCAAGTTGGTATGTTCCGTTATTATTGTTAATATAGTATTGTTTTAAATCTTCACTATATGTTACAAATCTTCCTTGTTCTAAACTATTTTCATCTAATTCACCAGATGAATTACCAACAATTCTTTCTCCTATTAACGTAGGAGTATAACGATATCCATCCTTATCAGTTACTTCACTAAATTTAATTTCACGATATGTATTATCTTTATAATCTTCGTAATACTTACCATTTAATTTAACTAATAATATTACATTATTATTCTTTCCAATTATTTCATCATTAGAAGCTGCACATAAAGTATCTCTAGTAGGATCATTATACAAGAACGTATTTGTTCTTCTATAATATGTTCCATCCCCATTTACGATATAGTGCTCATTATCAACACCAGTAATGACATTAACAAGATAGTCATCATCTGTTAATTCTTGATCAGTTCCAAGACATATTATTCTATAAATATAGCTTTCAGATGTAATTTCAATCATTGAATAAGTATTATCAGCATTATCGTGATAATAATTTCCATCAATTAATGAGTATGAAATATCTGGATTAAATGATTCCTTGTTATCAATGATAACGTATTTATCATCAGCTGTTCCTAATTTATTATCCTCACCTGCAATAAAGTATAGATTATCTCTATCATGAAGCACATATGTTGAATTAATAACTTCTACTTCTGTTATAGATTCACTTAAAGATTCACCATCTCTATTTAATATTAATGTATATGTATAGTTATTAACACTATAAGACCATTTCTTATAAATATTTGATTCAATATTTTGATAGAAATATCCATCTAATATGGTAACTTCTATAACATCATCATCAACAATAATTACATAATCCTCTGTTTGATTTAATCCTAATGATGTTTCTTTATTATAAGTACCATCATTGTTATTTATATAATACTCATTATTAAATTCTATAATGTTTGTCTCAAATACATCATTTGATAAATAAACTAAAGATAAATCTAAAGTGTTAGTATCTACTAAATAATAGATATTATTTCTAATATTAGAATAGTATTTACCGTTAATTAGAGAAATATTATATCTTTCACCAGAAATAATAACATATAGGTTATCACTATTTGTTCCTGTTATAATATTTTCATTAGCTTCATAATAAACATTCCCAATCTTAATATAACTTAAAGAACCATTTATTAAATATGTATCTACTTTAATATCATCAGCTGTACCTAGAGTTTTATCTAATCCTGCACATACTACATCTCCTAAAATAATATCATCTGAAGATATACTTAAAGGGGCATATAGGTTGTAACCTATTACCTTATAGTATGTATTATTATAAATTATAACTTCTATATCATCTTTTGTTGATAAAACTTTATCAACTCCAACGATAAACATTTTACCTGTGCTATCAACATAGTAATCATCTATAGTACCCTCTATTTTATCTAGACCAGCACTCAATTCTTTTGAATTTTTTAATGTAAATAACGCAAGATTTAATGCTTCTTCTGTATCTTGATATTTTTCATTTGTAATTTCCCCATATGGTAATGCCCATTTAACTGATGTTAGACGGTGAGTTACGAAATGAACGACACTTAAACTTGTACAATTATAGAAACATCCACTATTTACTCTAATAGTATTTTCAACAATGAATACTTCTTCAAGGCTAGTATCATCAGAGAACATATATGTACCATTTGTTACACTATTGATTTTAGCACTTTCTAAATTAGGCATACTTGCGAATGTATATTCACCAAATGTAGTAACACTTTTGGGAATTGTAACATTTACAAGACCTGATTTATAGAATGCTCTTGAGTCAATAGTTTGAAGATTTGAAGATAATTCTAAAGATGTAAGACTACTACATCCATAGAATGCATTTTCATTAATTGTTGTGATAGTATTATACATTACATTATTATTAGTCTTAACAGACTTATCTTTATATGTTGTTTTTATTACATCATCAACAAATTCTTCTATTTCTACACTTGTATCATTTCCAGAAGGACTCTTTAACAATACATCATCTAATGTACCTAAAAGTCTATCTTTTCCATATCCGTAATATAGTCCATTTAAAGTAGCTATATAGTGAGTATTATCTTCTCCTAAAACAATAACATAATGTTTTTGTGTATGATAATTATTACCAATTGGTGTTGTTAATAATAAATCATAATCATATGGTAACTTGTCATTTTCACTACCTGGATTTCCAGAAGGACTTAAGAATAAATCTCCTAATTTTACACTATATTTTACAGATGGTGAAACAATAATTGTTTCAAATAATAAATCACCTTCTGCATCTGTTTTTTGTATCTTGTTTCCTGATTCATCTAAGACATATTCACTACCATTCATCTCATAAATAGGATTTTTATTAACTACCGCATCTTGTTCTTGAGTGATAATTAATTCTTGATATACATTATCATAGTGATCATAATAGAATTTTCCATTTGATTCGATAACATTTGTGATATCATCCTTTGTACCGAATGTTTTATCATTTCCAAAGTGGATTAATCTATCATCTGATGTAGATAAAAGTCCATCTTTTCCGGCTGAAATTAAGAACTCTCTATTATCTTCATATGGAAGATATGCAGTATTATTAATAATAGTCGCAACCATTGAACGATTAAATGTATTATTAATAATTACATATCTTTCTATACCAATTGTAAATTTATTTAAAGTTTCATCGTATGTTAAAAGAGAATATGTATTATCTTTAAAATCTTTAAAATACATATTATCTACACGAATTATTTCAATATCAGTATCGCTTCCGATAGGTGCGTTATTAGTAGATATAACAAGTACGTCATCAGATGTACCTAAAAGTCCATCACGACCATACGCATAATATGTATTATCTTCGTTATCAATAAAGAATTTTCCATTTGATAAAATTACTTTTATATCTTCATCTTCTTTAGTAAATTTCTTGTCTAAACCACCTGTATAATACTTATCAAGCGTTACACCATTTTTATATTCTCTAAATACGTTATTAGAAACATATTCTACAGTTTTAATAACTGTATTTGTTTCAAATATAACATTTTCTAGATTTTCACAGTTATAGAACATGCCTGTTCCAATTGAAGATAATCCTTCTTCAAACACAACTGTTTCAAGTTGTGAATATTCAAATATATATTCACCTAAAGTTATGACAGATGCAGGTATTCTAATACTTTCAATATTTGAATATCCAAACGCTCTATCTTTTATTGTTGTGATATTTTCACCTAATGTTACAGTATTTAATACATTAACTTTATTAAGTGCATAACTAGGTACTTCAGTACCAATAAAAGATACATTAAGTGATGAAGGTAAATATTTAGTAATAGTTTGGCTATTAGAAATCGCAACTTCACTTTCTATAAATCCTGTGACTTCTTCTTCACCAAAGAAATATGCAATATTATTTACACCACTTGAAATCTTAGAAGCATCGTATACACTTATGTTTTCAATTGATGAACATCCTGATAATACATTTTCACCAACACTCTTAACATTTTGTCCAAATGTTACACCTGTAAGACTTGTACATCCATTTAACGCATAATTTCCAATCTCGATATTTTCACCTAAGAACTCTACGCTATCAAGACTTGTACATCCATTTAGCATATAGTCACCTACAACAGTTCCTTTAACTACTACGCTCTCTAGGCTTCTACAATCTTTAAATACATTGCTTCCCATAGTATCTAGAGTTTCTGGAATTGTTATAGAAGTAATACCAGAATTTAAGAATGCATAACTACTAATAGATTTAATTTTTCCTACTAAATTAACATTCTTAAGTTGAGTAATTCCACTAAATGCATATTCTCTAATATATACGTCTGTGCGGTTATTTACTACATTAATTGTATGTAAATTTAACGGTAACATGTATTTAATATCATAATTTCCATATCTACATACTGTATTTTCAGTACCATAATAACCGAATTCTGGTTTCCACCAAAGATTTGTATTAAGGGCTGGTCCATTATCGTGTCCTGAACGTGTTTCTGCGAAGAACCATGAACCTACTTGAGATGTAGCATAAGATCCATAATTTTGATATGCATACATGAAATCATCATTAGCAACATACGCAGCTACATTATTTTGTATTCCAATAAACGGAACAGTTATAACTTCAAGTCCTGTACATCCATAAAGAGACGTTCTATGAATAGTTGTGACTTTATCACAAATATGTAATTCTTTTAAAGTATATGCTCCCCACAAAGATTGAAGTGGAATAGTAGTCGCATCTGTGATACTTAATTTAATTAATGATATTGGTAAATACCATGTTTCAATGTCATTTTCACGATACATTGCGCTTCCACTTTGATGATTATAAGCATAGTGAGCAATAGTGCATTTATAAGATTTCGTAGAATCTTCATATTCTTTTCCTGTCCAATACATATTTGCATACTTTGCAACACCTGTAATATTCATACCACCAAAAAACCATCCAAGTGAATATCTAACATAATCATATGTTCCGTAACAAGGTACTTTATATACTGGCGTTCTATTTGTACCAATAAATGGAACACTAAATTCAACAATATCATCATTCCATAAAATATTTAGACCAATTGATGTTACTGAATTTGGAATTGTAACATTTCTTAAAGAAGCACAATCTGCAAATGCATATTCTTCTATTGTTGTAAGAGTTTGTGGTAATTTAGGATCTTCTAATCTCTCACATCCATAGAATGCATATGATTTAATCGTAGTTATATTATCATAATTTACATCTACTAAATTTGTACATTCTCTAAACATTGCTTCTCCAATTGTATTATTTTTGAAAGCCACCTTTGTTAGAGACGTATTATTCATAAAAACACTTGAACCAAGAGTTGTGATAGTACTTGGGATTAATATATCAGTAATTGAACTACATCCCTTAAATGCACCCTCACCAAGTGTCGTAATATTTTCATGTAATTTTATTTTTGATAGTTTAATATCATTTAAGAATGCATATGAACCTATTGAAGTAATATTTTCATATTCAATATATTCAAGATTTTCGCAGTTCGCAAACATATATGATGCGATAAATGTAGTTTCTGTTTTTGCACTCTTTAAGTTATCACATCCATCAAACGCATTTGCACCTATTGTAGTAAGCGATGAATAGATATAAATACTTGTAAGCCCTGAAGCTTCATTAAAAGCTTTTGAACCAAGTGTTGTAAGATTTTGTGGTAACTTACGAGGGTCATAATTATCACAATTATAGAATGCAGATTCTCCAATTGATGTAACTGTATCTGACATTACTGCAGTTGTTAAACTTTGACAGTCGTAGAATGCTTTTGCCCCAATAGAAAGTAAACATTCTCCTGTTACTACATTGCTATTTAAACTAACAATTTCTAAATTAATACATTCATAGAACGCTCCTTCAGGAATATGAATTATATTTCTTAATTTAGCACTACCTTTAACCTCAGAATCAACTTTATTTTTTCCAAGATTTGTACATCCTGAGAACATATATTTTCCCATTGTAGTACCTAAGATTTCAATATCTCTTAAATTAGTACAATCTGCAAATATGTAATCACCAAATGTTTCAATAGTTGAAGGAACAACTACTTCAACTAGTCCTGTATTTTTAAATGCATAAGATTCAATTTTTTGAAGAGTATTAGGTAAAACTACTCTTTGAACCATTGTACAATTTTCAAATGCACCATATTGAATTACTGTTTCAGATGTAATAATTACTTGTTTTAAAGTGTTTGGAATATATGAAGTGTATGTTTTTCCCTTTTCATACGAAGAAACAACCTCAGTACTTCCGACGTTTTCTACTGAACCAAACATAAATCCAAATAATGATTTAGTTAAAGTTTTTTCACTATCGTATCTTGTATTTCCGACAAATGGGATTTGAAGAATACTTAAGCTAGTACATCCATTAAATGCACCTTCATTAATTGTTATTACTGAATTTGGTAATGTTAATTCACTAATACCAGTACATCCTTTAAATGCATAACTTCCTACTGTTTGTAAACTAGATTTTGAAACATCAAAAACAGTTATAGCCCCACAATTTTGGAAAGCATAATCTCCAATTGTTTGTATAGTATTTACTATGTTAACCTTAGAAAGTGCAGTACAACCACTAAACATATAATTACCAATAACATTATTATTGATATAGATACTTTGTAGATTTGTACTATTTGCGAATGCATAATCTCCAACAGTAGATACATTACTATCTACAGTAATTTTATTTAGATTTGTACATCCCTTAAATATTCCAGCACTTAAGTTACTTGCGTTATAAACTACAGTGTATAAAGATGTACAATTTTCAAATGCGCTTGCGCCTATTGTAGTAAAGTTTGAACCAATATTTAAAGTATAATTGTTTCCACCAAGTTTACTACATCCTTTAAACATTCTTTCTCCAATTACATCGTTTCTTAAATCAATTGATTGAAGATTAGTGCAATCTTCAAACGCACCTGGATTAATTGTTGTAATATTTGAAGGAATGATTATATCTCTAAGTGATGTACATGCTTTAAACATATTTTCACCAATTATAGAATTGTTTAAAGTAATGCTAGTTAAAGCCGCACTCAACTCAAATACAGAAACACCTATGGTAGTTACAGATGAAGGTATAACGATACTTTGTAAATAACTACCATAGAATGCATAATCTGGTAAAGTTGTTACTGTATTTAATAATTCAACATGTATTAACTTTTCATCACCTGCAAACATATAACTTCCAAGTACAATACTTCCTAATTTTGCAGTATCTAATTTAATACATCCTGAAAAAGCATAATCTCCAACATATTCAATTGTTGAAGGAATTTCAATTTCTTTTAATGAAATACAGTTATAGAACATGTAATCTCCAATTACATTGTTAGATAGTGTAATATTTTTTAAAGATTCACATTCAGCAAATGCATAAGCCCCAACAGCCCAATCAGCTGAATCTCCTTGTCCTATTTCAACACTATTATTAACGTTTGATTGAACTGTAACACTTTCAAGTTTTTCACAGTTATAAAACATTTTTGTTCCAATTTGTGCAACATTTATTAAAACAGTCTTTAATTCTTTACATGCTGCAAATGTTTCTTCGCCAATTGTATTTTGATTTTTAGTTAAAGAAACATTTACAATAGCCGTATTATAAAACGCTCTTGCTCCAATTGATGTTAACGCAATTGTTTCATTAAGAAGCATATCAACATTTTGAAGTGATTCACAATTCATAAACATCTCATCAGGAATTGATGTGACATTTTGATAATTAAAGAAATTTACTTCTTTTAATCTTGTACACCCTTTAAACATTCCATCATTTAAAACATCAACTTGGAATGTAACTCTTTCTAATAATTCACATTCAGAAAATGCTAAAGTACCAACACTTGTAACAGTATTAGGAATAACTAATTCATAAAGGTTACTACATCCAGCAAATGCTTGATTTCCAATATTATTAACTTTATTAAGATTTAGTTTTGTCATACCACCATTATCCGCAAAAGCGAAATTTCCAATAGTCTTACAATCATCTGGTATATCAACAACACCTAAACCACAACTATAGAATGCATATTCTCCAATACTTTCAATTGTGCCACATAATTTAACGTTTGTTAAATTTGAACAATTATAGAAAGCATAGTCAGGAATATTAGTAAGTTTATTTGATAAACTTAAGTTAGTTAACGAAATACAATTATAGAACATTCCTTCACTAATCATAGAAGATGAAGTTAATGCGTTCATTAAATTACTACATTCACTAAATGCATAAGGACCTACAAATGTACATTTCTTGCCAATATAAATATCTTCAATCTTATTACAACCAGAAAATGCCTTTTCTCCTATTGAAGTAAGTTCGTCACCTAAACTAATTAACTTTAGACCTTCACAACCATAAAAAGCATTTGCGCCAATAGTTTCTATATTTTCAATATATAGTGATTGGTTTTGTTTATAAGTTTCTTTAAACACATCATAAAATGCACCTTCTCCAATATATTTTAAGTTATCAAGTCTTTCAGCTATTCTATTGATAGTTTTATTATTAAATGCATTTGCTTCTATATATTCTAAGTTACTACAAAGAGAAAGATCGATTGTTAAAGAACGATTTCTAGCAACGCTCCTCCATGCCTCATGATTAATATTTGGTGATGAGAATGCATTAGCACCAATATACTTAATTGTAGATGGTAACTTAACATTATTTAGGTTCATAGCTCTCCAAGCACGGCATGAATAACACCACCATCCATAATAAAAATTGTCACCGATACCTACAATTTTGTAACCATTTATTGTTTCAGGAATATTCATATTAAGTATCGCATTAACATTTCTACCTGCACAATATCCTTCGTGCCAATATACTCTTTTTAAAATATATCCACCATAAGTAGAATTATATTCTAGTTCACAATACTCAGCATTAGTACAATTAGACCATGAATTAATTAAAGGAGCATCAGGTGCTTCTTGATTTGTCGCATCAGCTAATAGTTCTATATCGCTACTTTCAACTGTGATTACTTCAGATTTTATTTTTTTATTTCCATAAACACTAAATAGCGCAAATCCGGTTGATATCGTCAGACATGCAGCAATTACTATGTTTCTTAATTTTCTTAATATTCGTTGTTTCATAATATCAGATCCTTTTTTGAGATTTTAAGCGTTTACCTAAAGGTAAACACTTCCCCACTTTAATTTTATGTTATATGTCATACTTTGTCAATAAACGGGGAAAATAAAAGAGTGAAAATATACACTTTTCACTCTCTTTTCGTTAAATAATATAAATATTATTTACTCAAATCAATACTACTTTCTATTTTTTCAAGCTCTTCTGTAAGAATAGCCGCATTTACTTTACTCTTCAACGTTGATTTTTCATCATCTGTTTTATCTTCTAAATCATCTATGATTCCTATCAACTTATCTTTATCCGTTTTTACAGCTACCTTATCTATAAAATCTTCAAAATTTTTAACAATTAATTCAACATTAACTATATTATCCTTTGAAATTTCTAAAGTTTTGATTTGATTAATATATTCTTCCTTCTTCTTTGTTATTTCATTTAAACAATTATCATCATAAATTGATTTACCTTCTTGGTTAATTGTACTATAAGCATTTATATAATCTATATAGCTTTCTTTATTATGACTTTCATAAACATATGTTATATCTTCCTCTTCACTACTAATAATTATCGCCAAAATATAAGTATCAAGTGATGCTTCTAAATAATAAGTTCCTTCAGGTATCCCTTTTATCGATACAGTTTTAGTAGTTTCAATATTTGTAACGCCTACTATTTCATAACTTATATCATTTTTAAGTACTATTTTAGCATCACCTGTACCTTTATAAATCAATTCAATAGTAACATTCGATACAAATGTTAATTCAATTTTCTTAGTATCATTAATCAAGTACGCATTAGAATACGTATTTGACATATATTCAAATCCATTTTCTAATGAAACTGTCGTATTAGGAGCTTCTACATTAAGCCCAGAACTATTTATGCTAGTATTTACACCATTTGCATCAAATGAAATAATTCCATTACTAACAGGATTTTCTTCTCCTCTTATTATAAATCTAGTTTCCCTAGATTCATATGAATCTTGCCATATATTTTTATCATCACTAAATGCTACAACAGTAATGATATAACCTTCTATTTTATCTTTATCTAGATTATCAATAGTATATTCTGAAGAATTTGTAGTAGCGTAAGATTCACCATCAACATAAATTCTATATCCACTTGCATTCAATACCGGTGTAATATTTATAACATTACTATTAATTACAAATGTTGGAGTATCAAGACGATTAGTTACTACAAATTCACATATATTAGACTTTTCACTATCAGAATTATTAACCATATCAGCTTTTGCTACAACTGTCAAATTATAGTATCCAGCCACTTTAATTTCTCTTAAATCGTAGCTAAAACCGCTTATTTCTTCAATTAGACACACATTTCCATTATAAATTGAATATGATAAAGCCCCATCAACTTTATCCCACGACATTATATATCCTGTTATTTTAGCTACAGGCGTAGTTAATGCAGGAAGATACTTTAAAACATAAACATAAGAAATATCAGCGTCTGTATAAAAATAATTCTTATCTCCTAATGCCGTAATTCTTATCTCATATTTACCATAAGAAATTTGAGTTAAATCAAATTCATTAGTATTTGATGTTTTATAAAAAACATCACTACCATTTTTAAATTCAATGTTATATCCTGTAGTATGTGATACTGCTGACCATCTTAGATAATTACCATCCTTAGATATGTCAGTAACAGAATCTACTTTTTCATAAGTCTCATGATAGAATTTCGTGCAATAATTACTACTAGAATATTCATTTTTACCTATATAAGCAACTTGTATTTCATGTAATCCTTTATTTTTAGGTACTAAATAACGCGCTTCTTCTATAATACTAGTACTACCATCAATATATATTTTATATTTATTAGAATTAGTAATTTCTGGCCATGTAATATATCCATCTACTATTGTTAAAATAGGAGGTAGTAGTTGTTTATATGTAATTTCATTTGATTCTAAACTATCTTTAATATTCTTTCCATTTCCAATAGCCTTTACTGTTATTTTATGAGTAATACTATCTAAATCCAAATCATATGATAGTTTAGTCGTATAATCTAGATACGTTCCGTCAACTAAAATTTCATACTTTAAAGCATTATCTACACTATTCCATTTAATAGTTCTATCATCTAATAATATATTAGGGCTAGCTAATGTTGTTACTACATATGTAAGTTTATTAGAAGGAGCACTTGTTTTAAATTTACTATTATTAGATAATGATTTAACATAGACAATATATTCTCCTTGTTCTGTTATATTTAATTTATATGTAGACTTATTAGTATTAATTAAAAATTCATCATTAATATAAACATCATAACTATTAGCGTTAGAAACCTTACTCCAACTAACTTCATCATCATTCAAAACAATTTTAGGAGCAGATAAAGTATCTTTTCTTGTAAGTGTTAATATTAAAATTAATGCAATGATTGCCACAACCAATACAGATGAAAGAATAATTATCAAACGTTTCTTTTTCAAGACACATTCCCCCTTCAATTGAATAAAAGTTGTATATATAATTATTATATCAAATTTTATCTAATATTCCAAATCATAATCATTTGAATTTTCTTTCATTTTTCATAAAAAAAATAAAATCTTATTCTAATTTACTATTTTTTTATTTTAAAATCAATACTATTAAACAATTATGTATTGATTTTTCCAAAAAAAATTCGATTATACAAAAAAAATAATGGATTTCAATTTGGAATCCATTATATTTTTTTCTTATTTTTTTTCTTTTCTTCTAAATACAGCGAAAACTCACTAATTGGTTTAGGTTTCGCAAACCAATAACCTTGAGCATAATCACACTTCATTTTAGAAAGTTGATCTAATTGTATTTCTGTTTCAATACCTTCACTCAAAACTCTTATACCAAGTTCTTTTGCCATCCTTATAATATTAGATATAATAATCGTCTCATTAGGATTATATGCAGTGTCATCAATAAATGACTTATCTAATTTAATTACATCAACATGCATACGCCCAAGAAGGCTTAAAGTAGAATATGCCACACCAAAATCATCCATATATATACGGTACCCTTCATTATGAAGTTTTTCTACAAATGAAATCATCACATCTTCATTATCAATAAATAAACTTTCAGTAAGTTCTACACCAATATTAGATCTCGGAACATCATATTTATCTAATAGTGCATTTAAATCACTAACAAAGTTTGGATTTTCAATATGTCTTCTACTTACATTAATTGAAATAGTCGGAACATCATAACCTAAATCTCCATACTTCTTTATTGTCTTACATACTGTCTCATATACATAAAAGTCAACCTTAGTAATAAATCCGTTCTTTTCAAAAAGTGGAACAAATTTTCCAGGTGGAACTAAAACCCCATCCATATTCCATCTAACTAAAGCTTCCATCGAGCATACTTTCTTAGTTTTGATGTAATAACATGGTTGGAAATAAACTACAAACTCTTCATTTTCAATAGCCTTATACATTCTTTGTTCTAAGTATCTATTATTTTTTTCTTCTTCTAATAGTTCATCATCATATAACAAATATTGTTTATTACAAGATTTAGCTGTTTTTCTTGCATAATTTGATTTATCTATCATATTAGCAATACTATCATCTTCATGCGCTATATATGCACCACAAGTAAACTCAACAGCTTCACTCGCAACAAATGAAGTTTTCCTTGAAAGTATTTTAAATAATATATCAAGTCTTGTATTAAGCGCTTGAATACCTTCATAATTGATAATAATTATAAATTTATCATCCGCAATTCTACAAAATAATTCACCTTCATTTAAAAAATCATTAATTGAATCAGAAACAACCTTAAGTATTTCGTCCCCTACACTAAATCCATGTGAATCATTAATTCTCGTAAATTTCTTTATATCTATATTTAAAAAAACTTTTGAATTATCTAAAATTTCTAAATTAGATGCAAGTTCTTTAAATTTATTTATATTATTATACCCCGTAAGAGGATCAACATATAATGTTTCATTTAATTTAACTTCAGTTTGATGTTTTAAGTAAAATGCACTAATGATTTTACTTAATGTATTTACAAAAGTTATATCAGCACTTGACCATACACGCCTTGCTGATAAATCTTCAAACGAAATATATCCTAAAAATTCCCCATCATCTATAAACTTAATTTGAATAAACGCTTTTACACCACATTGCCTTAAATAAGGAAGACCATACCCAATATCCGTTACATCAATAAAGTTATTAAATCTTATATTATCCTTATTAAATTGGATCATATATTCATCATCATAAGCAATTGGGTAAAATTTTTCTAATTTTACATTATCATTAGTTGTGGCTTGAGCCATAATATTTCCTAAATTATCTGCAAGTACAATTCTATCAACTATAAAATGTTCACACACATCTTGTAATATATGATTAATTGTTTTATGAACGTTATCTGAATTAATAAGTTTATTTATAGCATCACTAATGTATTGATTATTATTAAACTTAATACCATTTCGTGTATTCTTGTATTTCTTTTCATTTATATCAATATCACCATGTTTTTCATATTGATAAATGATATAACAACTTCCACCTTTCATTTTACCTCTATATAAAGCTTTCGATAATGCTTCAGATAAAACTTCATAATTATTACCATCTTTAGGGTAAGATACTACTCCAGTTGTAGTAGATATGTTTACGTTTTCTACATCTAATATCTTAATATAGTTTAATTCCATTTTTAAATTTCTTAAAAATGGTCTTATTTCCATTTGATCATCTGTTTTATATTTATCTATAAATAAAAATTCATCTGCTCCAATTCTTGCGACCTTACCGTAAGGTGATAATAATTTTTCAATTACTTTCGCAACAGTCTTAATGACATTATCACCAAATATTCTACCGTATGAATTATTTAACTCACTAAATCCATCAATATTCACTTTTCCTAAAAAGTAAATATCAGTTGGAGCTGATTTAAGTAAGTTATTTACATAACTAGCGATTCCATAATTATTAAGAAGTCCTGTTAAAGTATCTTTATGTGTTTTCTCTATATTCTTATTCTTTTCAACTGTAAATTTATCAATATCACGGATACATCCATGTAATAGATTAGGATTTTCAATAGATGGTTCTATATTTTCAAAACAATACCATCGCATTTTACCTGTAAAATAAGAAGTTCTAAAATATACTACATCATCAAACTCATTCTTTGTAAATGCGATAAACGCTTCTTTAAATTCTTTAAAATCCTCTTCTTTTATTTCTAATATATTATCCTCTAATATTGCTTCAATAGGCTTATCTATAAAAATATTTTTACCATGGAAATATATCCTTTTAACTAATTTATTATTAGAATCATAATCGATAAATCCAATATTAATAATCGTCATAGCTCTATTAACACGTGAAAATCCATGCTTAAAATCATAACTATAATATACATCTATTTCATCAGATTTATCAATAACGCTAAATGTCTTGGGTGCATTGTTGGGACCAATATTTATAACTTTAGAAAATGAAAAAAAAGATTCCTTTGAACTAGATAGATGTTCTTTTATATCATCTAACAAGTTAGAATTTAGTTTCTCTAAACTTACTGCGTCAACGCTTTTATAAATAACATCTAAACTCTTATTAAAGGTATATAATTTAGTATAATTATCGTTAGGCATAGTTTCACCTTCTTTTTACATAAAGAAAAATATATTTATATTATACTAATTATTCTTTTTTTTGTCAAAATAATGTATTTTAAAATATTATTGACTTTTATTTATAATTTTCATAAAGGCAATATTATAATAAACCACGTGATTAGACTATTATTATCAGATTGTTATAAAAATACAAATTAAAGAATAGCTTAAAATATATTACGTTGCTTTTCACTCGATTACTTGAGATTAAATAATTTCTGATACATATTGATATTTTTTTAAATATACCATATAATAAAATTGTGAGGCAGCCTATTAACGGACTGTTTCTAAAATTTGGTTATTAAAGGAAAGCACCGTTTGCGGCGGTGTTTTTTCTTTCCTTTAATGAACTAATAAGAATTACTTCTTATTTTTAACATAAATAATTAGTTTAATAATAATGAATATTATTTCTAATAAATAAATTAATATTTTCATTAAATGAAATACTCCTCTTTAATAGTAGAGGATATTCCCTTATACACGACTGCATAAGTATCACCTCCCTAATTCAAGTTTGGAGCAGCACCGTCATAGACTGCCTACAGTACAAATTATACTAATAAAACATGAAAAAATAAATAGATTTGACATACTTTTTAAATCTTGATTTTTGTTTTAGAAAAGCCATTTTTAAATACTTTTTCAAGTTATATTTTTATCTAGTTTTTATAAAAAAATAACGTTTTTTGTGACAAAAAATATAAATCCAATAAATAACTTGAAATATACTCTTTTTTATATTAAAATTAGTATATACAATAAAAGAGGTTTTAAAATGAAAAATTCAAATAAGAAAAAAATCGCATGGAGAAAATGGGCAATACTTTCATCATTCCTTGCGTTAATAATAATTGCGATTGTCGCAACATATATAACTGAATACAACAAAACTAAAGTAATCCCATTTGAAGAGGATGTTTTAACAACGCTTGAAAGCCAAAATCAAATTGATGATTTTGATTTTGATTTTTACTGCAAAAATTATGAAAAAGCTGGAGATAAAGGTTCAAAATCAATGGTATTTACAGCAACAGTTGAAAACGCTAAAGAAGGATACACTTTCTCAAGCATTAAATATACAGTTGCGATGGGTGATAGAAGATGGACTAAAAACTATACTACCGGTTCACAAACAACTATAACAAGTTCTTTCAAAAGTGGAGATAAAATAAAAGAAAAAGATTCAACAATATCTAATTATTCTTTTACTTATCCAAAAAGAAAACTATTATTTATTAAAATAGAAACACCTACAGTATTTGTAAAGCTTAATTACACAAGAAAAAAAGGTACTAAAACAGAAAACCTTTCATATTTTTTAGAATATGAATATGATGAATACTTCCGTTCAGGAGTAACAATTATCGGATAAAAGAAGCCTCATAAGGCTTTTTATTTTAGGAGTTTATATGGATAAAACACTTTTTTTAGAATTTAGCAAAAAGAATCGAGAAAATTTCTTAAATATACTTTCAGATACAAAAGATTTAGATATTGAATTTATTTGTAAAAATAATTATCAAACATATTTAAATGATATCAATAATAAATACATAAAATATCTTAATGATATTTATAATAATTATATTAAGGAAAATAATTTAGAGTGCAGTTTTAATGATATAATATATGATTTTATCGATTCTATGGATCCGCAGTGCAATAACATAACATTTAATACAAAAGTTCAAATTATTAATCATATTTGTTGTGTTGAATATAATATGATAATAAACATACACAAATTTTCATATGAATTATTTATTTTAAATCATGAATTATGTGAATTAGATTTCTTTCATGGTGATTCACTAACATATCTTCTAAATGAGAATAAAATTTCTGTCAAGCAATTTAGAGAAGAATCCTATTATGACATTGATAATTTCAACCATATTGACTTAACGCGTGATATTGATTATCTGATTAATACTAATATGATAGATATTTATATGCTTACCATTTTAAGTGATGTATGTATATTAAATGAATATGTTAACTTCTTTGATCTAATGTATTTATTTAATAGTAAAAAATTACTTTCTAAACCATTATATAGATATTTACTAACAACCGAAGATTCAATTAATGCCAAAAAAAGTCATGTAAAATCTATATTATATGTATTTTTTATTATCATATTCATTTTAACAATATCTATATTCTTTGCAATAGAGGTCTTAACAAAATAAAAATGTCCATTACTGGACATTTTTTTATACTAAAGATTCTCTAACTTTAGCTTCTATTTCATTTAATATATCAGGATTATTCTTTAAATACTCTTTAGTTTTATCTCTACCTTGACCAATCTTTTCCCCATTATAACTATACCAAGCACCTGATTTATTAACTATCTCTAAATCAGTTGCACAATCAAGAACTTCTCCAATATGGCTTATACCCTCACCATACATAATTTCAACTTCACACGTCCTAAATGGAGGTGCAACCTTATTTTTAACAACCTTAATATTAGTTCTATTACCTATCGCAGCTGTACCATCCTTTAATTGTTCACCTCTTCTTATTTCTAATCTAACAGAAGAGAAGAACTTTAAAGCTCGTCCACCAGTTGTTGTTTCTGGATTTCCAAACATAACTCCAACTTTTTCACGTATTTGATTAATAAAAATCGCAACACAATTAGTTTTACTAATAACACCTGAAAGCTTACGCATAGCTTGTGACATAAGTCTAGCATGTAAACCAACCATAGATTGACCCATTTCTCCATTTAGTTCAGCTTCAGGTACTAAAGCCGCAACAGAGTCAATAACAATAATATCTACACTACCACTTTTTATTAGAGCTTCCGCGATTTCAAGTGCTTGTTCTCCATTATCAGGTTGAGATAAAATCAAATTTTCAGTATCCACACCTAACGCTTTAGCATATTTAGGGTCTAATGCATGTTCAGCATCAATAAACGCTGCATATCCGCCTTCTTTTTGTGCATTCGCAATCGCATGTAGCGCAAATGTTGTTTTACCACTTGATTCAGGACCATATATTTCAATTATCCTTCCTTTAGGATATCCTCCAACACCAAGTGCTCTATCTAGTGCAATCGAACCACTTGAGATAACCTCAATTTTAGTATCTGCCTTATCTCCTAATTTCATTACAGATCCTTTTCCATATTGCTTTTCGATATCTTTTAAGGCCTTTTGTAAAGCCTCATCTCTTTCGTTCATAAAAACACCTCCGTTAGATATATAGACAAAAGTCAGCTATATTACTATACTGACTTTAAAATAATTTTACGATTTTTCCAGAAATATTCAATTCCTGAAATAATTGTTAATAATACTGAAATCATAAGTAAAACAAATGATACTAATTCTAACCATTTATTTAAATGCGAAATAAATAATCCCACTAATGTTACCATAGTAACTGCAGTCTTCCATTTTCCTAATTTACCTGCTGCGATTACTGTTCCTTCACCAACAGCCACTAGTCTAATTCCAGAAACCATAAATTCTCTTAACATAATAACAATTGCACACCATGCAGGTACAACATATCCCATATGTACCCAATTATTAATAGTTGATGGTTGAACCATAAGTAATAATAGTGCTGTAAATACTAAGCATTTATCAGCAAGTGGATCTGCAAACTTTCCAAATGTTGTTACTAAATTATATTTTCTTGCAATCTTTCCATCTAGTAAATCTGTTAAAGAAGCTACAATAAAAATTATCGCATTGATTAAATTTGCAAGAGATATTCCATTTAAAATATTTTTATATTCAATAATATAAGTATTTTTAAGATATGGAATATATGCAATAATTACCATCACTGGTATTAATAATATTCTCATTAAAGTTAACTTATTTGGTAAAGTCATACCTTTTCTTTCTGTTGTAGTCATTATAAATTCATCCTTTTTCTTTTCATTCTCCTTTAATTATAACATATTTATTATTTTAATAAAGTACTAAAATCCAAAAATGAAATTAAATAGTTTAATTAAAATTTGAAATATAAAATCAAAAATAAAAGACATACCTTTTTCAACAAATTTCAACATTATAACAACTATATTTTTCGTACTAGTTACATATAAAATTTCATCCTCATCAAAATCAGTTTTTGTAAATAATTTTGTTAGTGAAAATATTAGTATTAAAAACACTACAATAAAAATAAATAACTTTCTATTAACCAAAATATCACCTTCAAGAAATTTATAACACTATCTTGAAATAAAAATTGTCAAATATTATAAATTATGAATTGTATTATTTATAGCATCCGCAATACAATTACTTAAATCAATCATATACTTATCAATTTCTTTAGGTGTTAACATAAAATCAAGTTCTGAATCTTCTAAAATATCAAAAGTATCACTTTCTATTTTCAAAAATTCTAAAATATCATTTCCAATATTTTTAACATCAACAACAGTAGGAACACCTATCGCAATAACAGGAACACCTATAGTTTTAAAAGAAATCTCCTTTCTTTTATTCCTAACACCACTTCCTGGGGATATTCCTCCTGTTGATATTTGAATACTACATCCAACTCTTTTTAAGCTTCTGGATGCGAGCGCATCAATTACTATTAAACATTTAGGTTTAACGCTTCTTACAACTGATTTTATAATATCACTAGATTCAATACCAGTTTGCCCCATAACGCCAGGCTTTAAAGCACTAACAACACCCATATTTTCACCTAACATATCAAGATTATACAAATGTTTTGTAACTATTATATTATCAACAACAAGAGGTCCTAAGGAATCTGGAGTAATATCATCATTACCAAGTCCTACGATAAATATTTCATCTTTTGAAGTTATATCAAGTTCATTAAAAATATTTTTAAGAATTCTACTTAACGCACTTGATATAACTGCTTCTTTATCATGATCTCCATTTTTAAATACTTTTGTATCTAAAGTATAATAAATTCCTTTATTTTTCTTATATTTATTTTCATTGTAATTATCAACAATAACTTTTGAAATAACAAAATCTTTAAATTGTTTTTTTGTACCACTTTTAATATCTTCAACTGCTAAATCTGTACGTAAATTCACAATAATCACCAAATATATTATGTGAATTAATATGTAAAATATTAAATATTGATATAAAATATGATAATTACATATAAACTGTAACCACTTACACATATAAACGACAAATATTTTTAAAAAAACTATTGCACAAATACTTTATGTTTGGTATAATAATTAAGCATTGTGTTTCGGAGGTGAAAGAATGGCAAACATTAAACAACAAATTAAGAGAGTTAAAACTAACGAAAAAGCAAGACAATTCAATGCATCTTATAAGTCAGGAATGAAGACTGCTGTTAAAGCCGTTTTAGTAGCTTGTGAGAAGAACGATAAAGATGCAGCAACTGCAGCTCTATCATTTGCTTTTAAGAAGTTAGACAAAGCTCAAGCAAAAGGAATTGTACACAAGAATTTCGTTGCTCATAAGAAGTCTGAGTTATCAACAAAAGTTAACGCTTTATAATTCATAAATAAAAAAGCACAAATGTGCTTTTTTATTTTTTTCTACATCTTTAAAATATAAAGTTCAAGCGCAACTCCCTTGTCGATTCTTCCACTTTTAATATCATAATCAATTTCCATAAGTTGTTTTAAACTATTTTTTAAATTATTATGACTGATACTTTGGGCATCTTTCATAAGATAATAAACTCTACCAGGTTTATATTTAAACATTTGAGCTATATCATCTTTTTTATATCCTAATGACACTAATTCTTTTACTTGATACATTTCATTTAATTTAGAAATTAAACTCGCCAATATAGATGATTCATCTATATTATTTTTTTTAAGACTTTTATAAATTTCCATAGATTTTAATTTATTCTTCGATATAATTGATTCAATCAACGGATAAACTGAATCCTCTAAATCCTTGCTTACCATTAAAACAACATCTTGGTAAGTAATATTTTTATCAAGAGTCTTATATATTTCTAATTTTTCAATTTCAATTAAAATACGATTATAATCATGATCAACTCTTATAAGTAATTCTTTAAGTGCTCTAATTTCGATAGTATAACCATCTTTTTTTATTAGATTATCTACATATTCTTCTAAATTTTCAATTTTCTTTGGATCAATATTATTTATTTCACATATATTAGTATTACTTTTTAATCTACTGATAAGATGTCCTTTATCCTCTTCTACTATTGTAATTAAAATAGTAGTTTCAAGAGGATTTTCAATAAATTTAAAAAATTCATCTACTAATCTTGTATCACAACTATTTTCGTTATATAAAAAAACTGGATTTTTTAAGATAACCAAACGATAATCATCTAAAAAAGGAATTGTGGTTAATGCATTTAATAACGTTATAATAGACTCTTCTTTCAAATCTATTACATTTTTCTCATAACTTTTAGATTTATAATTATCTTCTATTTGATTTATTTTTTCATTTATTAATAATTTTTCATTCCCAATTATTGTATATAAATTACTCATATTGACACCTATCCTTAATATACTTCAATTATAACATATTTATCTATAAGTATTTACCTTAATTCCATTCTTATTTATTTTTATGTCAATATTTCCATTAATATCAGTCCTATATATATCACTTTTTTTTAAATTATTAAGTATTTTATTACTTGGAAATCCATACTTATTATCAACACCTACAGATATAAGAGATATATCAGGATTAACATAATTTATAAAATCTAATGTAGAAGATGTATCACTTCCATGATGAGCTACTTTTAAAATATCACTTTTTAAATGATTTCTATATTTATCTACTAGTATCCGTTCACTAAGTGATTCAATATCGCCTGTTGTAAGCAATTTATAGCCTAAAATATCAATTTTCATAACTAAGCTATTGTTATTAATATCATTAGTGTCAAAGCTAGGCGCAAGTACATCTATTTTAATATCATTTAAATATAAACTATTTCCTGAAATCAGTTTTCTTGCATCAAAAGGAACTTTATCAAAATAATTAATATATACTTCCTCTACATCAAATCTTTCTATTACCTCTTGTGCAGTTCTCATATGGTCATCATCACTATGAGTAATTATTAAATAGTCTATTTTAGAAATGCCTAAATGTTTAAGATAACTTACATTGTATCCAAATGAATCTATTAATATATTACCTTTATTATTCGGACATCTTATTAACATACTATCTCCCTGAGAAACATCTATCATAGTAATATGATAATTAAAATCAAGATTTTTTATATTCAATAAAAATATTAAATAAAAGCTAAATAACGCAATAATTTTCTTATTAATCTTCTTTGATTCTAACATTATTAATATAAAAATAAAAATAATATAGTAAAAAATGATAAAGTAAATATTAATATAACTAAATCTTAAATTAAATATTTCTATACTAGATAACATGTTAAGCATCTTATCAAAGGCCTCAAATATCTTTAATTTAGATAAAATAGGAATAATATATATAAAAAAAGATAGTGGCAACAATATGTATCCAACAACTATGGTAAATATAGGTGTGAATATAATAGATAATAAATTAACGCTCCCATTTAAATTAATAATTACTGGAAGAGATGAAAA
>CAZJSR010000003.1:0-98187 GCA_964548855.1 uncultured Anaeroplasmataceae bacterium | reverse complement strand
CAAGGATGTCACTATACTGCTATAGCATATCAAAAATTATTAAAAGATTTAAATATAATTCAATCTATGTCACGACGAGGAAATTGTTGGGATAACGCGCCTCAAGAATCATTCTTTGGACATATGAAAGATGAATTATATTTAAAAGAATGTTTGGATTTTGATGAACTGAAACAAGATATTGATGATTACATGGATTACTATAATAATTACAGATATAAATGGGATTTAAATAAAATGACTCCAGTTGAATATAGAATATATCTCCTTGAGGGTGGACAACCTTTACTAAATAAAATAATAAAAGCTGAAAGTACAACTATACAATCAGCTTCATTATGATTAAATTTTAATTGCGTATCCCCTAGGGGATTTAATACTTCAATTAAATAATACACTTTTTTTATTTATGTCCTTGACTTGGGGTACTATTTATTAAAATCATTCTTTTTAATTATGTCTGATACATTTATATGCCATATCAATAAATTTATCTGCATCTAAAGAAGCACCACCAACTAAGGCACCATCTATATCTTCTTCAGCTACTAATGCCTCAATATTATTTGGAGTTACAGAACCCCCATATAATATTCTTACATTATTTGCGATATCTTCATTGTATAATTTAGCAATAATTGTTCTTATTAATTTGCATTTTTCATTCGCAATAGTTGGAGTTGCAGTCTTACCTGTACCAACAGCCCAAATCGGCTCATATGCTAATATAACATCTTCCATTTGTGTATTAGATACACCTTCAAGAGCTGCTTGTACCTGTTCATGAATGATTTGATTAGTATCACCATGATTATATTGCTCTTCTGTTTCTCCAAAACATATAATTGGAGTAAGACCATAAGTTAACGCAGAAATAACTTTTCTATTAACATCATGATCTGTTTCGTTAAAATATCTACGTCTCTCGTTATGTCCAATAAGAACACGATTAGCACCGATATTTTTTAACATAAGTGGAGATATTTCACCGGTATAAGCACCGAATTCAGCATAATGCATATTTTGAGCACCAATTTCTAAATTAGCTCCCTGTCTTTTAACAAGCGATACTAAAAGCAATGCAGGTGGGAAAATAATAGTTTCAACATCATTTTTTGAAGGAAGCTTATCATTTACTTCAAAAATAAATTTAAGCGCTTCATCATATGTTTTATACATTTTCCAGTTTCCTGCCATTATAGGCTTTCTCATAGCATTCCACCTTCAATTAAATATTTTTATTTTTCTAAAATTTCTGATATATCATTTATTGCAGCTTCTGCTTCAGCACCTGTCGCAACAATTTTTACATTTTCTCCAGATGGGATTGCAAGAGACATTAATCCTAAGATAGATTTAACATCAACAATCTTATCATTATAATGTAAGTTAATATCCACGTCGTATTTTGATGCAGCTTGAACAACCTTTGCTGCAAGGCTTGCATGTAAACCTACTGTACTCTTTACTAGAACTGTCTTTTCCATAATTTCTTTTCCTCCTAAATTATATAATTAATTAAATTAATTATTTATCATCAACACAAGCAACACCTGGTAAAGTTTTTCCCTCTAGATATTCAAGAGAAGCTCCACCACCAGTTGAAATGTGAGATACTTTAGCACCATATCCAAATTGGATTGCTGCTGCTGCACTATCTCCTCCACCTACAATTGTTACACAATCTTTCAATGAAGATATAGCTTCACAAACTCCTACAGTACCTGCTGCATAGTTTGACATTTCAAATACACCCATAGGTCCATTCCATACAACTGTCTTAGCTGTAGATAGAATTTCGCTAAATTGCTTTAATGTTTCACTACCGATATCAAGTCCCATTTTGTCATCTTCAATGTCCTTAACATTTACTGTCTTAAATGGAGTATCATTACTAAATTCTGTTGTTACAACAGTATCAACTGGTAATACAATCTTACCATTTGCTTTAGTTAATAATTCCTTCGCAAGTTCAACTTTATCTTCTTCACATTTACTCTTTCCAACATTATATCCTAATGCTTTTAAGAATGTAAACATCATTCCTCCACCAACAAGAATCTTGTCAGCTTTATCAATTAAAGATTCAATTACACCAATCTTATCAGATACCTTAGAACCTCCAAGAATTGCCACAAATGGTCTAACTGGATTATCTACTGCACCACCTATAAACTTGATTTCTTTTTCTAATAAGAATCCTGCAGCTGTTTCTTTTATATTTGACGCAATACCTACATTACTTGCTGCTGCTCTATGTGCAGTACCAAACGCATCATTTACAAATAAGTCTCCAAGAGATGCCCAATATTTACCTAATTCTGGATCATTCTTTGATTCTTTTTTAGTTTCTTTATTTAATTTAACATCAAAGTCTTCATAACGAGTATTTTGGAACATAAGAATGTCTCCATCATTCATTTCGTTAATTGCATCTTCTAATTCTTTACCACGTGTTGCATTGATAAAAGTAACTTTTTTACCAATTAATTCTTCTAAACGTTTTGCAACAGGAGCGATATTATTCTTTTCTAAATCAGAAGCCTCCTTAACACGTCCTAAATGAGAAAATACAATTGCCTTTCCTCCATTATTAATAACGTATTCAATAGTTGATAATGCTTCTCTAATACGATTATCATCTGTGATTACACCATTCTTCATAGGAACGTTAAAATCAACACGCATTAATACTTTTTTTCCTTTTACATTTAAATCTGTGACTATTTTCTTTGCCATTTGAAATCATTTCCTTCCATATTTCTTTTGACTTAATACATAGTAATTATAACATTATATAAATCAATATTCAAACAAAAAATTAGTATAGTAGATGAAAACGTACACTATCTAGAAGTTTTGTTTTAATTCATTTAAATAATTTATTATTTTTTTTGAAGATTCTATACATTTTTTTATTCTTAAGTAATTAGAATTAATTTTTAATTTAGAACCATCCTTAAACATAATATGTATAAAGTCATTATTATATGCAACCGCATATAAAGAATGATAATTAATATAATAATTATCAAGTTTCATAAGAAGCGTATCATCATTAATATTTAATGGTATATTATACTTCAATCCAACATTCCTTCGTACTAATAAATTATATTTTGTAATATCAACAAAATTTAAATTCGCAATATAATTGATAACCTTCTTATATTCATTATAATATTTAACACCGTTATTTGTATAAATATTATTACTATCATTTATTTGTTCAATATAATTAATCATAATTTTATAAAAAAATCACCTTTTCAGGTGATTTTTATTATTCAGCATCCTTTAAAGCAATATTTTCTTCAGTTTCTGCATCAAAGAAATGACACTTATTCATATCTAAGCATAACTTAACTTGACTTCCGAAAGTAATATCATCACGAGCAGGTACAGCTGCAATAACGTTTGCACCAGCAATTGTAGTATAGATATTAGTTTCAGCACCTAATAATTCTCCCATATCAACAGTTACATCTAATACTGCATCTGGGTAAGTTTCGAAGAAAATTGGTTCTTGATCATCATGAATATCTTCAGGACGAATACCTAACATAACCTTCTTACCGATATAGTCATGTTTCTTAAGAATTTCAACCTTACCAAATGGAATTTCAATAGTATGTGCTCCATCTTCTGTAGTAAAGTTTCCTTTTTCATCAACGATACCTGGAATGAAGTTCATTGGCGGAGTCCCGATGAATCCTGCAACGAACATATTAACAGGGTTATGATAAATTAATGAAGGATTTCCAACTTGTTGGATATATCCATCTTTCATAACAACAATACGAGAAGCCATTGTCATCGCTTCAATTTGGTCATGTGTTACATAAATAGTAGTTGCGTTTAATCTTCTGTGTAATTTTAAGATTTCTCCACGAGTTGAAGTACGTAACTTTGCGTCTAGATTTGATAGAGGTTCGTCCATTAAGAATACGTCAGCTTCACGAACGATTGCACGTCCTAACGCAACACGTTGTCTTTGTCCTCCTGATAATGCTTTTGGTTTTCTTCTTAAATATGGTTCAAGCCCTAAAATTTGAGCTGCATTATTAACACGTTTAACAATTTCATCTTCATCCATACGGCGAAGTCTTAATCCAAATGCCATATTATCAAATACAGTCATATGTGGATATAATGCGTAACTTTGGAAAACCATCGCAATTCCACGATCCTTAGGGTTAACGTCATTCATTAACTTTCCGTTAATATATAATTCTCCTAAAGTGATTTCTTCAAGTCCAGCAATCATACGTAATGTAGTTGATTTACCACATCCAGATGGTCCTACGAATACGATGAATTCTTTATCTTCGATATCTAGATTGAAATCGAAAACGGCTTGAACACCATTAGGATAAACTTTATTAATATTTTTTAAATTTAAAGTAGCCATTTTGTATCCTCCTACAAGCTAAATTTCATACATTATTATTTTATCAAAAAAAAGAAAAAAAAAGAATGTGCAAACTGCACATTTATTTATTTAAAAGATAATATATAATCATTGCATTTTTAAATTTCTTTACATTATACCCTGTAATATTTATAAACTTATCGATTTTATTAATTAAAGTATTTCTATGTAAAAATAACAATTCAGAAGCTTTTGATGTATTCATATCAGTTTCAATAAATACTTTGATACATTCTAACATTGAACTATCTATTTCTCTATCTTTAAATACCACCTTATCTAAGTCTTCTTTTTTTCCTTTTAAGATAAGTTCTAAAATAAATTCATCTTCCCTATATATACTATTTTTAAAGATTTCTTCTTTTAAATATTTTTTTATTATTTCAATTGAATCATGTAATGATTTTATATTTTTTTTAGAAATAAACACATTAATATTAGTATCTAATTCAGCTACTAACGAACTTAATCCAGCATATACTAACTCTTCATCATCTAATTTATATAATATAGATATAATATCATTTGTTTGATTAATTTCTATATCATATCCTAAAAATCCTTTTAAAAAATCTATTAAATAAGGAGATAATATATTTTCTTTACTTTTTATTAAAATAAATCTATCATGCATCATAACATCTCCTTTAGAATATTATATCTTTTTTTTCTAATATTTTAAAGTTTATTTTTTTATATTACTTATTTGTAAAATACTACTATCTAATCTATCTTTTATCATATTCTTTTTTATAATACTATATTTTATTAATTCACTAATTACTTCTTTAAAATTATCAAATAAATAATAAGATAATGCTCCTGGAATTGTATTAATCTCATTTAAATAGATTTTGTCATCTTTTATCATAAAATCAATTCTTACAATCCCATTCATATCTAAAATCTCATATATTTTTTTAGCTTTTTCTTTTATTCTATTAATCAAATTTTCATCTTTTAAATAATTGTAATTTCTTCCTTTTGTTTGACTTAAATACTTCTCATTAAATGTATAATAATCATTTTTATGTTCAATTTTTAAAACATTACTACAATATATTTTATCAGTTTTATATAATGCTATATTGAATTCAGTATAATTAGTTAAGAGTTCTTCTATAACTAACTTATTATCATACATCAAACAATTTGAAACTTTACTAAGAAATTCACTTTTCTTTGTAGATATATCTATTCCAATTGAAGAACCCATCCTTGCTGGTTTTATAATACACTTATCATAAGGAACTATAACTTTATTATAATAATCTAAATTAGTATATATCACTTTACTTACTTGTTCTATATCATAATCCTTAAGTACTTGATATGTGTACGCTTTGTCCATCGCAATAACACTACTATACATATTGCTTCCTATATAATTAATTTTATAATATTCCATAAGCGCAGAAGCTAGTCCGTCTTCACCATTTATACCATGATTTAAAATTATCATAGTATCAATTAAAGTAAACTTCTTTTTCATACTAAAACCATACTCACATAAGTTTACTTTATTTAATTGTGAATAATTATTATTTTTAAAATCATTAAGTGTCATATTATTCGCAAGATATAACACACCGTCTTTATCTAAATATAATATATATAAATTATAATCTTGATAAAGTAATTCTTTTATCTGAAGCATTGATAAAATAGATATATCATGTTCAGAACTTTTACCACCACATAAAATTCCTATATTTAACAATTTAAAATCCCCTTTTATAAATATCTGGTAGGTCATTTTCAATTAATACAACAACTTCCATTTTCTTCGCTATTTTACTGACTATCTTAAATGCTTCTTTTACTGTATCTATGACATAAACATTTACCTTACCATCTAAATAATTATATGCATTCTTTGTCTCATGATAACCTATTAGTAAGACAAGATTACATTTACTTATCATTTCTTCATAATATGATGACATATCAATTTTCATCTCTACAAATAACGGTGTAATAATAATTTTATATCCACTATATCTATCTAATACTCTAACGGCTTCTATAGCTCCTATTAAATTAGAATTAAATCCATCATTTATAACTGTCATGTTAGAATATTTTTTTATTTCCAATCTCGCCTTAAAATTAGATATATTTAACATGCCTTCTTTTATTTTTTCATCATCTAATCCTAATATTTTCATAACTATTATCGCAGATGTCATATTTAGCATATTAAAAGTTCCTGCCATATTCAAATAATATGTATCTAAATATATACCATCCTTATATAATTCAAACGTATTATTATCAATAATCTTAATTCGATAAAGGCCATAATTAATTCCATATCCAACAATCTTATTTTTAAAATGATAATTTCTTAAATAATTATTTTCTACATTTACAACACTTATACCATTTAATAAATCCGATGCCTTACATTTTTCATTAATAATATTTTGAATACTTTTAAATGAATCTAGGTGCATATATCCAATTTCTGTAATTATAGTTATATTAGGTTTTATCATATTCATTAAAAATTCTATATCATTAACTTTAGTAGCTCCCATTTCAAAAATAATAATATTATATTTACTTAAATTATTACTATTAATTATTTTGGAAATACCTAAAGGCGTATTATAACTTTTTGGCATTACCAATGTGGGATAGTATTTCTTTAATGCCTCATATAAAATATGTTTCGTTGTAGTTTTTCCATATGATCCCGTAATCGCAATTTTAATACCTTTATATTTATTTAATTTATCAGTACATTCTTTAATATAATGATAATTTATAAGTTTCTCAAAATAATTCATAAAAAAAAGAATTATTATAGAAAAATATTCTAATAAAATTAAGGTAGGTGGATATATTATAAATATTATTAGAATATTGAGTGTGATAATTAATCTAATTATTCTATTTGTAATACACAAAGATACTTTATGCTTTAAGTATATAATTGCATATAGATCAATTAAAATATATCCTATTATGGTTGTCTTAGGAAATATAATAGTTAAAATAAAGAAAATAGATGGTACTAAATTAATATACAAATAATTTTTTACCATATATTTAAAAAATGCTTTTATATTATAGTGTGCTTGTTGATAAATCCTAAGGATTAGTATTAACTTTAATAAAAAATAAGGTAAAATACATAACCTATACAACATTATCACATTCTAAAAAATAAGAAATGACTCTAACAAAATACATAAATTCATCTAAAAAAGGAAAGTGACCAGCATTCTTTATTACTACAATACCACTATCTTTAACGCATTCGTTTAAAGCTAATATATCATTATATTCTACTGTTTTATCATTTTCTCCCCATATTAATAATGTAGGACAATTAAGTTTTACGGCACTATCTTTTAAATCCGTTTTAATAGCATTTACTAACATGTTACGTAATATAGGAGATGCGTTTTTATAATCTCGTGATCCCATTTTTAAGTTAATATGCATTCTTTTAAAAAACTTATACACTTTCTCTTTAAATTTTGGCTTACTTACTAAAAATGGAGTTGAAACTAAAATTAATCTATCAATATTATATAAACTTGCATATTTAATTGCTATTCTACCACCATAACTATGACCAATAACTATAGGATTTTCTATATTTAAAAATTCTAAAAATTTATGCAATATTATAACAACATCATCTATATAATATTCTTTTTCAATTTTAGTATTACCAAAACCCAAAAGGTCAATTTTAATAACTCGATAATTTTCTAAAAGATAATTATAAACATTATTCCAAACTTCTTTAGAAGAAGCCCAACCATGTAATAATACTATTGTTTTACCATTTCCGCCTATATCATACGAAAGATTCACATCATCAATCTTTATATTCATATTTCATCCCTCATATTAAAATATGACGATATATGTAAAAAAATGTCATTAAATAGATAGTTATTATACGAAAAACCTGCAAACAAACTATTATATAGTTTCATCTGCAGTTCATTTAAATTATTTTAATAATTCGTTGTCATATTTTTTAACCACTTATTTTTACTTAAAAAATAATTACCTAAAAAATATTTTATAATATCTGCAATATGAAATATTACAAATATTGTTATAATATCTAAATTCCATTTACTTGCGTTTATACCTAGAACTATCAATATTGGAAGTCCAATTATATATGTAGGTCCTTGATCTACAATAAAAGCTCTTATAGTATCTCCACCTGCCCTAAGAGTAAAGAAATTAATAGCACAAATACAATAAAGAACTAAAAATATAGCTGTGACAGCTAGTAGTTTAATCACAAGAATTTTCATCTCATAATCAGGCTTAAAAAGTAATATTATAAGAGGCGATAACAACATCATTATAATTGCCACAACAACACCTAAAACAAATCCTAAACCTTTAAACCAATATAATTCTCTCTTGGCCTTATCAAAATTAGACTCGCCAAGCGTTGTTCCAATAAATACAGCAACCCCTGTCGCAAGACCTTGGAATATTACATAAAATAGATCTGTTATATTTTGAGAATAAGAATACGCATTATACCAAAAATCATTATGATATGTTAAAAACTTAGCCGTAAGTATCATTCCTGAAGCCCACATTATTTCATTTAAAATTAAAGGAATTCCTTTTTTTATATAATCTAAAGATAGCCTCTTACTTATTCTTAAAGATTTAAATGTTCCTTTAACTATATCATCTTTTGTATTTAAAAATACAATAAGTAGAATAATAAATTCAACAATCTTACTTGCAAGTGTACCCATCGCAGCACCTGATGCCCCGAGTCTTGGAAATCCTAAATTACCAAAAATCAAACAATAATTTAAAAATATATTACATAATATTCCAGCTATACCCGCAATTAGAGGGATATTTGGTCTTTTTATATTTCTAAATAGACTCGCAAAGACCATATTTATTCCAATTATGATAATTGAGTATTTAATGTATGATAAATAGTCATATCCATATTTTCTTGACTCCGAGTTTTGAATGAATGAGTCTACTACATTGTTTCCAAATAATATAATAACAATTGTCGCAATAAAACCTAATATAACCGCAACTAATAATGAAAATCTAAATGATTCCTGAACACTTTTTTTATTCTCTGCACCAATAAATTGTGCAATGAATACACTCGCGACAGCACCTAGACCATTAAAAGTCGAATTTATTATAAACATTAACCTATTAGCTGCAGAAACGCCGTTATAAGCAAGTGAATTTCCATTATATGAATTAATCATTAAAGAATCAATATATCCACTAATTGCCACAAATAATGATTGAATTACAATTGGTAAAACTAATATTAAAACATTCTTATAAAATTGCTTATTAGCTATATATTTTTTCATAAACACCTCGCAAAAAAGAGTCTATCCAATAGACCCTTCCATTTCTAATTTTATTAATCTATTAAGTTCTACCGCATATTCCATAGGAAGTTCTTGAGAGAATGGTTCTATAAATCCCATTACTATCATTTCTGTAGCCTCCGCTTCAGTTAGACCTCTACTCATTAAGTAAAATAGTTGTTCTTCATTAACTTTACTTACTGTAGCTTCATGCTCAATATACATAGAATTATTAGCCCCACTATTTGTAGGTATAGTATCACTTGTTGATATTCCATCAAGGATTAATGTATCACATTCAACATGACTTCTTGCACCATGGGCATTATTTCCACATGAAACCATTCCTCTATAATTAACCTTTCCGCCACCTCGACATATCGATTTTGATATTATAGTTGATGTTGTGTTTTCACCTAGATGTATCATTTTAGCTCCAGTATCTTGATATTGTTTTTCACCTGCAAAAGCGATTGATACAGTTGTTCCTTTTGCATTTTTACCTTTTAAAATACATGCAGGATATTTCATATTTATTCCAGAACCAATATTACCATCAATCCATTCCATATGACCATTTTCCTCAACTAAAGTCCTTTTAGTTACTAAATTAACAATATTATTAGCCCAATTTTGAACAGTTGAATAACGGCAATGTGCATCTTTTTTTACATATATTTCAACTACTGCTGCATGAAGGGAATCTTTAGAATATTGTGGTGCAGTACATCCTTCAACATAGTGAATTGATGCGCCTTCATCTACAATAATTAAAGTACGTTCGAATTGTCCCATTTTTTCAGAATTAATTCTAAAATAAGATTGTACAGGCTTAGTTACTTTGACTCCTTTAGGAACATATATAACACTACCACCACTCCATACTGCACTATTTAATGCAGCATATTTATTATCTGATGCCGGAACTATTTTTCCCATATATTCTTTCATTAAATCTGGGTATTCTCTTAATGCTGTATCAGTATCTGTAAATATTACACCTAAATCCTCAAGTTCCTTTAGATTTTTATGATAAACAACCTCTGATTCAAATTGATTTGATACACCTGTAAAATACTTAGCTTCACTTTCAGATATACCTAATTTATCAAAAGTTTCTTTTATCTCATCAGGTACCTCTTCCCATTTATTTGCGGTATTATTAGTAGACTTAATATAATAAGTATACTCATTAAAATCAATACCACTTAAATCTGGTCCCCATTTTGGATTTTCTAATTTTAAAAACTTATGGTATGCATCAAGCCTGAATTCTAACATCCATTCTGGTTCTTTTTTTACATTGCTAATAAATCTAATAACATCTTCACTAAGTCCTTTTCCTGAATCTATTACTGATTTTGTTTCTGTTTTAAAACCATATTTATAATCTTGTGCGATATCTAATTTTTTATTTTCCACATTCATCACCGACTTCGTTTATAGCTTTTTCAATAGCCTTCCATGATAGAGTTGCACATTTAATACGTGCTGGAAATTGACTTACTCCCATATAGGCAATAGCTTCTCCTAGTTTTTCTTCCATAGTTTCATCTACTGTCTCACCTTTAATTACAGTATAAAAACTATCAATTATTTCTAAAGCCTCTCTAACAGGCATACCAATTAAAGTCTCTGACATAACAGAAGCACTTGAACAACATATAGAACATCCGTGTCCATCATGTCTTACATCTTTAATAACACCATCTTCAATTTTTATAGAAACATTCATATCATCTCCGCATGACGGATTATTTAGGTGAACTAAATGATATCCTATGTCAGTCTTTAATCCCTTATTTTTAGGATTTTTATAATGATCCATAATTACGGCTTTATATAATTGTTCAATACTACTCATAATATCTACCTATCTTTCTACTAAAAACTCATAAAGAAGTCTCTAGCTTCTATAACACTATTTACTAAATTATCAACATCTTCCATTGTATTGTAAAAATAAAATGACGCTCTTGTTGTTGATATTTGTCCAAGCCATGATGTGATAAGCTGTGCACAGTGATGTCCTGCCCTTATACATACACCATTTTTATCATATATACTTGCGGCATCATGAGGATGTACTCCTTTAATATTAAAAGCTACCACACCTGTTTCCGCAGTCATATTATAAACCTCTACACCTTCTATTAAAGAAAGTCTTCTTCTTGCTTCTTTAGCAAGCAAATTCTCATATGCTGCTATTTCATCAAGACCTACTTTATCTAAATATAACACAGCCTCTCCTAATCCTATAGCTGAAGCTATAATAGGAGTACCTGTCTCAAATTTATATGGAACATCTTTATATGTTTGGCTATCCTTTGTTACAACATCGGCCATATCCCCACCAAACTCAATTGGATCCATTTTTTCTAATAATTCTAGTTTACCATATAAAACACCAATTCCGGTTGGTCCTAACATTTTATGTCCTGAAAAAGATAAAAAGTCACAATCTAATTCTTTAACATCTATTTTCATATGAGGAACTGCCTGAGCTCCGTCAACTGATACAATTATGCCTCTTTCGTGACAAATTTTAATAATTTCTTTTATAGGAGTAATATATCCCATAACATTACTTACATATGTTAGAGCTACTACTTTAGTTTTATCAGTTAATGTTTTCTTGAAATTTTCAACAGTAATTCTTCCTTCTTCGTTTAAAGGAATATACTTAATACTCGCTTTTTTTACCTTCGCAACATTAAACCAAGGCATATGGCTTGAATGATGTTCAAGTTCGGATGTGATTATTTCATCACCCTCATTTATATATTTCATACCATATGATAATGCGACTAAATTAAGAGATTGACTAGCACCTCTTGTAAATACAATTTCTTCAAATTTTGCATTAATAAATGACGCAATATTATTTCTAGCTTCTTCATATAAATCTGTAGCCTCATAACTTAGGTTATATACACCTCTATGTACATTTACACCCAAATTATTATAATAATAATCTAATTTATCAATAACACATTTAGGTTTTAAACTAGAAGCTGCGCTATCTAAATATGATAATTTAGGATTTTGTTTTAAAACAGGAAAGTCATTTTTTATTTCCTTAATATTTAACATATTAATCACCTAACAAATCTTTAATATTTTCTTCTACTAACCCCTTCAATGATTCATCTTTAATTTTAGAAACCATTGGGTCTATTAATCCACTTAAGATAAGCATAAATGCTTCATTTTTAGAAAGTCCTCTACTCATTAAATAAAACAATTCTTCATCAGACATTTTACCTATTGTAGCACCATGGTACGCTTTTACATCATACTCATCAATTAATAATATTGGTTTTGATGTAATTTTAGATTTATCTCCTACAATAACACCCTTACTTAATTGTCTACAATCACATCCATTTTTGCCATTTTTGACAAAACCAGTTGTATCAAATAAAATATTTGCGCTATTAAAAGATACACCAATATTATTTATCATACTAGTAGTAAATTTATCATTATGATTTATTTTAGTATTCATTATTTGTCCGCATTCATTTGAGATACATAAATTATTTACTGAAACATTACTATATGACTCATTTAAATCAATCGTAGTATTATCTAAAGTATCTACAAGAGAGATAAGATTAAAGTCTAAATTTGAACCCTTAGATAATTTTATATTTCTTTCAATTTTAGTATTCTTAAGAGAAATAGACATATAATTAACTGAACAATCTCTATCTAATTCTAAATTAATTATACATCCATCATTATTATATTCATTGATAGTAATCATTGAATTAGGTAATACTTTAATATTATATATTTGGTCTTTACCATCAATAGATATAATATCATTATCTTTAAGAATAAGGCTATTTTCTTTCATTACTTTTTAGAAGCATGTGCACAACTTCCTAATACAGCGTGTGACATACTTTCATCCTTTTCTTGTTCAATTTCAATACCTAATTCTTTTTTTACCCAGTCATAACCTTCTTTATCAATCTTAGCGATTAATTCATTACCACCAGTTTTGACTACACGTCCATTAATCATTACATGGACATAATTTGGTTTAATATAATCTAATAATCTTTGATAATGAGTTATTAATAAACAACCAAAATCTTCACTTACCATATTATATACATTTTCACCAACTATTCTTAAGGCATCTACATCAAGTCCTGAATCGATTTCATCTAATAATCCAAAAGCTGGTTTTAACATTTTCATTTGAAGAATTTCATTTCTTTTCTTCTCTCCACCTGAGAATCCTTCATTTAAGAAACGATGTGCTAAGTCTGATGGCGTTGATAATTCTTCACATGCTTTATCAAATTCTTTAATAAACTTAAATAATGAAACATCTTTTCCTGAGGTTGCCTTCATAGCTGTACGGACAAAATCACTATTAGTTACTCCTGAAATTTCACTTGGATATTGATATCCTAAGAAAATTCCTTTTCTAGCTCTTTCATCAACCGCAAGATTTAATATACTTTTTCCATCTAATAAAATATCTCCACTTGTAACTTTATATTTAGGATTTCCCATTATAATATTAACAAGTGTTGATTTTCCTGTACCATTTGGCCCCATAATCGCATGAACTTCATTAGTTTTTATAGTTAAAGTTAATCCCTTTAAGATTTGTTTTCCATCTAAAGTTTCTGCGTATAAATCTTTTATTTCAAGTGTTCTTATCATCAAATTCACTCCTAATTAAATATCCTTATTAATAATACTATATATTTTAATATATAGTCAAATAATATGCTCAACTATTTTTTATTATATTCCTTAGTAAAGTCTATAAATTTTTGTTCAATAGATTTATGATATGTAATATTGATTTTTTTGTTATAATCGTTAATATGCTTTAAATCACATTTATAAGATATATCTGACTTTAAAAACACTTCATCATTTACTCCCATACATCCAATTGAAACAACTGTTTTAGTATTAGTTTTCTTCTTTATTATATCTAGTGCTTCAATATCATATACTGTTCTATCATATATTTTTAAATACTTATATCCCTTATGTTCTGAATCATTATAAATATGAATACATATTTTGTCCTTAAATGAACTATTTTGTAAAATTTCCTTTATATTTTCTATCTTATCATCTAAATCAATTATTACAAAATAAGTTGTTTCATCATGAAGATTATTATCCCCTACTACATATGAAGTATATGGAGCGTTTTTTCTAATTTTTGCATAATCAATTTGTGCTTCATTTGATACGTTATTGTTAAATACATAAAGTAAATCATTATTAATAACATTCTCAAAATAATTAATATTGTTATCTTTTAAAATAACTTTAATTTTTTTTGAAACTTCATTATCTAAATTAGTTTCAAATAAATAATTTTCACTTTTAAAATCATATAGACCTGCCCCGTTATATAAAATAACAGGATTTTTAACATCTACTTTTTGTAATAAATTTGAAAAAGAACCTGCAGTACGTGTTGAATAAAACACAACATTCGCATCTTGTTCAATAAGTCTATTAATTTTTAATAGCTCATATGATGGTATATTATCACCTTTTTCATTTGTAAATCCATCAAGACATACAACAAATAATTTATCCTTATTTTTAAATCTAGGTAAAAATAATAAATTAACTGCAAGTGATACTAAAACACCCCATATAGTTGATAAAATACGAACAATTCCATAAATTGCTGTTTGGCCTGATACAACAACCGCAAGGTATGTTAGTATTGCGATAAATACCATATCTGGTTTTCTTATAGCTACAACAAATTTAATTAAGAATATAGCTAAGAAAGATGCGATAGTGTATTTGATTGCATAACTATACCACGGAAAATTTAAAATACCTTTTTTATACCATATTACATTACTAATTTCCTCAGGAGGTATTACAATATCTATTGTGTATGTAAATAAAAGCACAATAGCCATTGCGTAAATACCACCAATTATAGAAGCAATTCCTCTAATTTTAGCTTGGTTTATACTTCTTTTTTTATCTTGTAATAAAGCGTTCGCAGTAGCTAATCCTGCAAAAAACGGATTATATAAAGTATTATTAACATCTAACCATGTTATGGTATTATCAAATTGTTTTGCAATAAGTAGTATAACAACCGATGTCATAGTAGTTATCCAAATACTTATGCATGTTTTAATAATTCTCGATCCAACTCTCATAAATTCTCCATAAAAAGTCAATTATTTGACATATTCATACATTATAAATTATATAACTTTATCTTTCAACTTTCAACAAATATATAATATACATTTTAATAATAAAAAGAACTATAAAACCAAACAAAGTAGTTAGTTTTATAGTTCCTTTTTTAAAATTTATAAATACTCTTTAATAAATCAATTTCATCTTTATATTCTAACTCGGTACTAACTGGTGTTTCTAAGAACATAGGTATATCTTTCAATCTTTCGTTATTTATAATTTTTTCAAATGTATCAATACCAATATTTCCTTTTCCTATCAATTCATGTCTATCTTTATGTGACGCTAATGTATTTTTTGAATCATTTAAATGAATAGCTTTTAGCCTATTAAGACCTATTACTCTATCAAATTCATTAAGTACACCTTCAAGGTCATTAACTATATCATACCCTGCATCAAAAATATGACATGTATCTAGACATACACCTATTTTATCATTATATTTAACTCTATCAATAATACACTTAAGTTCTTCAAAAGTACTACCTATCTCGCTACCTTTTCCAGCCATAGTTTCTAATAATATAGTAGTTTTCATTTCAGGGTATATCACTTGATTTAATATATCAACTATTTTATCTATACCAGTTTGAACACCTTGGCCTACATGACTTCCTGGATGGAAATTATATAAAGCATTATCAAAGTGCTCAAGTAAATTAATATCTTCTTTAAATACTTTAAGTGCAAATTCTCTTGTTTCTTCTTTTAAAGAAGCTGCATTAAGAGTATATGGTGCATGACATAATAGCGTTGTAAATTGATTATCTCTAGCATATTCTAAATATTTATTAATATCATCTAAATCAAGAGGTTTCATTGCACCCCCTCTTGGATTTCTTGAAAAATATTGATATGTATTTCCACCAATACTTTTACATACCTTTGCAGCATTATAGAAACCTTTTGAAATAGATAAATGACATCCGATTTTTAACATCTTTAACACATCCTTTAAAAAAAGTATACCATTTAGAAAAGAAAAAAACGAGTAAAATACTCGTTTTTATATATTTTTATGTTATTTCAGTTCTGAAACAACACCTAAAATTCCATTTGCCATTAAAACTACACCAATTACAATATAAATTGGATTACTGTTGAAGAATAATAAAACTCCCATAACAAAATATAAAACTATAATAAGTATATTAAATAAATTCTTAGCAAGTTTATTATTAATCATATCTAATAGATTTAATACACCCCATAAGATAAATAATACAGCTAAAACATAATGTACTATTGTTACAAATACCCAAGATAATACTACTAATACAATTCCAACTACAATTAAAATTATACTGTTAACATCTTTAGTATTTTTAATAAGTTTTAAAACACCATATACAATCAAACATACACCTATTATTGTGCATATTATGTCTAAAATAGCTGCCTTTTTTATAATAAATAGTAATCCTACAATAATATATACGATTGGCATTATTAAATTATTTAATTTCTTCATCTTTTTTCCTTCCTTTTTTTAAAAAATAGCCACGTACTAAACGTGGCTATAATCATTACTTATTTGGATATTCTTTGTTAGCTAATTCAATATAATGAGCATAACGACGCTTTGCATCAGCCTTATTAAATTCTAATAATTCTTCTGCTTTAGCTGGATTTACTTTAGTCAATTGAGCATAACGTCCTTCATTCATTAAGAAGTCTCTATATAAATCCCAATTTGGTTCTTTTGAGTCCATTGTGAATGGATTCTTTCCTTCTTTTTCTAAATCAGGATTAAATCTGAATGTTGGGAAGTATCCACATTCTGTAGCCTTCTTAGCTTCCATTTGTGACATGTATAAACCACTCTTAATATTATGTGCAATACATGGTGCATAACAAATAACGATTGATGGTCCTTTATATGCTTCAGCTTCTTTTAAAGCCTTAATAACTTGATCTGGACTATTTCCGTGGCATACTGTTGCGACATATACATGTCCATAAGACATAGCTATTGAAGCTAAATCCTTCTTCTTAGCACGTTTTCCAGATGCAGTAAACTTAGCAATTGATCCAGTACGGCTTGATTTTGATGATTGACCTCCAGTATTAGAGTAAACTTCAGTGTCAACAACAAGAATATTTACATCTTCGTTATTTGCGATAACGTGGTCAAGTCCTCCATAACCGATGTCATAAGCCCATCCATCTCCACCAATAATCCATTGTGAAATCTTAACTAGATAGTCTTTTAATGACATAATATCTTTAGCATATGTTTCATCATTATTCTCGAATTGAGCAATAATCTTAGGAGCAAGTTCCTTTGTCTTTTCTCCATTATCACGATTTAATACCCATTCTTCACATAATGCCTTAGCCTCAGGAGACATCTTATCATAATTATCAACCATAGTTGTTTGTAGTCTATCACGTAATGTTTCAACAGCCATTCTCATACCAAATCCAAATTCAGCATTATCTTCGAATAATGAATTTGCCCAAGCAGGTCCACGTCCTTCTTTATTTGTAGTATATGGACTTGATGGGAATGATCCTGAGTAAATTGATGTACATCCTGTAGCATTCGCAACAAGCATACGATCGCCGAACAATTGACTTACTGCCTTAACATATGGAGTTTCTCCACATCCACCACAAGCTCCAGAGAACTCAAATAATGGTTTAGAGAATTGTACATCTTTTGCATTACCAATTCCGGCAATTTCTCTCTTGTATGTTACATTATTATAGAAATAATCACAAATTTCAGGTTCTTTATTAGCCTTCGCAACTGCGATTGGTTGCGGTTTTAAAGCCTTAACTGGTTCTTGACTTAATACTCCAGTTTCAGGATCTTTTACCTTCTTACCAGGACATACTGTAATACATACTCCACATCCTGTACAGTCAAGAGGTGAAACAACAATTGAGAATTTATATCCCTTATATTTTGGACCAATTGCATCAAGCATCTTAGATCCTTCAGGTGCATTTTGTGCTTCTGTTTCATCAACTAAGAATGGACGAATTGCAGCATGTGGACATGAGAATGCACATTTGTTACATTGAATACAATTTTCAGGTTGCCAAAGTGGCGTATGAGTCGCAACTCCACGTTTTTCGTAAGCTGCAGTACCTTGTGGCATATGCCCGTCTTTTAATTCTTTAAATACAGATACTGGTAATGAATCACCCTTAATTGCATTCATTACATCAGCGATTTCACGAACAAACTTAGGGCGAGACATATCAACAGTCTTAACATCATCAGTTAAAGATGCCCATTCAGGTTTAACAGTAATTTCTATTAATCCTGTTCCACCTAAATCGATTGCTTTATGGTTTTGATCAACTAATTCTTGACCTTTTCTTAAATAAGTCTTAGTTGCAAATTCCTTCATATGAGTCTTTGCTTCTTCATAATCCATAATATTTTGATTTAATTTGAAGAATGCAGATTGCATAACTGTATTAACTCCAAGACCTGCACGGAATCCACATTCCTTTGCAGCTTGATATGCATTTATAATATAGAATTTAGCTTTCTTTTGAGCTAATAATCTCTTATATTTATTAGGTAATAATCCTTCAATATCTTCAGGTTTACATACTGTATTTAATAAGAATGTTCCACCTTCACGTAATCCATCAATCATATCAAATTTCTTTAGATATGCATCAAGTGAACATGATACAAAGTGTGGATTATTAACTAAATAAGTTGAACGAATTGGATTTTTACCAAAACGTAAATGTAATCTAGTAGATCCTCCTGATTTTTTAGAGTCATATGCAGCATAACTTTGTGCATATAAATCAGTATAATCTCCTACGATTTTTGAAATATTCTTACAAGCACCAACTGTACCATCAGATCCTAATCCAAAGAATAATAATTCTGTTGTATCTTTATCTGCAGTATCAATATGCTTTTTAATATCTAATGATGAATAAGTAACGTCATCTACAATACCAACTGTAAATCTATTTTTAGGTTTCTTACTCTTTAGATTATCATAAACTGCATTGATCATATCTGGTGTAACATCTTTACTAGATAATCCGTAACGACCACCTATAATTAACGGTTTCTTTTCTTCACCATAATAGATTGCTTGTACATCAAGGAATAATGGTTCACCTACTGAACCTGGTTCAATAGTTCTATCTAATACAGCAATTCTTTCAACTGTTTTAGGCATTGATGCCATAAAATACTTTTTGCTGAAAGGGCGGTATAAATGAACTTCTAAAATACCAACTTTCTTTTTCTTCTTTGTTAAATAGTCAACAACTTCTTCAGCACATTGACAAGCTGATCCCATACAAACAATAACATCAGTCGCATCAGGAGCACCATAATATACAAATGGTTGATAATTACGTCCTGTAGCTTTTGAAATTGATTTCATATATTTTGCTACAATATCAGGTACATTTTGATATTGTGAATTTTGTAATTCACGTGTTTGGAAATATACGTCATCGTTTTGCGCAGTTCCACGAGTCTTTGGATGAGCTGGATTAAGTGCTTCGCTTCTAAACTTCATAACTGCTTCTTTGTCAAGAAGTTTTTCTAATACTTTAGTATCAATTGGTTCTACAGTATTAACTTCATGTGAAGTTCTAAATCCATCAAAAAAGTGAAGGAATGGAATTGAAGATTTAATGGCTGCTAAATGAGCTACTCCTGCTAAATCCATAACTTCTTGTACAGAATTTGAACATAACATTGCGAATCCTGTTTGACGACATGCCATAACATCTTGGTGGTCTCCAAAAATTGATAAACTTTGTGCTGCAAGTGCACGTGCTGCAACATGTATAACACCTGGTAAGCATTCTCCAGCAATCTTATACATATTAGGTACTTTTAATAATAAACCTTGTGACGCTGTAAATGTTGTTGTTAAAGCTCCAGCTTGAAGTGAACCATGAACTGTTCCTACAGCTCCTGCTTCTGATTGCATTTCAACAATTTTTACAGGCATTCCAAATAAATTCTTTTTTCCTTGTGATGCCCATTCATCAACATATTCAGCCATTGGTGTAGAAGGTGTGATTGGATAAATCCCAGCTACTTCTGTGAAATTATACGCTGCATAAGCTGCTGCATAGTTTCCATCTATGGCCATTCTTTTTACTTTCTTGCTCATAAATATCCTCCAGTACTTAAAAAATACATATATAATTATACTCTTTCTAACGTTTTTTTTCAATAATTTTAAAGACTTACATACATTAATCGATTTTTTTTACATAATAATTAATTTTCTACAACAAATCCATCTATAGTATTAAAAATAACATTAAAAATCGCACAAATCATACCAATATATGATATATAACTTATTTTATATCCAATATTATTATTGCACATAAAATACTTATTAAATAATAAATACGCAATTATTATATAAATCGATAAGATTATATTTAAATATTTAAAAATTGGCGCATCTAATTGTATTAGTAATTTATAATTTTTCCCAACCATTGATAAAATATTCAATATAATAACAAGCACTATTGATATAAATAATAATATAGCACCCACAGTATGAGTTTTAAAAACAAATTCAAAACCTATTATATTTAATCCTTTTAATGGTTCAAACGATAACATAACCAATAAATTTACACTTGCAATAAGCGCAACTATTTTACTCGCTTTTTTCATATTTTCTCCTCCATATCTTATATTTATAATACATCTTTTTTAATATTATTAATAGATAATTAATAAAATAGATTATTTTATGTTAAAATATTTTCAGGTGATATTATGAAATTATTAGATAGATTTATTAAATATGTAAAAATTAACACACAAAGTAGTGAGAAATACACATCACATCCTTCTACATCAATTCAATTTGATCTAGCGAACGTATTAAAAGATGAATTAATAGGCCTAGGATTAGAAGATGTAATACTAACAGATAACTGTATAGTATATGCTAAATTAAAATCAAATTGTAATAGTGATAAAACAATTGGTTTTATAGCTCATATGGATACAGCGCCTGATGCAAGTGGAAAAAACGTCAAGCCTAACATAATAGAAAACTATGATGGTAAAACAATAAAACTAAATAACGATATATCAATAGATCCAAAGGATTTTCCTAGACTAAACGATCAAAAAGGTCACACTCTTATAACAACAGATGGTACAACTCTTCTTGGAGCAGATGATAAAGCCGGAGTTGCTGAAATCATGAGTATGCTTGAATATTTCATTGAAAATCCAAACGAAAAACATCATAATATTTCAGTTGCATTTACTCCTGATGAAGAAATTGGTGAAGGAACAACATGTTTTGATCTCAATTTATTTAATGCAGATTTTGCATATACTGTAGATGGTGGAAAATATGATGAATTCAGTTACGAATGCTTCAATGCTTCTCATGTATCTATAGATATTAAAGGAATAGGAATCCACCCTGGTGAAGCAAAAAATAAAATGGTAAATGCTGCAAGAATAGCAATAGAATTAGACACATTGCTTCCTCAAAATAAAAGACCCGAATATACCGATAAATACGATGGTTTTAACCACTTAACAGATATAAGAGGTGACGAGGTTAACACAAAAATGAACTATATATTAAGAAATCATAATAAAAATGAATTAGAAATTCAAAAACAAGAGTTTATCGATGTTGTTGATTTCTTAAGAAAAAAATACAAAAAAGCCACAATTTCAATAGATATTAAAGATTCTTATGACAACATGAGATATGAAATTGAAAAACATCCTGAAGTAATAGAAAGAGCATTAAACGCAATGAAGATGGCAAATGTCATACCTAAAATAGACCCAATTAGAGGTGGAACAGATGGTGCAAGATTAACAAGTCTCGGTCTTCCGTGTCCAAATATGCCTACAGGTGGATATAATTATCATGGCATTCGTGAATATGCATCACTAGATGAAATGGAATTATGTGTTAAATATTTAGTAAATATCGCAAAAATTTAAATTATAAAAAAAGGAGTCAAAAATATTGGGTACCCAATAAAATCGACTCCTTTTATCATTTATTTAATACAATACTCAATATTTCTTTAGTACTATCTACCACTAGTTTTGCACCATTTGAGAATAAAGTATTTTTATTCCTAAATCCCCATGATACCATAATTAAATCCATTTTATTAGAAGCTGTTTTTATATCAATTTCACTATCTCCAATATAAATGCAATCTTTTTTATCAATACCTAAGGAATTTAATACTAATTGAATCATATCAAACGAAGGTTTCTTTTTTAAATTCGAAGAACTTCCAATTGCTAATTCAAAAGTATCACCAAAATATTTACTAACCATTTCTTTCACAGCCGAATCTTGTTTATTTGAAACAACAGCTAATCTTATGTTATTTTCTTTTAAAGTATTTAAAAGTTCTAATATACCTTCATATGGTTTAGTATTAATGTCATTATGATTTTCATAATAAGATAGATATTCTTCATATACTAAACCAAGTTTTTCCTTATTTTCTTTAACACTTTTTTCAATAAGAACAAAAGGTCCAGAACCTATAAATTCTCTACATTCATCTTTTGTTATAGGCATTAAATTATACTTCTTTAGTGAATGATTCACCGCATTTAAAATATCGTCTAATGTATCTAATAATGTTCCATCTAAATCAAATATTATACTTTTTTTCATATACTTATTAAAAAAAGGCCTAAGCCTTTTTTATTCCTCGTTTTTCATTTTTGCATCAAATTTTTTACGTTCTTGTGTATTTAAAATCTTTTTACGTAATCTTATATTTTTAGGAGTAACTTCTACTAATTCATCATCATTAATAAATTCAATGCATGATTCTAAAGTCATAACTTTTGGTTTTTTTAATACAACTGTCATATCTTTAGATGAACTTCTTGTATTAGTTTGTTGTTTAGCTTTTACTACATTTACAGCTAAATCTAAATCTTTATTACATTGACCAACAATCATACCTTCATAAACATCAGCACCAGGCTCAATAAACATAACACCACGGTCTTCTAATGCACCAATAGAATAAGCAGTTGCTTGTCCATCAGCCATAGATACCATAGCTCCTATATTTCTCTTACCAACATTAACACTATCAAGTGGTCTATAATCTGTAAATGTATGAGACATCATACCATAACCACGTGTAGCTGTCATAAATTCAGTATTAAATCCAATTAATCCCCTAGAAGGCATTGTATATGTAACACGTGCTTGAGTCTCTGTATTTGTCATATTTTCCATTGTACCTTTACGATTTCCAAGCATCTCGATAACAGTACCAATACAATCAGTAGGTGCATCAATCACAACATATTCATAAGGTTCTAATTTTATACCATTTTCTTCTTTAATAATCGCTCTTGGTCTACTTACTTGAAATTCAAAACCTTCACGACGCATTGTTTCAATTAAAATAGATAAATGTAGTTCTCCACGTCCTGAAACAATCCATTCTTCACTACGTCCTAATCTTTCTACCTTTAAAGAAACGTCTTTTTCTACTTCACGTAATAATCTCTCTTCAATCTTAGAAGCTGTAACATTCTTACCTTCTTTTCCACAAAAAGGTGATGTATTTGTTCCAAATGTCATTTGAACTGTTGGCTCAGTTACTGCGATTGGTGGTAACGCTTCTTCTTGACCAGGATTACAAATAGTTTCACCTACTGAAATATCTGCAAGACCTGAAATAGCAACTATATCTCCAGCCACAGCTTCTTCAACTTCAATCTTATCTAATCCAAGGAAACTAAATAATTTTTGTATTCTAAATTGTTTAACACTTCCATCTAATCTTATACAACTAACAGTTTGATTAGATTTAATTGTACCTCTATTAACTCTACCAATTCCCATACGACCAACAAAATCATTATAATCGATTAAAGCAGGTTGAAACTGTAAAGATGATTCCTTATCAAAGTTAGGAAGCGGAATTTCTTCTAATATTAAATCTAATACAGCTTCCATACCTTCTTTTTGTGTAGTTATATCACTTGATAAACTTGATGTGTTATTAACTGCTGAAGTATATGCAATCGGAAACTCTAATTGATCTTCATCAGCACCTAAATCTATTAATAATTCTAAAACCTCATCAATTACCTCTAAAGGTCTAGCTGATGGCTTATCAACTTTATTAACAACTACAATTGGTTTTAAATGTGCTTCTAATGCTTTTTTTAACACAAATCTAGTTTGTGGCATTGTACCTTCATATGCATCTACAACAAGAATAACACCATCAACCATTTTCATTATTCTCTCAACTTCTCCACCAAAATCAGCATGCCCTGGTGTATCAAGTATATTAATTTTTGAATCTTTGTAATAAATAGCTGTATTTTTCGCAAGAATAGTAATTCCACGCTCACGCTCAATATCATTTGAATCCATTACACGTTCTTGTACCATTTGATTATCTCTAAATGTATGCGCAGTACGTAATAATTTATCTACTAATGTTGTTTTACCATGGTCTACATGGGCAATAATTGCGACATTTCTAATATCCATATATTAGTCCTCTTCTTTCATAAGTTAACAAATAAATTATACCACTAAAATTTAATACGCTTTCGTGAAAGCGTATTATTTCTTAGGATTATTTAAAATACTTGCAAGGCAGTAAACAGTATCTGCATCATTTGATTCATGTGCAGCCTTAATTAATTCAAAATATCTCTTAGCTGAATCTAGGCCTGCATCTGTCACGTAATCAATACATTTTTTTAACGCAGGTACAAATAAAGGATGATTCATATCCCATAAATATGGAATAATTCCATCTAATGTATCATTCTTTTCTAATAGTTTAAAGAATTGATTTAAAGCCTTTGGAACTTTTCTATCATTAATAAGATCATCTTTTGATACTGTATGGCCAAATGGTAAAATACAATTATAAATTTTTTCTAATTGATTTCCCATACAATAATCATATATTTCTTTAAGTTCCTTATCATTTCTAGGATATGAAAGAAATTTCATTAAAACTTCAACACGCCAAATATATCTAACTTCTTTGTTAGCTAAAACATTACTATTTCTTAAATAAACTCCTCTTAATTCTAATATATCTTCTCTAATATCTAAATCATTAGAAAATTTTCGATATGTTTTTTTTATTTGAGCTAATACTGGTTCTATATCAAATTCTTTATATGATAAAATTCTTTCAATTATAGATAATGTTTCATCATAATAAGCATCAATCATATCAAGTAACTTAATTTCACGAGCCTTTATTTCCTTATTATAATATATATAATATTTAAACGTTTTAGCTGTAACCTTATCTCTCTTTACAATACATGTTCCAATCTTATCAGAATCAAAACTATCCTTGACAGGATGTGATATAACATTATTTCTAATATATTTTAATTCTCTCATTTGACGATTTTGATTTAGATTAATCAAGTTTTTACCATTAGTAACCATATAACAAATTGAATATAAAGCATCCATACTATTTGTTAAACTATTAATTACGCCATAAATTCTTGTTAAACATTCGCCTTGTGGTAGTTCTTTATCAGCTTTAACAATAAAATTTTCAATAATATCATTATTAATTTCCAAAGTATTCATTGATGACATAAAATGATAATATTTTGGATTATCTTGTTTAATTAATCCATTAAGTGAAGCAAGAACTTCTCTATTTTTTTTGATTTTTTCAAGCATTGATAACACCACTTTCATTTTTTCTTTTTGTAAACACTTATATATTATATATAATATAATAAAATATACAAAATTACAACTTTTTTACAAAAAATATGCGCTTTTATAAATTGAACATATAAATCATATTTTAGAATAATAAATTCTGATTCTTAAAATAAATAGAGTCAATAATATATTACGGATATATTATTGACTCTATTTGTTATTCTGTTTTTATTATTGTGTTTACAGACTTTCTCGTTGTCATAATAATAGGTATAATTGTTACAACAATAGGTAACAATACACATAATAATATACAAACAATTATATTCGATGGATAATTTATTAGTAAAGTAACATAAGACGCACTTTCACTATCTAGTAAATACTTATTTATTAGATTATTTAAAACTTTTATAAAGCCTATTCCTATAGGTATTGAAATAATAAGATTACTTACAAATATTAAAATATTATAAACATTAAATATTCTATATAAATCAACAAATCTAATCCCCATAGATCTAAGTATTCCTACATCTTTAATTGTTAATTTCATGTTATTATTGATATTTTTTATTATCATCAATCCTGACATTATAATAAATAATATCTAAACACCTGAAAATATATACGATAATACTTTCATTGAATTTTGCACAGAACTAATTTGATCATATACAAAATTATAATCTAATATTAAATAAACCGGATAACTATGATTTTTATATACATCATATAATTTTCTATCAACAATATCTTTTAATAAATTTTTAGAAGCCTTAAAATTTGTATATACTTTTCTTACATTACTTACCCTTAGATAATCATACTCATCTAGAAAGTCTTTTGAAAATAGTAATTTCATACTATCCTTTTCATCTTCAATATAAAAGCCATCAATTTCTAATTCAAATTTTACACTTATCGTATTATCATTTGTGTGTAATATTACCCTTTCTTTTCTCATCAAAGGTATATATTCAAATAATATATTATTAAATCTTTCTTTAGCTTCTAAAGTTGTTAGCTCACTATTTTCATTTATAAATTCATTAAGTGCATAATTATATCCAATTCCATATTTTGATTCAGCTACATATTCTGCATTCACCAACACTTTATAATTTGTCTTATTTGTGTAAATCTCATAATTTTCATTTGCGATATCATATGGCACTGAACTTTCACTACTAGTACTCTTCATTCCAACGCTTGACATAACTCTAATATCTTGAATTTTATATGCAGTTGTACTTTTTACATATAAAGCACTTATCAGTCCATTTTTATCATCTTCGTTATACCTATTCCATGCATCTATATCTTTTGGTGTTTCGTTAGAATCAAAATCATATTTTGTATAATCTATTTTTGTAGATACAATACCTGTTATTTTATACCCAAAAATTTCTATTCCTATTATATCTTTCATATCATTAGGATAAAATTGAACACTAACTCCATCTTTTATTCCTTTATATCCATATTTTTTATAATAGTTATACATATAATATGTCATCATTGCTTCATCTTCAGTTTCAGGGGATGTTCCTTCTACTATTTCAAGTCCAAATAATTTTTTCAAGTTATCATCATATTCGAAAATATTGTTTATATAGTAAGAATTATAATACATTTGTTTTTCTTCTAATCTCTCTATAGAATAGGAATATAATTCTTTTCGATCTCCATCATAACCTATTACACAATCACCATAATCTTTCATTTTATCTAATAAATTTTCTGTTATAGTAGTATTTCCATTATAATTAGAAAATCTGCATCCAATACTCATAACCTCTTCGTTATATGACAAATTATTCTCATATACAGAATCTGCCATATTAAATCTCATTATTGTAAAAGAAAAATATATCAATATTACAGAAATAATCATCATTAAAATTGACGTTATTAAACTAAACTTATGCTTAAACAATAACGAACTTGATAATTTACATATCTTTTTAGATTTCATTTTCTTTGATGTTTTTTTATCTTCAACTTCAGTATATTCTAATAAAGGTTCTACATAATTAATTTTTCCTTCATTTAATTTTAATATTATATCCGCGTATTTATTTGCAGCTATAGAATTATGTGAAACTACAATGACCAAACAGTTTTTACTAATTTGTTTTAAAAGAGTAAATATATTGTCGGTATTTTCCTCATCTAAAGCTCCAGTTGGTTCATCACACAATAACAATCTTGGCTTCTTTAAATAGGCTCTCGCGATTGATACTCTTTGTGATTCTCCACCACTAAGTGTATTAGTTTTTCTATCTTTTAGTTCTAATATTTCAAGTTCTGATAATACTTCTAGTACTTCATTTTCATTTTCAACGTTTCCATCAATATAATATGGCAAACATATATTTTCATATACATTGAGTCTACTTATTAAATTATATGTTTGAAAAACAAATCCTATCTTATTTCTTCTATAATCATTTAGATCTTTTTCATTAAGTGATAAAATATCAACACCATCAACTATTACTTGTCCTTGAACTTCTTTATCAAATCCTCCAAGTATATTTAGTAATGTTGATTTACCACAACCTGATTTACCTAATATACATACTAAGCCTGTATCTCCTAATTTTATATTTAAATCATTTAGGACTTTTTTTTATATTTTTTAATTCTATCATAATTAATCCAATCATTATTTATAAAATGTAAATATAATAGTTATGGTGTCGTTATACCATGTATCACTTCCACGACCAGATGCACCATATAATATCCACATTTTATCTGTTAATTTTTTAGTTGATATTTTTTTATTACCAAATGATAACACTTGACTTGAACCAGCGTTTCTTTTTCCTGTAAATGTGTCTTCAAGTAAACATTCACCATCATTTGAAGTTAATTTTTCTAAGTCATCATTTTATTATTAAACTTCCTATTTTCTTCATATCTTCACCTCATAGTTGATTATAGCACTAGAATATATCAATTACAATAAACGAAAAAAATCGGCTTATAAACTCGCCGATAATTGTTTAAAATAAACTAAATCCTTTATTACATTGACAACTACTTTGACATCCACATCCACATGCATTATCTTTCATATATAATTCGATACATCTACATACAGTATTTTTCAAATTACAATCTTGAATTATCTCAACAGGATCAGTATTAACAACTGCTTGATAGTATGTAACACCCATACATGCATTTGTTTTAGTAGTAATTGAAGCTACATCAAAAATCGCAGTTGGTTGATTACATGGAGTACATAATAAACTTTGATTATTGCCTGCATCAGTTGTCAACGTATATTGATATAATTGACCACAACAATAAATTTCATTATCTTCTAGTGGCTCTTGATTACAACATTTGTTGCACCCACAACTCATAAATTCACCACCTTAGTTATCTCTAACCACTAATATAATATGATGAATTTATGGATGTTGATAGGCTTTTTTAATTTAACTATATAGTATGAAGTTTTATTGTATCTGTAAATCCTGGTCCAACCATAGAACCTGTTGTAATAACAATATTATCACCTTTTTTTACAAGTCCTGTTTCTTTAGCTTTTTCTATAGCATATAAAAATAACTCATCTGTTGTATTCTTTCTTTCTGCTAAAACAGGAAGTACATTCCAAGCAATATTCAATTGTCTACAAGCCTTAGGATCAACTGTAATCGCAATAATAGGACATTCAGGACGATATGCTGAAATTTTTAGTGCTGTTTGTCCATGCATTGTCACACATATAATAGCTTTTGCTTTAGTTTGAAATGAAGCAAGCACTGCACAGTTAGCTACAACTGATACAGGTTCATTTCCTAAATCTAGATGTTTTTTAGTAAAACGAAGATTATAATTAATATCTTCTTCTGCAAATTTTGCGATATCTCCCATCGCAACAATAGAATCAATTGGATACATTCCTGCAGCAGTTTCACCTGATAACATAGTACATGTAGTTTGATCGTAAACAGCATTAGCTACATCTGATACTTCCGCACGAGTTGGTCTTGGATTTTGTTGCATAGAATCAAGCATTTGTGTCGCAGTGATTACTATTTTACCTTGTTTATAACATTCTGAAATCATTTCTTTTTGAATGGATGGTAATTTCTTATATGCAACCTCTACACCTAAATCTCCACGAGCTACCATTACTCCATCTGCAGTTGAAACTATATCCGATAAATTTAAAACACCTTCAGTATTTTCAATTTTAGCTATAATTTTAATATTTTCTCCACCATTGTCATCAAGTAATTTTCTTAAATCTAATAAATCTTGTTTACGTCTTACAAATGATGCAGCAATATAATCAACATCTTGTTTTATACCAAACAAAATATCTGATTTATCAGTTTCACTAATATATGGCATGTCAACAATAACATTAGGAACATTAATACTTTTATGGTTACTTACTTTACCATCATTTAAAACCTCAGTTACAATATTTGTCCCTTCAATTCTTGTTACTAAAAGTCCAATTTTACCATCATCAACTAGTATTTTATCTCCTTCTTTTACAAATTTAGCTAAATTAGGATATGAAAGCCCACAAATTTTTTCATTCCCAATTAAATTAAAATCTGAAGATAATATAAATTCTTGCCCTACTTTTAAATTAACAAATTTGTTTTCAAAATCTCTAACTCTAATTTCAGGACCTTTAGTATCCAATAAAATAGGTACATTCATATTTAATTCTTTATTTATTTTTTTAATATTATCAATTCTTATTTTTTGTTCTTCATGCGTACCATGAGAAAAATTTAATCTGGCACAATTAAGTCCACTTAAAAAAGCTTTCTTTAAAACTTCATAATCATCCAATGAAGGACCTAATGTACATACAATCTTAGTTTTACGCATAGATTAATCACCTCATAAATATTATATCATTTGTATATATTTAATAATACTTTATTTTTTTTAATTTAAATCTATTAAATAAAATATCACATGAGTTATTAATTATGATTATTATTCAAAAAATAAAAAAAATTGATACAAAAGTACCAATTAAAAAACATTATAAATGGTGCCGACTATAGGAATCGAACCCACAACCTACTGATTACAAGTCAGTTGCTCTACCAATTGAGCTAAGTCGGCAAATGGTGGAGGTTAACGGGCTCGAACCGCTGACCCTCTGCTTGTAAGGCAGATGCTCTCCCAACTGAGCTAAACCTCCAAGATATGGCGCACCCAGAAGGGCTCGAACCCTCAACCTTTTGATCCGTAGTCAAACGATCTATCCAATTGATCTATGGGTGCATATCTTAAAAATTAGTGGCGGTCCGGACGGGACTTGAACCCGCGATCTCCAGTGTGACAGACTAGCATGTTAACCACTACACCACCGGACCATTGCATTGCAGCTATTTCATTATAGCATAATGAATTAATTGACGCAAGTTATTTTTGAATTTTTTTAAAAAAGTTTACTTTTACAATTGAAGATTTAATAAATCTGCTGAAGCTAAGTTTTACTAATTACTATATTTTATTTACTAGAAATAAAAAAATTCCTGAAAAAATTCAGGAATTCTTTTACTATTCTTCTTCTACAGTTGTTTTTTCAACTAATTGTGCATTTTTTGCATAAGATTTAATTGATATAATAGTTTGAATTACTTGGGCTCTTGAAGAGTATACTTCACCTGCCACAACTAATCTCTTATTAGAATTATATAACTTAAATTGGAAATTACTATTCTTATCTTTATAAATTAAAAATTCTCCTGTATATACAGCTTCTCTAAATCTTTCTAATGCTTCTTTACAACTTGCGATTGAACCATAATCTTGACTTGTTACAATTTTAACATTATTTGATGCTTTTAAAACATAAATATAGCCATTGTCACCATCAGATTCTATTTCATATGTACCATTTGTTTTTTCTTCATATTCAACATCAGCTTTTTCACTAGTACTTACTGAACCATCAGATGATTCATCCACTATAATATTATCAGTTAACGCAAACTTCTTAAATGAAAGTGAAGCTTTTTCAGCTGATTCTTTAGTTGTATAGTTAGCACTTTGACATAAAATACGATTTTGTTTTGAAACTAAAGTAAAGAAATAAAGTCCATGCTTGTCTGCATCAATTTTAATAGTACCTTCTACAGCATTCTTCTTAACTGTATTAATACCATTACGACAACCTTTTTCAGTTGTATAAGGTTCTGATATAATTAATGATTGACCATTAGATGCTAGTAATTGATATCTATATCCACCATTTTCACATCTAATAATATATTTTCCTGCATATCTTCCTGTTCTTTTTACTAAAGTTTCTTTTTCTTCCTCTTTAGTTTCTTCTTGTTCATCAATAGATTCTTCAGTTACTTCTTCTTCATCTTCTGTATTTTCTATAGGCGCTTCTTCTATTTCTTCTACTTCTTTAGATTCTTCGTCTTCTAGTTCAACTTCTTCTGATTCTTCGTCGTCTTCTAGTTCTTCAACAACGTTTTCCTCTAAAGCATCTTCTGTTTCAACTTCTTTTGGTTCTTCTTCAGTTTCAGTAGTTTCTTCTGACTCTGAATCTTCAACAACAGTTTCTTCTGATTCTTCATTTATATTATCTTCTAAAACTTCCTCGGTTTCTTTTTCATCTTCTGGTTCTTCTAAAACCTCATTTTCTTCACGAGCTTCTAATGTTACAGGTGTTTGTTTCTTCTTATTCTTAGAAGAAATAATAGCACATATTATAGCTAACACCAATAAAACTCCAGCACATGCTACTACAATAATTCCTAATAATTTGTCTGATATTAAAAACATAATAAACACTTTCCTTCCTTTTTTTATTCCTTAATTTCATTATACATTTTTTTCGACAAAAAATACAATTAATTTTATAGTTTTTAAACATATTTTTTTTAAAGTTAATTGTGAAAGTATTTTTTTGTTTAAAACAATAAAAATGCTAAACTTAAAAAAGTATAGCATTTTGTTTCAATACTTAAAAAAATTTAGGTATTATTTTATTTATTCTCAAATAAAGGCAAACTAATTTCATTACCATTAGAATCATAATATTTATTTATCTCTTTTATTTTTTCTAAAGAATCGTTATATTCATATAAACATTCTTTCAAATAAACAAATTTAAAATTATTATCATAAAAACTTTCACTTATCTTTAATAATAGTTTCCCATATTTATCGTATTCTTTTTCACTCTTATTAATTATATTACCATCAAGGTTACAAATAATTATAGTTTCTTTTCCTACATATCCTCTTATATTATATTCATTTATCGTTTCTTTTTTTACTTTTGAATCACGAACATTAATTGTTTCTTTAGATAAATATCCTCTATTATTATATTCAAATAAACTCTCAGTTATATTTTTAATCTCACCGCTATTATCATACATAATATTTAATTCACTTATCTTTTTACGAGATTCTGCAAATACAGTTTTATTTATAATTCTATCTTCTGAATCATAATCAATCCAATATTCTAGGCTTTTCTTTCCTTCTTCATCATATTCATAATCATATTCTGTTTTTTCAACAAAAATATCATTCGAATCAAATTCAGTATATATTTTTTTTGTTATTAGATTATTAATATCATACTCATATTGAATTATAGTTTTCTTGACTAATTCATGTTTTTCATTATAACTTTTATGTAAAACATTTTTTTCATTCCCTTTTAGATCATAATCGTATTCAATTTCCGTTGTCCAAATAATATTATTTTTACCATCAAATTCAACATATTCCTCTTTTATTACTCTCTTATTTGAATCTACTGTAGTTCTTTCTTCAATCATGATATCAATTCCTCTCTTTAAGATTATTATAATTTAACATTATAATTTATACAATAGAATTGCCATAAAGAAAAAAACCCCTTTTTAAGGGGATAAACATATATATTATTTTAATTTATTTATAATATCTAGTGCTACACGTTTTCCATCAACCATAGATCTAACTACAGTATCAGCACCACGAACTATATCTCCACCTGCATAAACATCATCCACTGATGTTATATCATTTGAAGCTTTAATATACCCATGATCAGATTCGATACTATTAATTTCAATAAAGTCTCTCGCAGGACTTTGCCCTATCGCAACAATAAAATTATTGCATTCTAATTCTTCATAAATACCAGTACCAACAGGACTTCTACGTCCAGATTCATCTGGTTCACCAAGTTCCATTTTTTCAACCTTTAATGCTTTTATATGTCCTGTTTCATCCTTAATTACTTCAACTGGATTTGTTAAGAAATTAAATACTACACCTTCTTCATTTGCTTCTTTTAATTCTATTTTTGAAGCCGGTGCTTCTTCTAAACTACGACGATAAACAATCATTACTTCGCTTCCATCACCAATTCTCACAGCAGTTCTACACGCATCCATCGCTACATTTCCAGCCCCTACTACAATTGTACGTCCTGTTAATTTAACTTCTTGTCCGATATTATAAGATACATAATTATTTACTTTCTTTAATAAAGTATTCGCATCAATAACACCACTTGCATCCTCTCCCGGAATACGCATAGCCTTTGATTTTGTTAATCCAACGGCTACAAATATCTTATTATATCCTTTGGCTTTAAGAGAATCAACTGTAGTATCTTTCATATCACAATTAAATACAAATTCAACGCCCATACTCTTAATATAATCAATATGCTTATTTAATATATCCTTTGGTAATCTATATTCTGGGATACCGTATGCAGTTACTCCACCTGCATATGGCATACGTTCAAATATTGTTGATCTTATACCATTTTTCGCAAGTTCTAATGCACATGATAATCCTGCAGGTCCAGCTCCGATAATCGCAACTTTAAATCCTTCTTTAAACTCCTTAGGAGCTTGTGGTCTATATTTAGCATTATCACCAACAAATCTCTCAAGACCTCCTACATTAATAGGGTCTTTTGTTTTCATCTTATTACGAATACAATTTCCAATACATTGTTTTTCATGAGCACAAACTCTTGAACATATAGGTGATAAATTAGTCATTGTATTAATTAGTTCATATGCTAATTCTAAATCATCATTCTTTATTGCTTGAATGAAATCTGGTATAGGTAATCCTGCAGGACATCCTTTTTTACACATTGGCACCTTACAGTTTAAACATCTACTCGCTTCTTTAATAGCTTCTTCTTTTGTCATTGTCTTAGTTACTTCTTCAAATCCAATCATTTCTATTCTCCTCGCACTATTATTTATATGCTTTATTTATTAAAGCTAAATCACATAATCCTATCGCAACCATTGCTTCTAACACAACTTGTGCTCTTAATATTATAGCACAATCATGTCTTCCTTCAATTGCTAAATCAACTAATTTATTATCTTTAAAATTAAAAGTTTGTTGTGTTTTATATATAGAAGGTGTAGGTTTAACTAATACATTTATATCTATTTCATTACCATTTGCGATTCCGCCATTGATTCCACCGTTATTATTAGTTAAAGTTTTACCATTTTCGTCTATAAAACAATCATTAAATTGACTACCTAATAAACCTACTCCTCGAAAACCAACTCCAAATTCAACACCTTTTACTCCTCCTACTGAGAAAAGAAGATGTGACAAAACTGATTCTACAGAATCAAAATAAGGTTCACCTAGTCCTTTTAATAATCCATTTACTTTAATATTAACAATACCACCAACAGAATCACCATCTTTAATAGTTTCATCTAATTTCTCTTCAAATTTTAAAGGATCAGTAATTCCTCCTAAATTAGTAATCTTTGTTTCAAATTTAAAATTTGTGATTTTTTTCGCAATAACTCCAGCCGCAACAATTCCAGTTGTAAGCCTACCTGAAAATGCACCACCACCACGATAATCTTGATATCCCTTAAATTTTTCATTAGCTGTATAATCCGCATGTCCAGGACGTGGTGTTGTTATAAGATTACTATAATCCTTACTACGTGTATTAGTATTATTAAATTTTAATAATATAGGTGCACCTGTGGTATAGCCATTAAACACACCAGTTTCTATAATTACATTATCAGCCTCTACTCTAGGTGTAGTACCTTTTTTCCCTGATTTTCTTCTTTCTAAGTCATATATAAAGTCATCTTCTTTAAGCATTATGCCTGCAGGTACTCCATCAACTAATACACCAACACTAGTACCATGTGACTCTCCATATATGCTTACTCTAAAAAGTCTTCCAAAACTATTCACTACTTAATCACCTTACCTACATAATCTAACATTACATCATAATCAATATCTGCTTCATACCCTAACCATATATCTTGGGCTTTCTTGGCTTGCGCTATTAACATTAATAAACCATTATAACTATTTTTATTATAACTCATAAGCTTTGTTACACCTGGATTAAAAATTATATCAATTATCGCTTTTGCATTCTTCGCTTTTTCTTCACTAACCGGACTTAAAGATACATTAGGAAACATTCCAACAGGGGTAGTATTAACAATAATATCTTTATGTGTTATTTGTAATTCTTCATATGTTATTGTATCATCAGATTTAGTTCTGCTAACCTTTATAACACTAGCATTTAAATCTAATAGCGCTTTATTAATCGCTAAACTCGCACCACCTGTACCTAGAACATAACACTTAGTTGATACATCTATATTATAATACTTTAATTCTTCCTTAAAGCCAAAATAATCCGTATTATATCCTATTAATAGCCCATTTTCGTATTTAACAGTATTAACACTACCTATTTCTAATGCTTCATCACTTATTTTATCTAAATAACGCATAACTGTCTTTTTATAAGGAATTGTTACATTAAATCCACTATATTCATTTGTTTTTAATTTTAAAAGTGTATTTTCTATCTCATTTTCTTTTATCTCAAGTAATGCATATGAATAATCTAAATTCTTTAAACTAAACAATTTTTCTTGAATAATAGGAGAATAACTATGAGAAAGATGTTCACCTAATAATGCGAATTTTTTCATCTTACTTCTTTCTTTCTATTATATTTTTTTGATAATTTTTAGAAGACGAAAGTATAGAATTAAAAAATTCTAAATAATACTTTTCTAAAGAACTATCATTTAATAATTCTAAATTCTTTTTAATTAAAGAATCTTCTCTTTTAGAATCTAATACTTCCATATTATTTTCTATTTTATATTCTACTACCATCTTAACAGCATCCATACGTTTTTTAAATAACTCTATCATTTCTTTATCAATTTGATTGATTTGTTCTCTAGCTATTTCTAATTTAGTCTTCATATTCTACTATACCTCCAAGGCGCTTAAAATCATCAAAGAAATGTGGATAAGATTTCTTTATCGCACCTGCATTTTTTATTCTTATGGGCCCACTACAAGCCATAGATGCAATAGAAAGTGCCATCACTATTCTATGGTCATTATGTGAATCTAAATCAAGAGATGAACCAAAACTAGTAACACCATTAATTGACATATATGTCTTATTGTCACATAAATTTGCCCCCAATTTCTTAAGTTCATCTATCATACAAGTGACTCTATCACATTCTTTAATTCTTAATCTTTCAATATTAACAAACTTACTCTCACCCTTACTAAGAGATGCAAGTACTGTTAATATAGGACCTAGATCAGGAGTTTGTGCAAAATCAATTAACGTTCCTTTTGTTTCTCTTTTTAATGAATATAAAATATCATCTTTAAAATATACATTACCACCAAATGAGTTAATGTCTTCTATTATCTTCTTGTCACCTTGGTATGAATTTTCATTCATACATTCCATTTTTATATCAGCACCAAGACTACCAGCCACTGCCCAAAACGCAACTTGGGAATAATCTCCTTCCACTGTATAATCACAGGGTTTATATTTTTGATTACCTTTTATTTCAAATGTTTTATAATCTTTTGTATTTATAACTATTCCAAATTTCTTTAAAATATCCATTGTAAGATCAATATATCCCTTACTCTCTAATTTTGTTGTAATTTCTATTTTACTATCACCAGGAAGTAAAGGAAGTGCATATAATAGACCTGTTATAAATTGACTTGAAATATCTCCTCTTACTTTATAAATACCACTCTTAAGTCCACTATATACCTTCATAGGTAAATAATCTTCACCAACTTCATATTTAATATTAAATTCATCAAAAATTTCCGTAAAAACATTAAGTGGTCTTTTTACAAGGTGATTTTCTCCAGTAAATGTTATAGGCTCATCACATGTTAATGCGATAGGTATCATAAATCTAATTGTAGAACCAGATTCATTTGCATTAATAACATTATTTACTCTCTTAACTTTACTACCTGTAATTTCTAAGTAATTATCAAACGTTTCAATTTTAGCACCACAAGCTCTCATCGCGTTTATTGTAGCTTTAATATCTTCTGAATATATTATGTTTGAAATAATACTTTTACCTTCTGCTAAAGATGCAGCAATAATAGCACGATGTGATAAACTCTTAGATGGAGGTATAACTATACTTCCGCTAAGTTTAGATGGGGTTATTATAACATTCATTTACATCAAATCCTTTATCTTATCTTCTTTTATCTTATATATCATAGGTTGTGAAATATCTTTAATAAAGATAAATCTTATTTCACCTGCAAGATTTTTCTTATCATACGCAATTTCACTTAAGTATTCTTTATAATCATATTCCACTATTGGAAATTCATATTTAACTAATATATTTTTAATTATGTCATAACACTCTTTATTTGTAATATTCATATCTATTCCAAACTTAATTGCCATCAACATTCCAATCGCAACAGCTTCACCATGTTTATAACCATATTTAAGTTCAATAATATGTCCGAAAGTATGACCAAAATTTAAATACATTCTTTCTAATTTATCAAACTCATCTATTTCAACAACACTTTTTTTAACACTTAGACTTTCAAAAATTATTTCTTCTGTAATTTTATCTATTCCGTCTTTTACTAATTCTAATAATTTCTTATTACCTATTGCGCCATGTTTTATTAATTCACCCATTCCATTACGGAATTCAACATATGGAAGCGTATCTAATGTTTTGGGGTCTATTAAAACTCTTAATGGTTGTTTAAAAGCTCCAATTATATTTTTTCTATTATAAAAATCTATTCCTGTTTTACCACCAATAGAACTATCCATTTGTGATAATAAAGATGTTGGAATGCCAATATAATCTATTCCTCTATACATTGTCGCAGCTATAAATCCCGTTAAATCCCCAATCACACCACCACCAAGCGCAAGTAATAAGTGATTTCTTCTAACTTGTAAATCAATTAATTTTTCACATGCTTGTTGGTAATATAAGAAAGACTTTGTTTCTTCTCCAGCTGGTAAAACGACTGATTTTACTAAAAAATCAGGTTCAAGAATTTTTTTTACTTTATCTAGATATAATGGGCCAACATTACTATCTGTAATTATAAAAATTTCTTTATTGTGGTAAACTTCTTTAATATAAGTATTTAATTTATCTAATAAATTATTTTCAATAATTATATCATAATTAAAATTTTTTAAATTAATATTAAGTTTTCGCATTATTCCATCTCTTTTCTATGTTTAGTAGAATTAATAAATATCTTCTTTAAACTATCTTTATCATCATTTATCAGCGATGTTCTTATAAGTTCCATTTGAGCTAAAAAATCATCAATCTTACTTAATAAAATATCTTTATTTTGGAAAAATAAATCACTCCATAAAACCTCATTAATCGCCGCAATTCTTGTTAAATCACGATAAGAATCTCCTATATAATTCACTGTATCAGTATCATGATCACTATTAACTAGACCAACCGCAATCGCATGAGTAAGTTGTGATGTATAAGCTATCATTGAATCATGTTTCTTAGGGTCCATAACACTGATTCTTCCAAATTCTAAATCACGACCTAATGATTCAATTACTTTTACTGCTTTATGAGTATTTTTTTCTGTCGGGCAAATTAAGAAATTCGCTTTCTTAAACATTAAAGTATTTGCATACATAATTCCACTTTTTTCCCTACCTGCCATTGGATGATGTGAAATATATTCTGATTTCATATCAATTTTTTGTGCATCATAGACAAACGAAGTTTTTACACCACATAAATCAGTTATAATTTGATTTTCATTATATAAATCTTTATATTTATTTAAAAAATCAAGAATTGCACTAGGATATAAGCCTATAACTATTAAATCAACAAGTGGAATATATTTTTCAGGTGTAGTATCTCCATCTACTATAAATTTATTAGTTTTTGCATATTCAATTGATTCAACATTCGTATCAACACCATATACAGTATGTCCCTTACTTGAAAGACCTAATGCATATGAACCTCCCATTAAGCCTAAACCTACAATTAGTATTTTCATTATTTTATCTCTTTTCCAACTATCGGTGCAATTTTCTTTAAATCACACATAAGTTCATCAAATTGTTCTGGCCATAATGATTGAGCACCGTCACATAAAGCTTTATCAGGATTATTATGTACTTCAATAATTAATCCATCAGCTCCTACCGCAAGTGCTGCTTTTGATAATGAGGATACCATTGAACGTCTTCCTGCACTATGAGATGGATCAACTACAACAGGAAGATGGCTTAATTCTTTAACAGCTAAAACTGCACTTAAATCAAGTGTATTTCTTGTATATTTTTCAAATGTTCTAATTCCTCTTTCACATAGAATAACATTTTCATTTCCACCTGCCATAATATATTCGGCTGCCATTAACCATTCTTCAATTGTTGCGCTTAAGCCTCTCTTTAAAAGTATAGGTTTATTTGTTTTACCTAAGGCTTTTAATAAATGAAAATTTTGCATATTACGTGCACCAACTTGGATTATATCCACATCTTTAACAAATATTGGAATCATATCTTCTGACATTATCTCAGTAATAATAGGTAATCCTGTAGTTTTTCTTGCTTCTTTTAATAATTCTAAACCTTCAAGTTCTAATCCTTGAAAAGCATAAGGACTAGTACGTGGTTTAAAAGCTCCTCCTCTTAATATTTGAGCTCCACTTGCCTTAACAGATACGGCCACATCTGTTATTTGTTCTTTAGTTTCGACACTACAAGGCCCCGCCATAACAACAAATGTTCCACCACCTATTTTAATACCGTTAACATCAATAATTGTATCATCTGGATGGAATACTTTTGAGGCTTTTTTATATGGTGATTGGATTCTTGTAACTTCCGCAACACCAGGTAGTCCTTTGATATCTTCTATATCTAGTTTTGATGTATCTCCAATTACACCAAATAACTTAAATGTATCTCCTGATGCATCTTTAATTTCATAACCTTTTTCTTTAAATTTATTTACTAAATCATTATATTCATTTATCGTAGCTTCTTTTTTTAATTTAATTATCATATTTATCTTCTCTCTTCCTAAAAATTTAAAAGGACAAGATATATACTTGTCCTAATTAAATGATACTAGACCACAAGCATATATCAAGTAGCCTTATTCAGTCATCGGCTAGTGCTCCACTTTTTGGAGGATGCTAAAAAGCACCACTGATGGTACTAGTTAAAACGGCAATAGCCGTAATATATATGAATTACATTGATAAGATTAGATTTAATGGCGTTTATACCATTATTATTTAAAAATGCCATACAATCATCTCCTTAAATTGATTATATCACATTAACCTTATATGTCAATTTATTCAATTTTTTACGATAAATAAATAGTATAATATTTAAAATAATGATAAATTCCAAAATTTTAAACAATAACTCGTTTAATTATTTGAATTATTAAACTATAATCTATCATCTTTAATGATAATGTTTATTGATTTTTTTGTTTGTTTTAAAATAGGTAATAAAGTTACAATTAATGGAATTATTATACAAAACGAAATACAAATTAAACTATTTATAGGACTGTCTATTAACAATTTCACATAAACATTTCCTGGTTCATCTAGTAAAGTTTTAAATAACTCCTTATTTAAAACATTAATTAAAGAGGCAGATATTGGTATAGATATAATTAAAGTAAACAAAAACATTAAAATATTATAAATATTAAAAATTCTATATAAATCCAATTTCTTTATCCCTATGGATCTTAAAATCCCAATATCTTTAATTCTATACTGCATATTAGAATTTATATTTTTGGTTATTAATAACGCGGATATAACTATTAACGCTAATGATATAAACATAAATATTTTTGAAATAAAAGATAACATATATCTTACCGAGAATATTTCATCATATAAATAATTTGTTTCAATTACAAGATTTTCATCATGGTTAAAATTAATTTCACTTTTTACAGTGAATTTTCTATCCACTATACCCTTTATTAATTCTTTTGAAGATTTAAAACTTGTATATACTCTTATTACATTACTATGCCATGCATCTTTATATGATTCCTCTAATGATTTCGATATAAGCATATGACACTTATCTATATAATGGTAATTCGAATTTTCATAATCATATGAATAATAAAATCCATCAATTGTGCCATAATATGTTCTATAATGAAACATATGTTGGCGAGTAAAGTATAAATATGTCTTTCCATAGTCACTAATACTTTCTTTTAACTTATTAGCTATCATATCACATATTTCTTTATCCGTTAAATTTTCTTTATCATTGCTTTTTATATATTTAACATTTCTTGAAAAAGATGAATATGGTAATATTTTTTTCTCATATGCTAATTTACAAACATAATCAATCGGAACGACGATATTTAAGTCTTCATTTTTCTTTACTATATTATATTTATCTTCTGGTAAATCTTCTATTATTTCATATGTATCAGCATCAGAAGCCGATTTAGTCAAATCTGTATTAAATTCTGGTTCTAACATTTGATATGCAGTGCCTTTTTTTACATATAATGAACATATTAGCCCATTTTCATCATCATCATGATAATTATTCCACTCTTCTACATTTAAAGGAAGTGTATCTAGATCAAAATTATATTTCGTGTAATCCTCTCTTGTATTAATAACACCCGTTATTATATATCCATATAATTCAATTCCTATGATATCTTTAGTTTCACTAGGATAAAATTCAATATTTTCTCCATTCTTACTTCCCTTATATCCGTACTTTCTAAAATAATCATACATATAATATGATATCATTGCTTCATCATTTTTAGTTGGCTCTTTTCCTTCTCTAATACTTAATCCTAATATATTTTGAGATTTATCATCATACTCTATAATACCTTTAATTTCATATGCATTATTATATTTAATGGTATAATTAGTTAAATATGTATAATTATACTTTTTTTCATCGAAACTATAATTTATTACGTAATCTGTATATTTACCAATTTTTTCTAACATATCATCCATTCCGTGACCAATTTGAGTGTCACCAAGAGCGGCACTTTCTAATGTTAGAACATCTTGATTATACTTTAACCCATTATCATAAAATGTTTTTGAAATATCAAACCTTGCTATAACTATACAAAAATACAAAATAAGCATTGATAAAATCATCGTTACTATAGACATAGTTAAACTTATTTTATGCTTAAATAATAATGATTTTGATAATTTTAAAACATTCTTAGATTTCATTGATTTATTACATTTAGTTGTAATATATGGCTTATTATTAGTGTTTTCAATAATATAATTTAATCTACCCTCTTTAAGTTCTATTACACCATCACCGTATTTACTAGCAAGACTAATATCATGTGATACAACAATAACCAAACAATCTTTACTCAATTCTTTTAAAAGTTCACATATGTTACAAGAATTCTCACCATCTAACGATCCAGTTGGTTCATCACATAATAAAATAGTTGGTTTTTTAATATAAGCTCTAGCTATCGCTACTCTTTGTTGTTCGCCACCACTAAGTGTACTAATACTTCTATTTTTTAATTTCTTTATATCTAATTTATCTAGTATTGTTTCTATTTCGTCATCAGTGATTTCTTCATTATTTATATAAGATGGCATAGCTATATTGTCATAGACATTAAGGCTACTTATTAAATTATATGATTGAAAGACAAATCCTATTTTATTTTTACGATAATCATTTAGCTTTTTATTATCATACAATAAAACATTTTCATTATCTACAATTACTTCACCTGTCGCATCAGAATCAAAACCACCTAAAATATTAAGTAGCGTAGTCTTTCCACTTCCACTCTTACCGACAATAAAGTATAAACCTATTTCACCTAATTTTTAATTAACTTCTGTTAGTACTTCAGTTTCTTCTTTATCATGATACGTTTTCTTTAATTCTTTTATTTCTAACATATTAAACTCCTACTTATTAAATAAAATTTTAATAATAAGAAACATCATTAAACTAACAATACCAAATATTATCAAATAATATATATATCATTAATTTTTTTCTTATCTTTTTCCTCCAATAAAACCATTATACTCCTCATATAATTATATAATCAAAAGAAGCGAAAAATCGCTTCCTTTATTTAATAACTATATTAACAATCTTTTTAGGCACAACTATTGTTTTAACAATTTCATGTCCGTCAGTATATTGTTTAACTTTTTCACTTGATAAAGCTTTCTTTATAATATCATCATTTGAATCAGAAAGTACCACATCAATCTTATCACGTAGTTTACCATTAACTTGAACTATCATTTGAATATCGTTACAAACTAACTTAGATTCATCATATTGTGGCCAAGCTTCATACGCAATTGTATTATCATGCCCTAACATCATCCACATTTCCTCACAGATATGTGGAGCGATAGGTGATAACATTTTTACGAATCCTTCAACAAATCCAATATATACACTCTTAGCCTTTGATGCTTCATTTAAGAAAATCATCATTTGAGATATGGCAGTATTGAAATTAAGAGAATCATAATCTTTAGATACTTTCTTTACAGTTTGATGATATATCATTTCAAGATTATTATTATATTCCTTTGTGAATTTAGCCTTTGATTCATCACTTGTAACAAAACGATATACTCTATCTAAGAATCTTCTTGCACCATCAAGACCTGTTGTACTCCATGGTTTTGCAGCTTCTAATGGTCCCATAAACATTTCATATAAACGTAATGTATCAGCTCCGTATTCACGAACAACATCATCAGGATTAATTACATTTCCACGTGATTTGCTCATCTTTTCACCATTTTCTCCAAGAATCATTCCTTGGTGAACTAACTTCTTAAATGGTTCTTTTACTGGAACAATTCCTTTATCATATAAGAAGTTATTCCAGAAACGAGAATAAAGTAAATGTCCTACTGCATGTTCTGGTCCTCCTAAATATAAATCAACAGGTAACCAGTGTTTTAAAAGTTCCTTATTAGCTAATTCATTATCATTTTTGGGGTCAATATAACGTAAGAAATACCAACTTGAACCAGCAGAACCAGGCATTGTATTTGTTTCACGTTTTCCAATACGTCCATCTTTTGATACATACTTTTTCCATTCATCTGCATTTTCAAGAGGTGCTGTTCCATTTACTCTTGGTTTATAATCTGAAAGTTCAGGTAATACTAAAGGTAATTCACTATCATCTAAAACTTCATCACCATCTTCATAATGAACAACTGGAATCGGTTCACCCCAGTATCTTTGACGTGCAAATATCCATTCTCTTAAACGATATGATACCTTCTTAGAACCTATTTTATTTTCTTCTAAGTAATCTATCATCTTGTTTATTGCGTCTTCTTTATTTAATCCATTTAAGAATCCTGAATTAATATGTAGCCCATCACCTTCATAAGCATGTTCACTTATATCATCACCCTCTAGAACTTGAATTATATCTAGATTAAACTTACGTGCAAAATCATAATCCCTTTGGTCATGAGCAGGAACTGCCATAATTGCACCAGTTCCATATGATGATAGAACATAATCTGAAATATATATTGGAATTTCTTTTCCATTTACAGGGTTTATAGCATATGCTCCTGTAAAGGCTCCTGTTTTTTCTTTATTAAGTTCAGTTCTTTCTAAGTCACTCTTAGAAGCACATGCATTCTTATATGCTTCTACATTTTCCATACATTCTTTAGTAGTAATACTATCTACTATTTTATGTTCTGGCGCAAGTACACAATATGTTGCCCCAAAAAGTGTATCACATCTTGTTGTAAATACTGTAAATGAATGTTCTCTATCTTTTACTTTAAAATTAACATGAGCACCAACTGATTTACCAATCCAATTACGTTGCATTTCCTTAGTTGACTCAGGCCAATCGATTTCATCTAATCCTTCTAACAAACGTTCAGCATATGCTGGAATATCCATAACCCATTGTTTCATATTCTTACGAATAACAGGATATCCCCCACGTTCACTTTTACCATCTATAACTTCATCGTTCGCAAGAACAGTACCAAGTTCTTCACACCAGTTTACTGGCATATCTACTTGTTTTGCAAGTCCATCATTGTATAATTGCTTAAAAATCCATTGTGTCCACTTATAAAATGACGGATCACATGTAGATATTTCTTTTGACCAATCAAAAGAGAAACCTAACATTTTTAATTGTCTTGTGAATGTTTCAATATTCTTATTTGTAAACCCTTCAGGATGATTTCCTGTTTGAATCGCAAATTGTTCAGCAGGAAGACCGAATGAGTCATATCCCATTGGATGTAATACATTATATCCTTCCATTCTTTTTTTTCGACATACTATATCTGTAGCAGTATATCCTTCAGGATGCCCTACATGCAATCCTTGCCCTGATGGATAAGGAAACATGTCTAACGCATAAAACTTTGGTTTTGAAAAATCCCATACATCTGTTTTAAATGTATCATGTTCACTCCAATATTTTTGCCATTTTTCTTCAATTTCTTTATGATTAAAATCCATTTTATCAACTCCATTTATTACACTAATTTATGATAACATAATTTATAATATTTTTAAAGCATTTAAGCAAAATGTCTTAATTATAATATTAAAAGTATTAATGGGATAGTTATAATACAAAGCAAAGTGCTTATTAATATCATATTAGCCGCATCTTCTTGTTCACTATTGAGCATTTCTGATAAATTCAATATAACAGATGCGATAGGCGTTGCACTAAGTATTAAAAGAGATGCTTTAAAAGAATAATCAATACTTGGAATAAAATATATCAATAAATAACTTAATAAAGGAAAAATAACTAGTTTTATTAGTACTATTATATATACTTTATAATTTAAAATCATTTTCTTGAATTCTACTACTCCTAATCGCATTCCCAAAACTAACATACACATCGGAGTAGTCATTTTACCAAATAAATTGATAGTATCGTCTAATATAGGACCAAATTTCCCAAAATTATTTTTAATCTTAAAATTAAAAATAAATAAAATTAAAGAGAATAATGCCGCAATTGTAGTAGGATTAAAAATTATTTTCTTAAATGACATATATTTTTTATCACCTGTTATAATATAAGCCCCTAGTGTGAAGGCAATGATATTCATACTTATACAAAACATTGATGAATATATTATGGCCTCAGGATTATTTGGAAGTAATGCTTTTATAATAGGCACTCCAAAAAAACCGACATTTCCTAAAGATACTCCAACTAAACCTACTTTAAAATCATTATTATCAGATTTCTTAATTTTTTTTATAAGTTTCTTCACTAAATAAAATAAAATGATCATTAATGCTTGAGTAAATAATGTTATTACAATGAATAATACCATATTTATGCTCATTTTTTTACTTTTATCAATACTTTGAAACGAATATAATACTAAACAAGGGGAATTAACATATAAAAGAACTGTCGCAAGAGTAGAGATATTATTCTCTTTTATCATTTTACTTTTTATCAAAATAAATCCAGGCAATGCCATTAATAAAACAATCAATACATTATAAAATGTAGTTAAAAAATCCATTATATCACCAATATTAATTATATCTCAATGTAAGAAAAAGAAAGAATGTAATCGTTTTTACATTCTTTCTACTTTTTTTACTTATTATTAATATTTACATCTAGTTTATTATAAGGTATTTCAATATTATTAAGTTCTAATGCTTTTTTCACTTCTTCTAATAAATAGAAATGTACATCCCAATAATCTTCAGCCTTACACCATACTCTTGTAGTAAGATCTATACTAGAATCTCCATGATTTGATATACGGCAAAATGGTTCAGGATCTTTAAATATTTTTTCAGATTTATTACATACATCAATAATAATAGCTTCAGCCTTCGCAAAATCAGCTTCATATGCAATTGCGAATACTTCATCAACTCTTCTTGTGTCTTTTACAGATTTATTAACTATAACACCATTAGCTAATGACCCATTAGGTACTTTTATAACTACATTATCAGGTGTAACAATATCAGTATAGAAAATTCTAATATCCTCTACTGAACCTTTAACACCTTGAGCTTCTATAGAATCTCCTAATTTAAAAGGTCTTGTAATAATAATGATAATACCACCTGCTAGATTAGATAATGCACCTTGTGTCGCAAGACCTACTCCAACACCTAAAGATGCAATAAGTGCACTAATTGATGCAGTCTCAATTCCTATGTACCCTAAAAACATTATAATAATGATTACTTTTAAACCTTTTGTAATTACATTAAACGCAACTTTAGCTAATGTTGCGTCAGCATTTCTTTTTATAAGCCCTTTATAAAACTTTTTGGTAAATATGTTTACAATCTTAAGTGCAATAAGCATTACAAATAAGCCAAGTATAAACTTTAATCCTTTTTTTGTAAACCAATCTACAAAAATCTCACATCTTTCTAACCACCAGCTTGTAGAAGTTAAATCTGACCATTCAAATAAAAACATAAGTTTACTTCCTCCTAAAACAATAGATAGGCCTACATTGTAGGCCTATAAATTAAAATCCAAAATATTCTTTAGCGTTATTATAACAAATATCTTCTACTATTTGTCCTAAGGTATCTAGTTCACTTGCAGGATATTGTCCTGATTCAACTAAATTACCTAACATTTGACATAAAATACGTCTATAGTATTCATGACGTGGATAAGCTAAGAATGAACGAGAGTCAGTTAACATACCAACTGATTGACTAATTAATCCTACTTGCATTAAAGTTTCAAGATTTTGTCTCATACCATCTTGTTGATCAAGGAACCACCAAGCTGTACCAACTTGAACACGTCCCTTAACTCCTTCTTTTTGGAAACATCCTGATAATACTGTTAATGCATAATTGTCACGAGGATTTAAGCAGTATAAGATAGTTTTTGGAAGTTCATCAGTCGCATCTAATGCTCCTAATAATTGAGATAATTTTTCCATGTAGTTTGCATCTTCAATTGCGTCAAATCCAGTATCAGGCCCAATCTTCTTTAACATACTCTTAGAATTATTTCTTAAAGCACCAATATGATATTGTTGTACCCAACCATATTTATTATAAGTTCTTCCTAAGAATACTAAGATATATCCTTTATACTTATCTTGTTCTTCTAATGAAATTGGTTCATTCTTTAAACCTTTTTGGAAAATTGCTTCTACTTCATCTAATGTTGCAGGACTATAACATACAACATCTAATGCATGGTCTGAAAGTCTTGAACCCATCTTATGGAAGAAATCAATTCTTTCTTCTAATGCTTTACATAAAGTTGTAACTGAATTAATTTCATATCCAACAACTTTAGATAAATCATTTACCCAAGCACCAAACCAATCTAATTCTACATTAATAGCCTTGTCTGGACGGAATGCAGGACGAACATTAACCTTTAATGTCTTATCAGCATTCATCTTCTCATGCCATTCTAATGAATCAATTGGGTCATCTGTAGTACATACTGTATCTACCTTAAATTTATACATCATTTGACGTGGAGTTAATGTTTCTAATACTTTATTAGCTTCAGTCCAAATCTTTTGTGCATTTTGTTTATTAATAACATCATAAATACCAAAATATCTTTGCATTTCAAGATGACTCCAGTGATATAATGGATTACCAACGAAATAAGGCATTGATTCAACAAATTGCATATACTTTTTGTAATCATCATCTGGTCCTGAAATTGAATCTTCTTCATACCCTCTTGCACGAAGGCTTCTCCACTTATAGTGGTCTCCATAACGATCTCCTGCACCTAACCATACATGAGCTAAATTTCTAAATGGTTTATCTTCAAAAATTTCTTTTGGTTGAAGATGACAGTGATAGTCAATAATAGGCATGTTTTCTGCATGCTCATGATATAATTTTTTTGCTGTTTCTGTTGTTAATAAGAAATCCTTATCCATAAATTGTTGCATAGTAATAAATTCTCCTTTAATTAATTATAGAATAACTCCATCCTTGAAAATTGATATTTCACGGAAATTATTAATTTCATTACAAGTTTGTTTACGACCACTTGCAATATCACATATTAAATCAATGAAATTTTCAAGTAATTCATTCATATCCATTTTATCTACTAAATCTCCAGCATTAAAATCAATCCAATTTGATTTTTTAGAAGCAAGAGTTGTGTTTGTAGCTACCTTAACAGTAGGAACAAATCCTCCAAATGGTGTCCCTCTACCAGTAGTAAATAATACCATTTGACATCCAGCACATCCTAATGTTGTTGTCGCAACAAGGTCGTTTCCAGGAGTACATAATAGATTTAATCCATTATTCTTAATTCTATCCCCTTTATCTAATACATCAATAACCTTAGCAGCTCCACCTTTTTGTGTACATCCTAATGATTTATCTTCTAGTGTAGTAATACCACCTTTTTTATTACCAGGAGATGGATTATCATATATTACTTGATTGTGTTCTTTAAAATAAGTCTTAAACTTATTAATTAAATCCACAATCTTATTAAATGTTTCTTCATCCTTTGCACGCGCCATTAAAAGTTTTTCAGCACCAAACATTTCAGGAACTTCTCCTAAAACAGTAGTAGCTCCATTTAATGATAAGAAATCACTAAATCTACCTAATAATGGATTAGCTGTAATACCAGACATTCCATCACTTCCACCACACTTAAGACCAATTCTTAAAACTGAAAGTGGTTTTGTAACTCTCTTATCATCTTTCATTTTATCATATAATTCTTTTAAGATTTCAGTACCAACTTCAACTTCATCAGAAACATCTTGACTTACTAAAAATCTTGTACGGTCTTCGTCATAATCTCCAAGTGTTTCTTTAAAAGTAGAAACTAGGTTTTCTTCACAACCTAAACCTAATACTAATACACCACCAGCATTTGGATGTTTTGCGATATTTTGTAATAGTTTACGAGTTAATGCTAAATCTCCACCCATTTGTGAACAACCAAAAGGATGTTGGAAAGTATATACCCCATCAATTTTTGATGTATCATATTTTGATTTAAAATTTTCAATTATTTTATTAGCCATTCCTGAAACACAACCTACAGTTTGGATAATCCATAATTCATTACGAATTCCATATTCACCTGTAGAACGTTCATAAACATCAACAGTACGATTTGACTTATATCCAAGAACTTCAGGATAATTTGGTTTATATTCATATGTAATTACATCATCAAGATTTGTTGTTACATTATGAGTATGTACATGTTGACCAGGAATAATGTCTAAAGTAGCATGCCCAATAGGACATCCATACTTTATAACATCTTCTCCTGCTTTAATATCTTTTAAAGCAACTTTATGTGCTTGTGGAATATCATCTAATAATGTAACACCTGCAACTACTTCACCTTTTGTAAATGGACGAAGCACAACTGCTACATTATCAATTTCGTGTATGATAATATAATCATTCATATAATCACCTATAAATTTCTTAATTATTTTACGATTGCCTTAATAGCATCCTTCATTGGTTTAGTATTAATTTGAACTAAAGCCTCAGAAACGAAATCAGTAACACCAGGGTAAGTATTTAAATCTACACCCCAATGGTTCTTTAATCCTAAAACAGTTGTAACAATCTTCTTAGCTCCTTCTAATGTATTTGCATCATTAGTAGCCCATAGATTTGATAATAATTCAACCCATTCAGTATTAGTATCAGAAATTTCAATCTTTGAACCATCTGATAATCTTACTCCCTTGTAGAAAGTAATTAATGCAGCTAATGAGAATAATGCATTCTTAGGAAGTTCATTCTTTCTTTCCATGTATTGTAAAACTGATGGTAATACTCTTTCTTTATATTTTGTTGAAGAGTTTAATGCAATTGACATTAATAAGTGATGAACATAAGGATTCATATAACGTTCTAATACAGAGTTAGAGTAAGCAATCATTTGATCTTCAGGAATATCAATTGTAGGAATTACTTCATTGAAAATAAAGTTTCTTACAAATTGTCCTAATTCTTTATCTTCGATAGTTTCTTTAACTGCATCAATACCTGCTAAATAAGATACTGGTACTAATGTTGTATGAGAACCATTTAAGATTTTAACTTTTCTTTGCTTATATGGAACAATTGAATCAACGAATAATACATTTAATCCAGCCTTATCACAAGGGAATTTTTCATGTAGTTCATCTAAGTTTGCTTTCGCAACTGCTGGGTCATCAACAGATGCTCCATCAATACACCATAAATGGAAGATTTCTCCTACAACCATATTTTGATCTTGATATCCTAATGCTTTTTGGAATTCTTCTGCTTCATTTCTTGGATATCCTGGAACAATTCTATCTACTAATGTATTATAGAATTTATTTTCAGTAACAATCCAGTTAATGAAATCTTTATCCATGTTGTTATGTTCTGCTAACTTAACTAATACTTCTCTTAATTTCTTTCCATTGTAATCAATTAATTCACATGGAATGATATATAATCCCTTCTTACCTGCTTGATATCTCTTTTCTAAGAATGCAAGTAATTTTCCAGGATAACTTTGAGGACACTTAGTAAAATCAGTATCATTTTCATCAAAAGCAATACCAGCTTCAGTTGTATTTGAAATAATGATTTCTAAATCATCACTTAAAGCGTAATCTAAATACTTATCATATTGTTCAAATGGATTAATGAAGTCTTGTAAACATTTAATTACTTCATGTTTTCTTACAGCTTCTCCATCTTGTAATCCTTGAAGATATAATGTATATAATCCTGAAGCTTCATTTAATTCCTTACAACGTCCAAATGGCATAGGTTGTACTACAACAACACCTCCATCATATACATTTGCTTTATTCATTTCATTAATAATCCAGTCAACAAATGCACGTAAGAAGTTTCCTTCTCCAAATTGCATAATTTTAACTTTTTTTTCTTCTTTTTTATTTGCTACATTTATAGCAGGTAAAGACTTAATATTTTCCATTTTTAAATTCCTCCATAACGACTTTTTAAAAGCCTTTTACATCATTTTATATTTTATCACTTATATTTTTTTTAGTCAATTATTTATGATATGTTTCATTATTATTGATTTTAAATGCTCGATAAACTTGTTCTAACAAAATTAATTTCATTAATTTATGTGGAAAAGTCATTTTGCTAAAACATAAACGATATGATGCAGCCTCCAATACACTTGAAGAAAGACCTAAAGAGCCACCAATAATAAATGTAATATGAGATGAATGATAATTATTTATTTCAATAAACTTAGAAGCTAAAGCTTCACTACTAATCATTTCACCTTTTAAATCAAGGGCTATCACATATGAATTTTTATCAATCGCATTTAAAATTCTCACACCTTCAATTCTTTTAATTTCTAAATCTAAGGATTCATTAGAATTATTTTTTATAGGTTCATCATTTAAAACTATCTCTTCTACTTTTGTATATTTAGAAAGTCTTTTAACATATTCTTTTATACCATCTAATAAATAAGACTCTTTTATTTTTCCAACACTAATTATAGTTATTTTCATACCTCAATCACCTCTGATGATATTTGAGATGCGTATATAAATTTAATGTTACTTACATCCATACCTAAATTTTTAAATTTATTAACACTTTCAAGTTTTACTAAATCCGGCATGTTGCATTCCTCTGAAATATGAGCATAAAAAACAACCTTTGTATTTTCACCCATAACTGATGATAAAACATCAATCCCATCAGCATTAGATAAATGGCCATGATCACCTAAAATTCTAATTAAAGTATGATATGGTCTTGTTTTACAACTCATAAGCATTTCAGAATCATGATTGGTTTCCATAACATATATATCTGCATTGCTTATTATTTCATAAAACTTTAAATGTACATAACCAGTATCAGTAATATATACTAACTTCTTACTATCGGCTTCAATTATATATCCATTAGGATCTAGGGCATCATGAAACGTGGGAATCGATTTAATAACCGTGTCATTTATCTTAAATTCATCTAAATTATTAATATATCTAACATCTAATGAATTAATATTTTCATATTTTTTTATAGCACCTTCAAATGTACCTGCAGTTAAATATACTGGACAATTAAAATGCTTAGCAGTTAGACATAATCCACTAATGTGATCAACATGCTCATGTGTTATTAATATCGCATCTAGTGTTTCTTCTATATTATTTTCTTTAAACCAAGAAATAATTCTTTTTCTACTAATTCCTGCATCAATAATTATTTTTGCATCTTTAGTTTGTATATAAAAAGAATTCCCTTTTGACCCAGAGGCTATCATACATACTTTCAAACTAATTCCTCGCCTTCCTATCAAATCAATTATAACATAAATAAAAGGGGATTTCTCCCCTTCTAAATACTATTTTGAAAAATCTATAGTCCAATCATAAACTTCAGAATCAACCCAATCAGTATATAGAGTAAATTCATTAGGCTCATAACCAAAAAGACTCTTTTCTAAATTAGAAATATAATAATCCATGATAAATCCATCTTTATCACTTTCAAACTTGATATTCATTTGTTTAATCATACGCCATTCTTTAAAAGTTTCTGATGTATATGTTGAAATCATTCCATCAAAAATTGTTGAAATAGCATTCTTGCATGATGATTTTAGTGAACTAGAAGATCCATTTATATTTTCATAGAAATAGATAAACAATTGATTCTTAGAAGCCCATTCATTTTCACTATAACTATCCGCATAAACGATATAATCTTCTTCATCATCTTCTTCAGCAGGATCTACAACAATCGCTAGATGCTCATATGTCTTATAATTTTCACGATCGTCATCTTTACTATCGTTATCCTTAACAAATTTTGCAGATTCTTGTTCACCAATATCATAAATATTTAAGATGTGGTATCCATATACAGTCTTACATAATTTATCAGTTGAATCAATAGCTTCAGTTAATTCTAGTACACCTTTATCCTCAACATCTTTTTCTTCAATCTTTCCATCAATTACTGCCTTGTATAAATTCTTAGCAGCAACAGAGAATTCTTTAACATATGTTGAAGCTTTACTATTATCAATTACACCTAAATCTTCAGCTTTAAGAGTAATTGGAAATTGATTCTTTAAATCATACCAAGTAATATCTCTTCCTTCTTCATAAGAAAGACTCGCAATTTTATAATTATTATTATATGCAGTTACAATAAAATCTAGAGCATCTTTAACACTATTAGATGTCTTTAATACCTTAACTTCTTTAATAATTGCGTTGGCAATAGAAATAATTGTCGCATCAAATTGATCACGAAGTTCATCAGATATAAGATTATTTCTATAAATATCAGGGTCAGAATAAGATCCACTATAATCCTCATCAACACCAATTAGGATATGTGAAATTGTTGCTGAGAAGAAATCATCATAGATTTCTTTATATGTTTTTTCAAAATTCGCAAATAATTTTGAATCCATATTAAACATATTGTCAGTTGTTTCATGATTTCCATAATAAGATAGCGCAACATTTGAAACTAAATCAGCCTTATAAGATTCTACTATTTCATCAACGGTATTATACCCATAATTTAATTGTAGATATGTCTCAACACCAATTGCCTTAGGATAACTAGTATCTCCGTCTTTAAAATCTTCAACGCTTTTATTAATAGTAGTTCTATAATCATCTACATCTGAAGAATCGATTTTTTCAACCATTTTATCAAGACTTAAATAATATTGTTCTTCTAGATAATTAATAGATTTATTGATACCATACTTATTTTCTAAGATAGGATAGAAATCATCAACTGATAATTTAAATTCCTTTTCATTATAAGTAAATTTATAAATTAAATCATCGCTACTATTATTGTTAATAGCGTAATCATCATGAGCTTCGTCATATAAGTATGAATATACTGGATCATAAATCACTAAGTTATTATCTTCGTGAATTTCTTCATATCTTTCATTCTCAATCTTAGTTTTAATTGTAGTAAAGTTCTTAGAATCAATTAATTCATCTAGTACTTTATCATATATAGTTGATCCATTACCTTGAACTTTATCTTTATCATCTAAGTTTTCCCATTCAATAACATCGTCACCTTGAAGACGATAAACTAGATAATATGCATTATCAAGGTTAAAATATGATGTTAAAAATTCACCATTTTCCATTTCTAAGAAGAAATCTTCAAAATTACTTGAATATGATGTAAGCTTATTAGAATTTTTAGAAACTGATAAATCAACATATTCATCATTTAGGTATTCTTCACTATCAGTAGATAAATGTGGTCTTGTAACATAACGATAGTTATAAATCTTTGTATACTCCTCGATTGCATTTTCACTATTTATAGTTGTACTTCCAATCGCAGAATTCATAATTGCAATCGCTTGTGCTTCACTTGCAAATTTAATAACAATACCTTTATATTCCTTATAATTTTTATAAGTTGAATAATAATAGTCTCTTATATTCTCATCTGTAATATAATAATTATTCTTACCTTCACCTTTTACATACTCATTTTTATAGTAATATTCAGATTCAGGATTTTTTATCATTTCTCTAGCATAGTTAGTCATTGCGATATCATAAATTTGATTTTGATATAATTCTTTAGGGAATGTTGCTTCAAATTTTGATTCACCATTATATTTTACTTCAGTAATTTCGATAGATTCAATATCACTCACAGTAAAATAAGTTCCATCTGATTTTTTAGTATTTTCTTTAAATAAATTATCAACGTATTTTTGAACTAAAACTTTTTTATCTTTTTCTTTTAATTCTTTATATGCATCATATTTTGATACACCATAAATTGTATTAACTAATGAAGAAGTAATTTGATATCTATCTTCTTCTTTAGAATAATCGAAATATTTTTTATCAGAAGTAATATCATTAAATAATGATTTTTTAATTTCTTCTGTCATTAAACTATATCCATCTTTTTTCATTAAATCATATAGTTTCTTTTGAGATATGCTACCTTGATTATTACCTACACTTGCATAGATACTAGTATCTGATAATTTTCCATAAGGAACTGTTGTGTTTACAACAGTTTCCTTACATGAAGCAAGAGTAAATATTGTTGCAGTAGCTAACCCTAATGAAATAATTTTCTTTTTCATATACTCTTCCTCCTATTAATCCTTAAGTGTTAAGATTGTTTGCCACCAATCTTTAAAATCATTCGCATCATCATCATTTGCTAAATATTCATCTGAAATTCTATGATTAATTTCAATAACTTTATCTAATCTAGTAGCTTCATCTTTGTTTGTAAAATCAATCTTGCTGTTTAGCATCTTAATATATACTAATTCTCTTTGAGTTGAGCTATCTGTATATTTTTCATAGATTGGTTGTATATAATCAGTGAAGAATTGTTGTACTGTTTCAGGCAACATTGTACTTGATTCATTATTTAAATAATCATAAATAAATAATTTAATTTGATTAATATTCGCAACATCTGAAGTATTGTAGATGTTATCAATGATAATTTTATTATCATTATAACTTATCGCAATTTTTTTAAATATTTCATTAATATCATCTTTAGTTTCAAACTTCGCAGAAGATTTTTCACTTGCGCTTGTTATAATAATCATACTATATCCTTGATTTGTCTTCCATCCATCAGGATTTTCTCCTGAATAATCTTCTGAATCAACATATTCAGTTGGGAATTTACCATTATATTGAATACTAGAATATAATTCTTTAATTCTATTTTTAATTTCAGTAGGGCATCCTTCATCTGCGTATGATTCAGTAGTAGAGTTTGTAACATCAGTATATTCATTAACTTTAACTAAAATTCCAGCTCTCTTATATTCAGCCCATATAGTTTCAGGTTCAGTAGGGTCATAATCTTCACTACCTAATCCATTATCAGGATCATATATATCAATTCCATTTGTAAATCTTTGGCTCTTAGTATATTCTTCTACCATAGAAGTTAAACTTGATAATTGGTCATCATTTGAATTTTTCATACGAGTAACCATATATTCAATTAATTCTACTGCAAGTTCTTTATAAGTTTTTCCATCCTTTGATGTTGATACACGCTTTGACCAATCGAAATCTTCATCTGGATTACCATCTTCATCCATATCTACATAAACTAGTAAACTTGAAGCAGAAACTTTATAACGTTTTTCATATGCTGATTTTGCATAAGATTCTACCATTGTATAGAATTTATCATTTTTACCAAAATCTGTTAAAATTTCATTTGAAGCTTCATTTACTCTATAGTAATTATCAATAATTTCATCAATATTTGAAGTATGGAAATATAACATTAAGAAATTATATTTACCTAATGTCGAAGGATAAGAACTTAATTGATCATTTGCAAAATATGATAGTAATAATTCTATTGTTGTTTCGTAATCTTCTCTATTCTTATTTGTATCTTCATACTCTTTAGTATCTTTTATTACTTTCTTACTTAATAAATCAATAGCTGAAGTAACACCATTTGTTAACACTAAATCTTCAAATACTTCATCAATTGTATAATGGTATTTTGCTCCATCATACTTTAATGTAAATAATGTATTATTAGTTGGTGCACTCTTATGAGTTTTTGAATATGATGTATTTACTTGTGAATATGCTATTTCTACACTTGGGTCATAAATATAAGCTCCAACTGATTCCATTCTTTCACTTACTGCATCACTTATATAAGAATCAGTTAATTCATCCCACATCATTTCATGAACAAGTTTTTCTCTATATTCACTCTTTTTAGATGGAATTTTAGTATCTTCTAAAGAATCAAGTAATACATATTCATCTCTTAAAGCATCTTCACTTACTTTAAATACCATATAGTATTTATCATTATATGAAACACCACTCGTAGAATAACGAGATTCTTTATTTGTATAATCAGCATCAATCTTTAAAGTTTTATTGACATATATTTTAAAATCAGCATCAATATCATTTAAATCATCTTGTGAATAAGTAATTAAGTCTTGTTTTTCACTAGACCAAGTACCAACAGTATCTGCCGCATCAGTTGTTGATTCAGCATTTATATATCTTACCATAATAGACTCTGTTATATCTCTTTTGTTTGTTGTAAGATTTTCTCTAACATTATCTAGTGCAGGAAGGGCATCTTTATATGTATAAATATAATTATACATTGCCAAATAGAATTCAAATATAAGACTCTCTCCACCAATTGCCATCATATTAAAACATTTTTCAGAATTTGCTGCTTTTGAAACATCAAAATCTTCATAATATTTTGAATATTCTGTATTAGTTTTTGTTCCTTGTGGTATAAAATAGAAAGAATCATTATACACTTTAACACCAAAAGCTTTTAATGTTGAATCGATTTCTTCACTATTAGTAAATCCGATAATAATAGCCTTTCTATCTTCAGCATATTGATATTTTTCACTATGATGTTGAATTATTTCAGCATCATTATAATAATAATTATCCTCATCTTTTGATTTGTCATAATCAATAATAAAATCATTTAGATAATCATATGCTAAAACCTTTTGTGCACATACATTAACAAAATCTTCATAATATCCATGTAAATAATATGTTGTCTCAAGTGATGTATTTTCAAATAATGTTTTTGCGCTTTTTTCAATTTCACTTTGATCTAACTTTGATGCATCAATAACCTTCGCATCATTTAAATATGCATTATCAACATATGTTGCGATATTCTTATCTCTTGTCTTTGGGTATAACTTTAATAAATTCTCATATGAATCAGTACCATAAATAGATGTAAAAGCTGATAATTCTAAATAGTCAAAATATCTTTTTTGATCTTCTACACTTACAGTTGTAGTTTGACCATCAAATACTTTTAACGCTTCATTAACCTCTTCTTTATATTCTTTTAGTACTACTTCACTTATTTTGTCAGAAATAACATTTGTACTAGACCATTTTAGTTCATTCCATAATTCTCCATTAGTAATGCTATATGTCTTTCCGTTTACAGTAGTTGAAGCATAAACAGTATCTGTATTGATAGATGATGTTGATGTTTCTTTACATGAAACTAGTGTAACAACACTTACTACTGACATGAATCCTAATGTTATTCTTTTTAACTTAGTTTTTTTATTCATAAAAAAGTCTCCTTTTTATTAAAATACATATTTTCACGCATTATATATATTAACATTATATCCAAAAAAAATCAACCAATAAAATGTTTATTTATTTTTTCACATAATTAAACATTATAGGCAAATATGGTTCCTAATTTAATTATTTTTAAATATACTAAAGTGAAAGTAAAAGGAGGGAAATAAATTGAGTCAAAATAATTGTTCTAATCAAAATGATTATGGTTACGCCTTAATTCTAGTTTTATTTATTCTTTTAGTTATTATTGGAGCGGCTTGGTTAGTATAGAAAAAAGGGATTATAAAAAATTTTTTCTTTTATAATCCCTTTATTTATATATTTCTATATTTTTTATTTAATTAATTTTTTTATAAAATTTAGTACGGTCAAAAACTCCTATTATATCAGTAAATGTTCCTGGAGCAGTCTTTGCGATTTCCTCACCTAACACTCTAAACTTAGAATCAATTGTATCTATATACCAAAGTAAAGCTGCTTCAGGAGTTGCCGGTTTTTTTATAGCGCCAAACATAGGTTGTCCGTGATGCGAAGCTATCATATGTTCTAACAACAACACTTCTTCTTTATCTTGATATCCTAATTGATATGCTTTTCGATTTATTCCTTCACATCCAATTAATAAATGTCCTAATAATTGTCCTTCTAAAGCATATTCCGTATTTTGAACACCAGTAAATTCAATCACTTTTCCCATATCGTGAAGTATTATACCTGCATACATATAGTTTCTGTCTATATATGGATAATTATTTACAAGTCCATCTACCAAATCTAACATACCTAGTGTATGATATGCAAGTCCTCCAACATATGCATGATGTAATTTAGATGCAGCTGGATATAAATAAAAATTATTCTCATTTTCTTTTAATATTTGGCTTGTAATATCAAATAAAATTTTATTGTCAATTTTATCTATATAAGATTCCACTCTAGATTTTAACTCACTGTAATCTATCGGAGAACTTTTCATAAATGATCTAAATACTTGATTTTTAATATTAATATCTTCATCGTTAATTGAACTAAATTCTTTAATATATCCAGTGTTTTTTTCTGAATTTGAGTGTTTAGCAATTTCCATTTTATAGATACAATTTAAATATAGTTCACTAGATTTTGCCATTTCAATTTTATAATTATATTTATCACTATCACCCATTTTACTACATATGATATTAATCATATTATCAGATGTCATGATTTGTTCAATCTTCACATAAACAGTCTCTAAAACAATATCTTCCATAATCACACTTCCTCAACTTTAATATAAGATAGTATTTCTTCTTTATTATTATTTATCTTTCCTTCAAGAATTGCCTCTGCAATTTTAATAAAACAAAAATTCAACCATTCGCCCGGAGTTTTATTTAAAGCTAACATTAATTCAATACTTGATATATCCACTTCTTTTACACTATGAATTGGTAATAAATCATATTCTTCTTTTAAATTAGAAATATATTCTAATTTCAATATCTTCCTTAATTCATTTGCGTAAGATAAAATATCATACTCAAAATTAATCATATCATATTTATTCATTTTATTCTTAGTTAATGAAATAATTTCTTTAATTTTTCTTTTTTTATTTTTGGGAAATTCATATGATTCATCAAATGAATCATTTAAATAAAAACATAATGCATAAAATAATGTTCTACTATTAATTATCACATTATTGTCTAATATATAATCAATTCCTTTATCTAAAGGTCTTAAATATTTAGTACAGCCTGTCTCTTTCATAAGTTTAAACACCTTATTAGATTTATTGTAAAATATTATTTTATTCATTTCACTGATAATTCTAAATTTAGATAAATATTCTAATAGATACGCATTATCTTTTATAGCATTTAATGTATTTATTTCAAAATCAAATTCTAATTTGCTTACTAAGTAAAAACCTCTAAGTATTCTTAATACATCCTCATTTATCTTTTTATATGGATCATTAATAGCTCTTATGATTTTATTATTTATGTCCTTTATTCCATCAAATCTATCAACTATATTATGATTATAATCCATAAGAAGAGCGTTTATTGTAAAATCCCTTCTTTCTATGTCAAGATAAACATTATCAACAAGTTCAATTTGAGGATGTCTATGATCTATATAAGAAACATCTTTCCTAAATGTTGTAATTTCAAAAGAATACATACCATCCTTTATAGTAACGCTACTATAATCTATACCATTTTTTGATATATTAAATATTAACGCAATTTCTTCGGGTTTCGCATTTGTTGTGATATCTATATCATTTGACGTTATATTAAGAAGAAAATCCCTAACATATCCTCCTACTATATATGCTTCGTATCCACATTCATTTAATTTTTTTAAAATTTTTTTGGCTTTAGTTATACTATCCATTATAAAACCTCCAAAACTACAAGATATTATACCATTTAGATTATTTTTTAGCAATTAATCTATGGTATAATTATTTTGGTGATAATGTGAAAAAAATAAAAGAAACATATTCTAATGAAATAATTATAAATAAATCACGATTTATAGCGACTATTTTCAGAGTAGATGATATTAATGAAGTAAATGATATCCTTACCCTGACAAAAAAGAAATATTATGATGCAACACACAACTGTTATGCTTATATTTTAGGTAGCACCGCAAACATTCAAAAATGTAGTGACGATGGTGAACCTAGCAAAACAGCTGGATTTCCTATTTTAGACGTACTGAAGATGCAAGGTCTTACAAATATACTATGTATTGTCACAAGATACTTTGGAGGTATTTTACTTGGAGCAGGTGGTCTTGTAAGGGCTTATAGTGAAGCTACAAGTAGTGTTTTAAAGTTAGCTAAATTTTACAACACATTATCTTTACAAAAAGTAGAAATAAGATTAGACTATTCTTCTTACAACTTAATTTTATCTAAATTAGGTAATTTTCACATTATTGATACATTTTTCTCTAATGATGTTTTATTAATATTAGGAATTACTCCGGATAACTATAAGGATTTTGAAGAATATATGAATAATATTACATCTGGTAAATGTATTATAACTAAAAAAGATATATATGAAATCGAAGTATTAATAAAATAAACGTGAAGTCAAATAGTCTTCACGTTTTTTACATTATAATTAAGTCTATACCTATCTTTAGTTTTTTGTCCACCTCTAATATGTCTTACTTGTTTGTTATACATTAGCAATTCGTGAACTAATTTATATTTTTCATAATCAATATCTTTAAGCTTTTCACTTAAATCTTTATGAACTGTAGATTTCGAATAGCCAACTAAAGATGCCACATCTCTAACTGTAGAATTATTTAATAAAATGAGATTGGCCATATTTATTACTCTATTTATAACTTCTTTTTTCATAATATCCCCTCAACACTAGTTTATGGGGTTATTATAATTTTTATACAAAAAATAGAATGAAAATCATTCTATTTCATACTTGATACTTCACTTGATTTTATTCCTTCTAGCTTAGTTAAATCAAGATAATTACCATTTACTATTACTTCTACATGAACATGATTATTAGCTTCTTTGTCATATAAAGATTCTCCTGTTAAACCTATCTTTGCTTTTTCAGTTAATTTATCATTAACATTAACTGTAACACTTGATAAAGATTTATATCTACTTATAATTCCATCATCATGTAGGATAGTCACAACTATTCCATAAAGTTCTGTCTCTTCAATGTTTATAACCTTACCAGGTAAGATTGTATATACATCTAATGATTCATTATTAATTCCACTGTAAGAGACTCCTTTAGATTCATACAGTGTCGTATTAGTTTTAATAAACGCGTCCTTAAGTACTTCTGTATCATATGTCATATCGTAGAAATTTCTTACAATTTGATAATCACCAGAAACTGGAGATGACATATAATAAACCACTGGTGATTCAATAATAGGCTCTTCAATGATTGGTTCTTGTGGCGTAATAGTTTGAATTGAACTCTCTTCTTTTAGAGCTATATTAGATATCGCTATTACTGCGCTAAATATCGCAATTATTATTGATGTAAATACAATTAATTCTTTTTTACTTTTTATAAAATCTACTAATTTTTCCTTCATGCTTTCACCTCATATTTAGTATTAGCTAATATAAGGTATTTATACATAAATTATAAAGATAGACCTCCAAAGGATAAAATCTTATCAAGTAGCTCACATAATAAAAACGATATGACAATTGATATAACTATAAACATAAATTTTATTTCAAATAAACGACCTTGTTTAAACCTATTATCTATATTTAAAGCATTAAGACATCTATATATCATAAATGTGAAAAATATTAAAACTAATGCATATACAATTCCTTCTATCATAAATCCTCCTTAAAAAAAACTTCACATAAATGTGAAGTCATTTTTATAATTTTCCAGCTTTTGCTTTTTTCAAATTATCAATAAGTTCTGTTTCACTTTTAGTAAAATCTGCAGATTCCTTACGATTTATTTCAAGCCTTTGAGCTCTTAATGCATTTAAATGATCCCTTGCACTATTTTCATCTTGACCAATATGTGCTTCTTGAGCAATGATATTTATTACATTGTTTTTGTATTCTAAAATTCCATTAGAAATCGCAACGTAGAATATATCAGACTCTCTTACCATTTTAACATATCCTACTTTAATAACACATACTAATGGTATGTGGTCTTTCATTAGCGCAAATTCATTATCATCAGTATGAACTACAACATAATCTAATTCTTCATTATAAAGATTTCCTTGGTGAGTTGAAACTAAAAATTTCATCATATTAAATCACCTGCTTATTAAGCTTTATTTTGACTAGCTAAAATCTTTTTACCTTTTTCTACTGCATCATCAATTGTACCAACTAAACGGAATGCTTCTTCAGGAAGATCATCATGAAGACCATCAAGGATTTCCTTAAATCCTCTTATTGTTTCCTTAATTGGAACAAATGAACCTGGAATACCAGTAAATTGTCCACCAATGAACATATTTTGAGATAAGAATAAACGCACACGACGAGCACGAAGTACTACTAACTTATCTTCTTCTGATAATTCATCCATTCCTAAGATAGCGATAATATCTAGTAATTCATTATATCTTTGAATTAGTTGTTGAACACGACGAGCTACATCATAGTGTTCTTGTCCTACAACTTCTGGAGAAAGTGCTCTTGAAGTAGAAGCAAGAGGATCTACTGCAGGATAAATACCTTCTTCTGTTAATTTACGACTTAGATTTGTAGTTGCGTCTAAGTGTGCAAATGTTGTTGCAGGTGCTGGGTCAGTATAGTCATCAGCAGGAACATATACAGCTTGAATAGATGTGATTGAACCATCTTTTGTAGATGTTATACGTTCTTGAAGTTTTCCCATTTCTGTCGCAAGTGTTGGTTGATATCCAACAGCTGAAGGCATACGTCCTAAAAGCGCAGAAACCTCAGATCCAGCTTGTGTAAAACGGAAAATATTATCAATGAATAATAATACATCTTGGTGTTCTTCATCACGGAAATATTCAGCCATTGTAAGACCACTTAAAGCTACTCTCATACGAGCTCCTGGTGGTTCATTCATTTGACCAAACACCATGGCTGTTTTTGAAATTACTCCTGATTCTTTCATTTCAAAATATAGGTCATTACCTTCTCTTGTACGCTCTCCAACACCAGTGAATACTGAAATACCACCATGTTCTTGAGCTACGTTATGGATTAATTCTTGGATTAAAACTGTTTTACCTACTCCTGCTCCACCAAATAATCCAATCTTACCTCCCTTAATATAAGGGGCTAATAAGTCTATTACTTTAATACCTGTCTCTAGAATTTCTACATTACTAGAAAGATTTTCTAATTTAGGTGCTTCTCTGTGGATTGGATTTCTTTTAACGTCTACTAAATCTTCCTCACCATCGATTGTATTACCTAATACATTAAATATTCTTCCTAATGTTTTAGGACCTACAGGAACAGATATTGGTGCACCAGTTTTCTTAACTGGCATACCTCTAACGAGTCCATCTGTAGAATCCATCGCGATACATCTAACTATTTTATTTCCAACATGAATCGCAACCTCTAACGTTAAATCGATTTTTATACCTAAGTTATCTTTAGCATCAATATTAACAGTTAAGGCATCATTAATTGCTGGAAGTTCATCCTCAAATAAAACGTCGACAACAGGTCCTTGTACTTCAACAATTTTACCGTACACTATTCATTACCTCCTATTGCATTTGCTCCACCAATAATATCAATAAGTTCATTTGTAATAACTTCTTGGCGAGCTCTATTATATAATACTTGTAATTTATCTATAACTTCTGATGCGTTATCAGTAGCACTTCTCATTGAATTAACTCTCGCACAATGTTCTGATGTTTTTGCATCCAAAATTATTCCATAAATTACATCTTGAATATACATTGGAAGAATAAGGTTTAGAGTATTCTCTATACCACTTTCATATATATAATCAACTTTAATTTCTTCACCATCAATATTTTCTATTGGAAGTAAAGTCCTACATTCAATTTCTTGTGTTAAGCTATTTACGTAATGATTATACACAATAACTAGTTTATCTATTTTACCTTCTAAATATAGATTTATTATATCATTAGCTAAAGGAACGATATCAATAAACATTACATCATCTCTAACATATGTTGGTTCTTGCTTAACTAATTCAAATTTACGACGTTTTAAATAACTAAAACCTCTTTTACCTACAGCTGCGCATATAAATTCATCATTTGATTTATGATTCTCATTTATGATATTATCTAGATACTTAAATAATCCATTATTATATGCTCCTGCAAGTCCTCTATCAGAAGATACTATTAAATAACATGTTTTCTTAATTTCTCTTTTTCTAAGAAGTTCATGTTTGAATTCTAAGGAAGCCTTAGAAACAATAGAATATGTCATATCAGAAATACCTTTCATAAATGATTGGTATTCCCTGTATGTTTTTTCAGCACGTTTAACCTTTGATTGAGAAACCATATACATGGCCTTAGTAATTTGTGCTGTTTTTTTAGTAGATTCAATTCTACTTTTTACTTCACGTAAAGAATTTGCCATATATATTCACATCCTTACGCAAAAAGTTTCTTTGTATTTTTAATAAATTCATCTAAGATGTTATCTTCAGGAAGTATCTTGTTTTCAATAATAAACTTAGAAATATTCTTACCTTCCTCAGATACATCCATTTGACGATATACTTCTTTTTCAAATCTTAATATATCATTTATTTCAATATTATCTAAATGACCTTTTGTTAGACAATATAATATTACTGCTTCTTTTTCAAAAGGAATAGTTTCATGTAACCCTTGTTTTAATATTTCAACAGTACGTTGTCCACGTTCGAGACGTGCTTTTGTTGATGCATCAATATCTGATCCAAATTGAGCGAATGACTCAAGTTCACGGAATGATGCTAAATCAAGTCTTAATGTACCAGAAACCTTTTTAATAGCTTTTGTTTGAGCTGCACCACCAACACGACTTACAGATAAACCAGCATTAATCGCAGGACGAATTCCTTTATAGAAATAATCTGATTGTAAGAAAATTTGTCCATCTGTTATAGAAATAACATTAGTTGGAATATATGCAGAAATATCTCCAGCTTGTGTTTCAATAATAGGAAGTGCTGTAATACTACCTCCTCCAAGTTTTTCACTTAAACGAGCAGCACGTTCAAGTAATCTTGAATGTAAATAGAATACATCTCCTGGATAAGCTTCACGACCAGGTGGTCTATGTAATAATAAAGACAATTCACGATAAGCAACCGCATGTTTTGATAGATCATCATAAACAATTAATACATCTTTACCTTGATACATAAAATATTCAGCTAATGAAACTCCAGAATAAGGAGCTAAATATAATAATGGACCTGGATTAGATGCAGATGCATTAACTATAATTGAATAATCCATTGCACCATAATTCTTTAATGTTTCATAAATAGATGCGACTGTTGATTCTTTTTGTCCTATCGCTACATATATACAAATAACATCTTTACCTTTTTGATTTATAATAGTATCAACCGCAATACTAGTTTTTCCTGTTTGACGGTCTCCGATAATTAATTCTCTTTGTCCTCTTCCGATTGGAACTAATGCATCAAGAACTTTAATACCTGTTTGTAATGGAACATTTACACTTTGACGGTCCATTACTCCAGTAGCTTTTTGTTCAATTGGTCTTGTGGATGTAGCTTTTATATCACCCTTACCATCAAGTGGTTGACCCAGAGGATTAATAACTCTACCTATAAAATCATCACCAACTGGGATTTCAAGAATTCTTCCACTACATTTAACTGTATCACCTTCACGAACAAGTGAACAATCACCTAATAAAATTACACCAACAGAATCAGCTTCAAGATTTTGAACCATTCCATAAACATCATTAGGGAATATTAGTAATTCACTTTGCATTGCGTTATCAAGCCCATGAACTATCGCAATACCATCACCAACCTCAACTACAGTCCCTATAGTTTCAGTTTTGATTTCATCTTTATATGATTCTATTTGTTGTTTGATTAAATTAGAGATTTCAGCTAAGTTAATTTTACTCATAATCTTTCCTCTCCTATAATAGAGACTTTAGTGTATTAAGCTTAGTTCTTATTGTAAGGTCTATTTGTTTACCATCTACAACTGTTTTAATACCACCAATTATATTTTCATCTATTATATTATTAATATTAATTTTTTTACCTTCATATCTAGAAGAAAGTAATTTTTCAATTTGTTTTAATTGTTCATTATTTAATAATTTCGCAGATGTAATAACTACATCTAATACTTTTGAATCATTTGATACCAATTTATGAAATTCATCTTTAATTTCATAAATTAAGTCAAATCTATCATTATCAATTAAAACATATAAAAATCTTGTTAATAAATCATTACTATTAAAAGAAATATTATTTAGGATTTCTTTTTTATTTTTTTTTGAAATATTAGGATATGTAAACAATTTTATCGCATCAGGATTTTCATCTAATGCTATACATATAGTGCCTAAATTTTCATCTAACTCTTTAAGACTTGTTTGATTTGCTAATTCAAATAATGATTTTGCATACTCTAGGGCTATCATTATTATCTTGCCCCCTCTATGATTTCATTTACTAACTCAAGATATTTATCTTGGTCGATTTCACGACCTAAGATTTGTTCAGCAGCCTTCATAGCAATTTCAACAATTTGATTATGAATTTCATTGTTTGCTTTTTCAATATCTAAAGCAATTTGAGATTCAGCATTATTAATTCTACGTAAAGCTTCTTCTCTTGCTTCTTGAATAATTTCATCTCGACGTAAATTTGCATCATATTCTGCTTTATCAAGTCTATTTTTTATTAATTGTTGTGCCTCATCTAATTTTGCTTGTGTTTCAGCAACTAATTCTCTAACTTTTTTACTATTTTCCTTAGCTTCTTCTAACTCCTTATCAATTGCATCACGACGTGATTCAATGATATTTGTAATTCTTTTCCAGAAGAAAACACGAACTATTATAAATAAAATTAAAGTCGCACATAATTGAATAATTAAGTCTCTTAATTGACTCCAATTAAAACCATTTTTACCAAGCGGTCCTAAACAAGTATCAACGAAATCAGCAATTTGTTCTAATATTTCACTCATTTTACTTAAAATCATATTCTGACCTCCCTGATTAATTATTTATTATATTATTTTCCTAATAACATGAATGCAATAATTAATCCGTAAAGTCCTGTTGTTTCAGCAATCGCACAACCAATGATCATTGTTACAGTGATCTTACCAGAAGCTTCTGGTTGACGTCCTACAGCTTCTACAGCCTTAGCGGCAGCCATACCTTCACCAATACCAGAACCAAGTCCTGTTAATACAGCTATACCAGCACCTACATATGCAAGTCCTGATGCGATATCTCCTGTAATAGCTGATGCTAATGTTGTTAATAAACTCATAATTGTTTCAAACATAATTTTTTTCTCCTTTTTTAATCATATATTTTTTCACTATCGTCTATTTTCATCGACGTAAATATAATCGTCAGTACTACGAATACAAATGCTTGGATAAATCCAAACGCTATATCAAATATAGCATTTACAAATGGCAATATCGGAATCGCAATCCATCCTAGTAATCCTTTTACAATTAAATTGATTACTGAACCACTTAATATATTACCAAGTAAACGTAAACTTAACGAAATAGGTAATGTTACCTCACTAATAATATTGATAGGAATCATTATTATAGCCATTGGTTTTACTGGCCCTAAAAAGCTCTTAAGATATCCTATTCCACCTAGTGACACAACACCCGTAATTTGAACTATAAAGAATGTAATAATACCTAAAGCAAAATTAACCATTATATAACTTGTAGGTCCATCCATCGCAAATATAGAACATGTATTAGCACAAAATAAGAAAATACCAAGTGTTGTAAAATATGGTGCGTAAGATTTCCATCTTTTACCCATATTTTGCTTAGTAAAATTATTTATTAGTTCAATTATCATAATAAATGGAACTAACCATTTTGGCGTCTTTTTACTTGGATCAACCTTCTTTATAAAGTGACCTAAAATAATAAAGAATATTGATAATACTAATACTAATAAAACTGTCATTTTGATTTGACCAGGGAATTCTCTTAAATATGATACTACTTTTCCAAACTTTGCATTAAATATCACGTGTTCACCTTCCCTTTTCTAATATTAATTATAAGACTAACTACTATCAATACAACCTTAAGAGTCATATATCCAATTAAAGCCGGGATAACAGTAAATCTTGGAGAATCTGAATTCATATCATAAACTATGTATGCAAATACTAATCCAGCAATTAATAATCTAATAACATAACCCATAATACTCTTTCTAACAGGAGCTCCATCTGTTCTATTTACTTCACGAATAAATCCACGTCCTCCAGAAACCTGAAGTCCAAAATTTAAAAGTGCTGTAACCAATCCTAAAATATAGCTTTTAAGCCATATCATACTATCCGCATCACTACATCCAAAATATATAATACCCGCAATAATCGCTCCTATAACCCAAGATAGTGGAACTACTATTATAGATAATTTTGTCATTTCATCATTTCTCATCTTTAGTATCTCCTTTATCTTTAAAATAGTTTCCTTTATAAACTAGCATAATAAAGGAAATAAGCCCAATAATCGCCCCTATAACTGCTAATATTCCTTTTAAGGAACTATCAGGATTAATCTTCCATCCAATGAAAAAACCAAGCCCAATCAAAACGAGTATAGAAAATATACCTTGACCAAATATAGCATATGCTTTAGCCCACGAAGATGCTTTTTTCATTATTTAGTACCAAATAATCTATCTCCGCAATCTCCAAGTCCAGGAACTATATATCCTTTGTCATTAAGTTTAGAATCTAATGAAGCGATATAAACATCAACGTCAGGATGTACGCTTTCTAGTTTCTTAACACCTTCAGGAGATGCAACTAAACAAATAAATTTAATATTTTTAACTCCTCTATCCTTAAGTCTAGTAATAGCATCAATTGCACTACCACCAGTCGCAAGCATAGGATCTACAAGAAGAGTAATTCCCTCGGTGATTGTTGTAGGGAATTTTGCATAATATTCATGAGGTTCTAATGTTTCCTCATCACGATAAAGTCCAATAAAACCAACTTTAGCAGTAGGAATAAGTTTTCTCATTCCATCAACCATTCCAAGACCTGCACGTAATATCGGAACAATTACTACCTCTTGGGCAATTTCATATTGTGTTGTCTTACAAATAGGTGTTTCAATTTCAACTTCTTTTAAAGGGAAATCTTTTGAAATCTCATATGTCATAAGCATCGCAATTTCTTGAACTAATTCATAAAAATCCTTAGTTTTTGTTTCTTTTTTTCTTACAATAGTAAGCTTATGTTTAATAAGGGGATGATTTAAAACTGTAATTGCCATATATACCTCCTAAGATTCAATCATATTTATTCTTCTAATATGTCTTTCTTCATTAGAAAATGGTGTTTCAAGCCAAATTTTAACTATTTCTAGTCCTAATTCTGTTGTAACATTCTTTTGTCCTAATGCCAAGACATTAGTATTATTATGTTCACGAGTTAATCTTGCACTATTAGTATCTGTAACAAGAGCGCATCTTACACCCTTTACTTTATTCGCAACGATACTCATACCAATACCAGTTGAACAAATAACAATACCTCTTTCAGTTTCTCCATTTGAAACCGCAAGGGCTGCTTTCTTACCAAATTCAGGATAATCACAGCTATCTTTTGTATATGTACCAAAATCAATTACTTCATGTCCATTAGACTTTAAATACTCAATGACACTATTTTTCAAGTCTAATCCTCCATGATCGCAAGCAATAGATATTTTCATAATTTCACCTCATTTTTTTAAATAAATACCAAAAATATTATATATTTTTTTTCACTTATTATCAACCTAAAATGAAATTAATAATAAATAAAAAGAATCTATTTTTCAATAGACTCTTTATTATAGTTTATTTTGATAAATTATTCACTTCAAAACATTCGATTTCTTTATCATTTAATCCATTAAAACTTACATTTTTAACAACAGCTTTATTAACATAGTTAAATAGTAACCCTTTTCCCTTCATAGGAGAAAGACCTGTCATCATTGCAGGTACTCCTTCTTTAGGATTTTCTGAATAATTAAATTCAACATTTTCAATAACTATTTCGTCAATTTTTTGTTCAGGAAGGCCATAGAAAGCACCTGCCGCAACATTTACATTTTTACATACAATGTCCTTAAAATGGAATTTACCAAGATATGGTGTTCTATCATCTACAGGCAATGCTTCTTTACTCCAAACATATTCTGTTTTACCATCAGGATCACAAAAATAATACATGTTAATTACAAGAGGTGTTAAAACATCATCCATTTCGATATTTTCAAAAGTAATGCCATCGATAATCGCATCTTTTCCTCTACCACGACGCGTTTTAATTCTTAAACCTCTATCAGTTTGATTAAATAAACATTGAGTAACATTAATATTCTTAATTCCACCACTCATTTCTGAACCTAATACGACAGAACCATGCCCAAAATTCATAGCACAGTTTCTAATATTAAAGTTTTGAGAAGGTTTCTTAAGTTTTCTACCCATATATATTTTACCAGATTTAATTGCAATACAATCATCACCAACACTGAAATATACTCCAAGAATATCAACACCATCACAACTTTCAGGATCACATCCATCAGTATTAGGTGAATTCTTAGGACTAATTAAATTCATGTCAATGAATCTAATATTATTAGAAAAATAAGGATGTAGATTCCATGATGGTGTGTTTGTTACAGTTAAACCTTGGAATGTAATATTTTCACAATTGTTTAAGAAAACACCACGAGGTCTCCAAGCTATTCTTTTTGTTCTAACATCAACCCACCAATCAGAGTTTCCAGCATTTCCATCAATAATACCTTTTCCAATTAAATTAACATTAGATACATTAATACCAGTTATAATACTCGCGAAACAATCAAGAGGGTTTCCTTCCCAAGAACCTAAATTATACTCATCTGATTCATCAGTTAAAAGAGTCATACCTGGTAATATAGGATAGTGATTTCTATCTATATCTCCTATTAGACGTGCATTTTCATTAAATTCAATAGTAATATCACTCTTTAAGAAAATAGGACCAGTATAATATTGTCCTTTTGGAAAATATACTCTACCATTCTTAGGACATGCATTAATACATGCTTGAATGAAATTAGTATCTAAAGTAACACCATCACCTTTTGCACCAAAACGTTTAACATCAAGTGTTACATATTCTGAATTTGTTAGAATATCATGATTTATAATTTCACCATCGTACTCTAATTTAATATTATAAGATGTACTAGGTAATAAATCATAAATTGATGTAATATTTTTATTTCCTTCATAATATAAATTATCATTAACATATAATTTATAGTTATTAGGTGTTTTATAAACAAACTTATTAATTAATTCTACAGATACACTTCTTGCACCTACGAAAATAAACTTAAAATCCATAGTACCTCCAATTATTTATCACCATTTAGGAAATGGTCATTATCAACAGTTTCTGTTTCATCTCCCATAACAGGGACATCATTTTCATCTAATAATGCTTGACGACGTTTAAATTCCATCTTAAGTCTAATTTTCTTATAAGTAAAAATTGACAATCTCTTAAAGAAAACAAACCAAAAATCAACAAATAAGAATAAAAATCCCATTAAGAATGGTTCTGCACCACCATCTGCAATATTTAAAACATCAAGATTAATATGAAGTCTATTTAAAAATACAGACAATGCCATAGTTAACATTGTATTAACAAAACCATATAAAAGATTTAAAAATAATGATTTAACACCACGTAAATTAATTAGGTTAAAACGATACGTATCATCAAAATCAGTACGCATTAGTCTTATAATTGGCTTAGAAACATATTCCATCATCAAACCAAGTCCAAGACCTAAAATCAACCATAAAGATATTGTTTGTCTGTCATTATCGCCATTAGCCCATAAAAAAGCTCCACCCATTCCAAAAAAATAAAAGGTAGCACCAGCTACCCAATACTTTAGTAGAATTATCTTGATCCAAGATGGTATCTTATCAAGTTTACCTGGCTTAATTTGATCTTTATAATCTACTTTTTTTTCTGCCATAATTTAACTTCTATCCTTTTGATAATTTTTATCAATAAAGAAATATGACATTATACAACCTGCAGTACTTAGAATCATTGATCCAATAACAGTTATTAATGAAATAATAATATTTGAATCAACAACGAATCCATCTACTATCTCCAAAGTATTTGAAATACTTCCGAAAACATCTTCAAGGTAAATAGCACCAAAGGCTAAGATAACAGCTGTTACAATAGATGCCATTATAGAAGCTCCTAAACTTCTCTTTCCCATAACTCCTACAGCCTCAAATATATTTAAAGCCCCTAGTAATGTTAAGGCAAATAATGCAAGTGGTGCAAGTTTAATATCAGTTAATGTTTTAATAGCAACAATTTGAATTCCTAATAAGAAACCAATAAATACTCCTGGAGTTGCAATTAATAATCCAGCAATCTTAGAAGGATTTCTCTTACATGATCTAGCAAAGTCTACAAAGATATTTGCGATATAGAAAATAAAAATATAGAAACCTCTTAAAAATTTATTTTCAGTCTTATCGATAATAGCTTTTGTCTTTTCAGCAAAGATCATTGGAGTTTCAGAATTAACATCTTTTTCATTTGATTCAACAACAGTATTTTCGTTATTCATATTTATTCCTCCTAATCTTATTCATTATCTACAATACGATTTGTAGTATCTTTATCATAGAAATGAGCTTTATTCATATCAAAAGTACATTCAACTTTACCAGTAGGAATTCCATCGCGGTCATCTACCTTAGCAATAAAATTGTCTGAACCAATTGTTCCGTATAATAAGTTATACGCTCCAAGCATTTCTCCATATTCAACGTCACCAGTAAATTTAGCATTGAAATTTTCTAATGAAGCAGTATCAACATAAACATATTCAGGTCTAATTGCCATAACAACTTGTTTATCAACATATCCAAGTTTCTTTAATGTAGCAAACTTATCATCAGAAATCTTGAATTTATTATCAGAATTATCCATAGAGAAATATCCATCTCCTGTAACTTTACCATTGAATAAGTTCATAGGTGGTGTACCAATGAATGTAGCAACGAATAAGTTAGCTGGATTATCAAACATTTCTTTTGGAGTTGCGATTTGTTGTACATATCCCATTGACATAACTACAATACGAGTAGCTAGTGTTAATGCTTCAATTTGGTCATGTGTTACATAAATAAATGTAGTTCCAAGTTTATGGTGTAATAAACTTAATTCTTTTCTCATTGAACCACGTAATTTAGCATCTAAGTTAGATAGTGGTTCGTCAAGTAAATAACATACTGGACGACGAACAATAGAACGACCTACAGCAACACGTTGACGTTGTCCTCCTGATAATTGTTTAGGAAGACGATTTAAATATGGAACAAGCCCTAAAATTTCAGCAGCTTCCATAACTCTAACATGAATTTCATCTGTATCATACTTACGAATAGTTAAACTAAATGCAAGATTTTGATATACAGTCATATTTGGATAAAGAGCATAGTTTTGGAAAACCATCGCAATGTCACGATCACGAGGAGCAACATCATTAACTCTTTTACCATTTATTATTAAATCTCCAGAAGAAATATCTTCTAGACCAGCAATCATTCTAAGTGTAGTAGATTTACCACATCCAGAAGGTCCTGCTAATACAATAAATTCACCATGTTCAATTTCAATATTAAAATCAAATACAGCTTGAACACCATTAGGATAAATTTTATTAACATTATTTAAGATTACATCTGCAGCCATCTCAATTTTCCTCCTAACGTTTATTAAAATCTACATTAATAGATTCTAAATATTTTTCAAGTTTTCTAGCTCTAGTATATCCAACGTATCCTGCAAAAGCAAATGCAACAGCAGAACCAACTAAGAATATAATACATAAGACACCTCTTAAAGTTCCATCAGCTTTAAGATATCCTCTTTTTGAACCACCATTATTCATTTGCTCGTAGAAGTTACTTCTAAGTGGTGAACTAGGATCATTTTTACACTTCTTCCAATCAGAAATCATCTTAAATGGAACCCAGAAAATTCTTAAAACAGAAATTCCAGCAAATCCGAATAAAACATAAGCATAAGTCTTATTATAAGCTTTTACCTTTTCACAAGATAAGAATCCAAATAAGAAAATAACAACGTTCATTAAAATTTTAACAATAGTTAAAGATCCTAATTTATAAGTATTTAATGCAATAAAAGCATTTAATAATGTTAAGATAATACCTAAGAATCCTAGTAAGTATGCTAGTGTATTTTTTTGATATCTAAGCTTTTCATTACGAACATTCTCAATATCAACTATTTCAATAGTTTTTATTTTAGCCATTTTCTAGCACCTTCCTTTTAATCTAAGTAAACAGAGTTGTCACTCTTTTTGCTTATTATAAATTTTACAATTGTATAAGCTAAATTTAAACCAAATATTATTAAAGAAATTACCATAAAAACATTTGTTAAAACTTGCCAAGTATTTTCTAAATTATATGATCCACCTTTATTATATCCTTCAACATAAGAATAAAGCGCATCATAATGATCACTTAATACACCCATTGCATTTATATTGAAAATCATACAAACAATTGAGAATACAATTCCTACACCTGATGCAGTACACCCAACTACTAAATTGCTTATATAATATTTTTTTCTATATTTATTTCCAACGATACAAACAATCGCAAACAATACAAGTAAAATAACACCAAAATATAACAACAAGTTATTTACTGTGTGAAGTTCAGGATAAACAATTTTTGTTTCTGGACAAGCATTATCAGGGGCGATATAAATAAACTCTGTCATATAACATAAAGCTAATACAACAAATGCAACAGCTGATAAGCAGAATGCCCAAACTATATATTTTTGAAATTTATTTAAAGTTTTTAACATTTTTATAACCTCCAAGTTATAAATAGTGGTGTTTAGGAGGATTAAATCTCCTAAACACTACTAATAAGTTTAACAATTATTTATTATTTTAAGAATGTATATTGGTCAGCACCAGTATATAGTACATTTCCTTCTTTATTTACCATTCCCCATTGAGTTGCAGTATTCTTTACTCTTGATTCTACTGCTTTAGAGAATAATGCTTTAACACTATCTTTAGTTTTTAATGAATCTGAAGATTTTTCCCATCCACCTTCAATAACACTTAACATAGTTGATACCCAACCATTAGTATCTTTATTCTTAGAAATATTCCACCAATCAGTTAATGCTTTAGCATTTGTATCATTATCAGTCTTTTGAGCATCTGAATATGTACAAGATGTATTAACTGACTTAAAGAAATTACTTCCTGCAGTTGTAGTCATAAACATAGCTTTTGCAGATAATGCATCAGCAACTTTGTTCATACCTAATGCTTGGTTAGCACCAACGTTTTGAGCTTCTAGATAGTTAGAACGAATGTTACCAACACCAATACATGATCCAAGATATTGAGTCATATAGTTATGCCATGTACCACCAGATACCTTCTTGATTTCATCTGTATAAGCCTTTGTTAACTTAGGATAACGTACTCCATCAGAGTCTGTTACAATTTCATCACATAATGCATTCTTGAATGTTGCATTACCATTAGCATCGATATCGAATGTACCATTCTTATCTTTGTAGTTAACTCCATAACATTCAAGGAATGATCCTTCTTCACTATATAAGTAATCAATAATTTCTAAACACTTATATAATTTTTGTTCATCTTTAGCAACTGAAGAACAAATTGCCCAACCACCATCTTTTAATGAACGGTTATCTTCTGAGAATCTTGTATAAGAATATCCAGCACCTTCAACAGCACCAACAATAGCATTTCCGCTACCATCTTTAGTAATAGGCCACTTAGCTACTGGTGGAATTACAGCTTGCATCTTTTGTGTCTTCCATCCATCTTTACCTTGGTAATCTTGGTTAAATGCAGATACGTTGAAGTAGTCATAAGTCATGAAACAGTTACCAAATTCTAATTGTTTACGGTAATCATTTTTTGCATTATTATTTAAATACCAGTGCTCACTTTCAGGGAATAATCCTTCAGATTGTAATGCATTCATTTTTTCAATACATTCAAGTGCATAATCTTGAGTCATTGAATCAACTAATTCACCTTTTTCATTGATCCAATAACGACTATTTTCACCATTTGTACCACGTAGACCAAACATTTGAGATAATTCAAACATAATTGAAGCACGGTTAGATTCTCCAGTACGAGGGAAAATTGGAACCATAGTTAAATCATCTTTACCAGTTAAATATTTAGGATTTGTCTTAACACAACGTAATAATGCAATTAATTCATCTGCATTATAACAAGCTTTTGAAGATGTGAAGATTTCAGAACGCTTAGAATATAATTTTCCTTCACCAATATAATCTCCATATACTGTATCAATGTAAGATTTTAAAGCATCTGTTAAAGTCTTACCATTCTTTGTTGCTAAAGCATTTTGAGTTGTAACAATATTGTTAGCGATTGTTACAGTAATCTTACCACCAACTACGTTTTCAGGGTCGTATACTGCAATTTCTTGATTTGTTAAAGAAGGAATATAAACATTTTGTCCTCCTTCTAATGCTTTAGAAGTACCATAAGTAGCCTTTAATTCAGTTGTTGTATCATAAGAACCATTCTTGAAAGTATTTGTAGATGCTACTTCTTCATCAAGTAAAGCTTCAACCATTTCAACATTCATGTTGAACCCTTTTTCAATTTGGTCAACTCCATCGAAGTAAGGAGTATAATAAATACCACCATCAATAGGAGATGTCATTTGATCTTTAACGTTAGTGTGAGTATTTAACCACTTATAAAGATTTGGTAAATATGCTTTGTATTCATTTAAATTAACAAATCCACCATCTCTTGTTGCATCTGTAAATGTATCGTTAGATGTAATTTGAAGGATGTCGATTTGACGATTTTGATATCCTTTGTATCCAGCTAAAATAGCTGCTTCCATACTTTTTGCTGTTGTTTCACCAGTCAACGCAGCATCTTTAAAAGATACACCTAAATTATTTCCGATATCTTGCCAAATTGGAGTAATTGACGCTCCCTTTACTAAAGTTTTTCCATCAACAGTTTTATATGTGTCAGGAAGACTTGTAGTAAAACGTCCATAAGTAAGACCTGATGCCCCCTTATAATCTAGAGATAGATTAATGCTTCCATTATATCCAACTCCCTTTTCTGTAGTTTCTTTTTTACAAGAAGCTAAACCTACTACTGCAATACTTGCAACGCTTGCAATAGATAAAACTTTTTTGAAATTCATAATAATTTCACCTTTTTTCCTTTCTTTTTTTTCTTTTTTTCTATTCTTTAACTCCACCTACATTAACACCTGCAGCAAAATATTTTTGCATTTGAGGATATACAATGCAGATTGGAATGATAGAACATAAGATCATTGTGTAACGAATAGATGTTGTTGAATACTCTTTTGTATCAATTAAACTTCCTTCGTCTGAGTCTTCAAGCTGACTCAATAGGTTTCTCATAACTAATTGTAGTGGGTGGTCATTTTCATCATTAAGAATCATTGAAGCCCAGAACCATCCATTCCATCTACTTAAAGCAAAGAACATTGTAACAGTAACAATTGAAGTCTTTGACATTGGCATGTAGATCTTAGTTAATAATTGGAATTCAGTTGCACCATCGATTGTTGCAGCTTCTTCAATTTCAGATGGAATGCCTGAGAAGAAATTACGTAACAATACCATGTTAAATGCATTGAATCCTAAACCGATGATATATCCATATTTGTTATCAATACCGAATCTTAAGAAGTTTCTATAATTTGGAATCATACCAGCAGAGAACCACATTGTGAATACTAACATAAAGTTAAATCCACGACCAAACATTAATCTACTCTTAGATAGAGCATATGCACCAGTGATAGCAACAAACATTGAAACTACTGTACCATAAACAGTATAGAATACAGTATTACAATATGAAACCCAGAATTTCTCTGATGTAGAACCTACAAGAACTTCTTTTAAGGCCTTAAATTGAATATCAACTGGTAATAGCCAAATTTTTCCACCATCAACAGCTTCTTTAGAAGAAATAGCTATTGAAATAACATATAGCAACGGATAAACACAACAAATTGCAAATAATATAAGAAGTACATATGATATTATTTTAAATACTAATTCACTTTTATCAAGTCTTTTCATAATTTATACACTCCTTCTATTAGAATAACGAAGTAGATGATACACGTCTACTTATCGCATTCGCTCCTAAAACTAAACACATCGCAATAATAGAGTTCATCAAATCCGCAACTACTCCTAACGGTTCATTCGGATCCGTACCTTTTGCTTGACGATAAACGAACGTAGATACAACATCTGCAGTTTCGTATGCAGATATATGTGAATCTGTTAACAACAATACTTTTTCATATCCAATATTTAAAATTTGTCCGATACGAATAATTAACATAATCGATAATGTAGGAGCCATTCCTGGCAATGTAACATATCTAATTTGTTGTAATTTTGATGCACCATCAATTCTTGCAGCTTCAAAACTTGTTGGAGAAATCGCTAACGCTGCAGCAAAATAAACGATAGATCCATATCCAGCGCCTTCCCAAACACCTGTAATTTGGTAAATTGGTCTAAAATACCTTGGATAATCTAATAACGATGTCTTAGAATGCCCTGTTTTACTATCAATTTCAACTAAATTAAGTTTTTCAAATATATTTTGTAATAAACCTGGAGCCATTTCACCCATTCCCATATTAGGAGAATAAGTAGTTGACCATAGCAATACAATTGATGCAGTAACAACTGTTGATAAGAATTTTGGTAAGTATACACATACTTGGATAACGCTTCTTACTCCTGCATTCTTAATTTCAGTAAAACATAATGCGATAAAGATTGGAATCGGGAATCCAAATACTAAACCGTACATGCTATTTACGAACGTATTACGGAACGCTCTCCAGAATTCACCTGAAGTTACTTTTGAAGTATCAAATAATTCCTTTAAGTTAAATATACCTTTCCATTCAGTATCAAGTACAGATCTTACAGCATCAAATGATTTAAACCCTTGCAAAATACCATAAATTGGTAAGTACTTGAACATGATTAAGAAAGCTAACATTGGGACAAGTAATATATATAAACGCCAATCTTTAAGTAACGTTTTCCCTACTCTCGCCCACTTTGATCTCTCTAGTTCATCTAGAGTGTCTCCATTTGCCTTAATTAAACTCATGCAAATATTCACACCTTTCTAATTTTATATTTTCAAAATCTCTTGCAATCTAATCTTTCTTTTGATTATTTTTTTCAATAACTTCATTTGCATATTGTGAATAATATTTTCTTTCCATTTCTTTTTCTTCTTCCTTTGATATTAAAGTTTCTTTAACATCTCCTAGAGTACTTTGACGTTGAAGTGGTATTATAAATATTATTGTCGCAAATGCACCAGGCAAGCATTGAATTATAGAATATACTAATGAATCCAAAACTCTTTGACCTGAAACTATCAACACAATTGTAATCAATAAAATAACAACTAATATTATTAATAGCGTTTGAATGATAGTTGATGAGATTTCTCCAAACATTGAATTTTTCTTACCTTTTTTTCTAAATAATAAGGCAAGCGAGCTTCCAGAAAGCCCAACAAAATCAGCGATTAGCACACCTACTGGATAACTGCCTTGTCCCACCAGTTTTCCAGATAGAAAACTAACTACTGATAGAAAAGGAATTAATACTAATCCTTTATATCCCCATCTAGCTATCGCAACAAGTTCTACAAGTAGTGTTGCTACAAAAAATGGAGCAGATTTTGGGATAAATTGAGGAATGGCATACATTGCTATGAATTCTGTTAAGGTCCCTACTACAAACAATATAATCAAATCAATAATCATATATTTCTTTAAAGACAACTTAATCACCTCATGCATTTTAAAGTACAAAATGTAGTTTTAAAAGCCTTTCGCTCATATTATGGCAAGGTTTCCCTATGGCCGATTTCCACTTAATTTTACCACTTATAAATATCATAGTCAATAGCAACATGAAAACTTTTTCATTTTTTTTGTAAACGATTTCGTTTATTTTATAAAATGTTAATTTTTTAGGTAATATAGCCATTTTTAGCATATTTTTTTATGTTTTATTTTTTATTTGTTTATTTATGATATACAATTCATGATATAATGTCTTTAGAAAGAGGTGTACATGATGGAAATATTAGTTTCTAAATATAAATCAATTGCAGAAGCAATTAATAATTCTAACGAAGGAGACACTATTATATTAGATAAATGTGTCTATAGCGAGAAATTAAAAATAACTAAAAATAATATCACAATCGTAGGAAAAGGTATAGATAATACTATTATCGAGAACAAAGATTGGAGTCCCAAAATACACAAAGATAATAAAGAATATAATACTTTTAGAACTTATACAATAATGGTTTTAGGCGAAAATGTTACAATTAAGGATTTAACTATAAAAAATCTATCTGTTCCTTCGTCTACTTATGGACAAGCCGTCGCATTACATGTACTTGGAGATAATTTCAATTTATATAATTCAAACCTTATTAGTGCACAAGATACATTATTTTGCGGACCGCTTCCTATAAACCTTCAAACAAAATATATAGGATTCTTAGAAGAAGATGAATTAACTCCAAATTATTCTAGACAATATTATAAAGATTGTTATATTGAAGGCGATGTTGATTATATATTTGGTGCAGGTGTTTCAATTTTCGAAAATTGCCACTTCCACTCAATATCAGATACACAAGGATATTTCTTCGCTCCATCGCATAATGAAGACCAAGAATTTGGTTTTACATGCTTTAACTGTACTTTCAGTGGTATAAAAGAAGAATCTATGTTCTTAGCTAGACCTTGGCGTGATTATGGAAAGGTTACATTAATTAATAGTACTATATTAAATAATGTCGTAAAAAAAGAAGGTTGGAATAAATGGAATGGTTCTTCAAGAGATAAAACCGCAAGATTTGAAGAATATAATACAAATATAGATACTTCTTCTTTTCTTTCTTGGGGAAAACATCTTACTAAAGAAGAAGCTAATAAATACAAAAAAGAAAATATATTTAAAAAATAATTCGAATTTTATGTAATTCGACACCTTTCGACATAGGAATGATATAAAATTTGTTTTGTGACACGGTGATGTTGCAAAATTTTATATAATTAATATAATTAAAAAAATAATCATTTTTTCTTGTAGTTTGATATTTTTAATTATATTATATTGACATAGTGAGGAGGAATATGTATGTCAAAGGTAGTACTTGCAGATGACAATAAGGAATTAATACTAATGGTTACTGAATTCCTTAATGTCCAAAGCGGAATAGAAGTATCAAAGGTTTTTACATCAGGAAGGCAATTACTTAGTCATTTAGAAAGGAATCAGGTTGATATTTTATTATTAGATATTTTTATGCCGGAAGTCGATGGTATAAAAGTATTAGAAGAATTAAATAAAAACCCTAATAATTATATGCGACCTAATAAAATAATTATGCTAACTGCTTTTAATAATGAGTCACTTATCGCAAGATCTAGTGAATTAGGTGCTGATTATTTTATTATTAAGCCCGTTGAATTAAGTCACTTACTCGATGTGATTACAAATATCACTAAGCCTGCTGTAAAAAAGAAAAAAGAAGGATTTAATTTAATTGAAGAGAAAGATGAAATCAATTTAGACCAAGAAATAACAAATTTATTACACGAAATAGGTGTACCTGCACACATTAAGGGGTATATGTATTTAAGAGAATCTATTACTATGGTATATAATAATATTGATATATTAGGTTCTATTACCAAAGTATTATACCCTATGGTCGCAAAGAAATATAAAACAACATCTTCTCGTGTTGAAAGAGCAATTAGACATTCTATCGAAGTTGCATGGAATAGAGGAAATGTAGATGCAATTTCTGCTATATTCTCATATACTATTTCTTATAATAAAAGTAAGCCAACAAATAGTGAATTCATCGCTATGATTGCAGATAAATTAAGACTTGAACATAAAGTCCTAAATTAAAATAAAATCACGAATTTTTTCGTGATTTTATTCTTTAAAGCACATATCATATAACGCATGTGTTATTTTATATTCTTTTAATAATGATTCAATATCTTCTTTTAAAGTTTCATTTGGTGTATTTGTTAATACACCTTTTATTAATATATTTTTAGGAGAATGTATAAAATCTATGAATTCCATAACATTGACTTTATATCCATAGTATTCTAATATATTAGCTCTTATACTATCAGTTAAAAGACTTGAAAATCTTTCTTTTATTAATCCATATTTATTCATAAGTGGCAATACATCTTTTTTTAGTTCTTGATTTATTTGATGTTGACAACATGGAACACTTAATATATATTTAGCCTTAAGTTTTATCGCATGATATAATGCTGCATCAGTGGCAGTATCACATGCATGAAGAGTAATAATCATGTCTACATTATTTTTAGGTTTATATAATGAAATATCACCTATTTCAAAGTTAAGATTATTATACCCATATTTTTTGGCAATTTCATTACAATTATTTATAACATCTTCTTTTAAATCTAATCCTATAATATTTGCATTTATTTTCTTTATTTCTACTAAATAATAATATAAAACAAACGTTAAGTAACTTTTTCCACAACCAAAGTCTATTATGTTTAATTTCTCTTCATAACCTATAGTCTTATCAATGATCTCTAAGAACTTATTGATTTGTTTATATTTATCATAATAAGCTTTTACTACTTTTCCATCATTTGTCATTACATTAAGATCTATAAGTGCTGGAACAATCATTCCTTCTTTTATAATGTAGTCTTTATCTCTGTTATGATTCATTATTTCCAAATTTGTTTTACATGATTTTTTTGTTGTCAAAATTTTTCCTTTTGATGTTATTTTATATGCATAATAAAAATCAGTCGTCCATATTTCTGCTTGTCTAAAATATTTCATATATTCTTCTAATGAAGATATTATATCAATTTCATTTTTATTTTCATGAAAAACTTGAGTTTTTGTAAATGCTTCAATTTGATACATTTTTTCATTTTTTATTAATATCTTCTTAACTCTTACTTTTTTATATTTATCTAGAGTTGGATTAGATAGTATTGCTTTTTCAATAGAACATCCTAATATACTTTCAAACACAATCAAGTCACCCCTTTTTATTATACAACATTTAATTAAAAAAATAATGCCAACAATGTTGGCATGTAAAAAAGAAAAGATTGTAGGAATGATTCACTAATAAAAAACGTGAATACATATAGTATTATAAACATTTTATACACTTTATCAATATATTTTTTCAAGTAAACGTTTGCATAAGAAATGTAACCGTTTTTAATCACAATTTGTAATTTTTTTCATATTTTAAAGTGGTGATTAAGATGTTTGTATTAATTTTAGTTCTATTCATTTTATTAGTTTGTCTTAATAAAACAATAAGACTTGAATAATCAAGCCTTATTGATTCGCAAATTGTGAATTATATAATTCTGCATAGAATCCATTCTTTTTTATTAATTCATCATGATTTCCAGATTCAATAATATTTCCATCTTTCATAACTAAAATAATATCAGAATTTTTAATTGTTGAAAGTCTATGAGCAATAACGAAACTTGTTCTTCCTTCCATTAATTTATCCATAGCTTTTTGAATTAATATCTCTGTACGTGTATCTACACTTGATGTCGCTTCATCAAGAATCAACATTGGCGCATTTTCAATCATTGCTCTTGCGATAGTCATTAATTGTTTTTGACCTTGTGATACATTCGCATTTTCATCTAAAATATGATTATATCCTCCGCTTAGCGATTTAATAAATTGATGGATATGACATGACTTACAAGCTTCTTTAACTTCTTCATAAGTTGCATTTTGATTTCCATATCTTAAATTATCCATAATGCTTCCTTCAAAAAGCCATGTATCTTGAAGTACCATTCCAAAAAGTGAAGCAACATTTTCTCTTGTTATATCTTTTGTGCTTACACCATCTATTTTAATACTTCCACCGTTAATTTCATAAAATCTCATAAGCAAATTAACCATAGTTGTTTTACCTGCGCCTGTAGGTCCTACAATCGCAACCTTTTGACCTGGAAGAATTTTACATGAGAAATCATGAATAATTTCTTTTTCAGGTAAATATCCAAATTTTATATGGTTAAATTCAATTTCACCTTTTACATCTTCTTTATTAAGAACTATTTTAACATCTTCTTTTTCTAATTCTTCTTCACTTAAGAATTCCATTATTCTCTCAGTTGCAGCTCCACAACTTTGAAGTGTTGATGATAATTGTCCTAATGTTTGAATAGGTTGATTGAATAATCTAGAGTATTGGATAAAACTTTGTACATCTCCTAGACCTAATCTTAATGACATATTTTTTGTTAAAGTTAATTTTCCACCTATAATCGCAATAGCTATATATCCTAAGTTTCCTACAAAACTCATTATTGGCATAATAAGTCCTGATAAGAATTGGCTTTTAAATGCGCTCTTTTCAAGTGAATCATTGATATTATCAAAATCTTTTAGGTTATCTTCTTCTTTATTAAATACCTTAACAATATTTTGTCCAGCGTACATTTCTTCTATATGCCCATTTAATGTACCAAGAGTTTGTTGTTGACTACGGAAATGCTTTTGACTAAACTTCATAACTAATCCCATTAATATCAATGAAATAGGAAGTACCGCAATAGTTACTAATGAAAGTACCCATGATGTTGTAACCATCATTGTTGTAACTCCAATTAGTAATGATGCTGCATATATTACTTGATTTAATGATTGATTTAAATTTTGACTAATTGTATCAACATCGTTTGTTACTCTTGATAAAACATCTCCATATGGTCTTGAATCAAAATATCTAAGAGGTAAAGCATTTATTTTTTCAGATATATCTGTTCTAATCCTTTTAGATGCTCTTTGTACAGCTCCTGTTATTAAGAAGTTTGCCATAAATGCACAAATTGCTGAAACGGAATAAATTACTATTAAAATTATTCCAATCTTCTTTACATAAGATAAATCAACAAGTCGATTCTGTAACAATGCCATTTGGCATTCTGTTGTAATTTTTCCTAAAAACCTAGGTCCTAAAACTGTACAAATAGCTCCACCAATATTTAAAATGGCTGCTATTATTATAATTATAAGATAAGGCTTTAAATATTTACCTAATTTAACTACTGATTTCTTACTTGATTTTTGGTTTGAATTAGTCATTATTTAGCCTCCTTTATATTTAATTCTTTTTCTGACATTTGAGATAATGCAATTTCTTTATAAACATCACAATTCTCAATAAGATCTTCATGTTTTCCTATTCCAACAATCTTACCTTCATCAAGAACAATGATTTGATCAGCATTTAGAATTGTACCTATTCTTTGAGCTACTATAATATTTGTAGCCTTCGATTCGTTATTTAAAGCTGTTCTAAGTTTTAAATCTGTTTTATAATCTAGAGCGCTAAATGAATCGTCAAAAATATAGATTTTTGGTTTCTTAATAATCGCTCTTGCAATTGAAAGTCTTTGCTTTTGTCCACCTGAAACATTTTTTCCACCTTGGCTTATAGGCGTTTTAGTTCCCATTTCATTTGCATAAACAAATTCACTTGCTTGAGATATATCAAGAGCATTTCTTAATTCATCTTCAGTTGCGTTATCTTTCCCATATTCTAAATTTGAGACAATATTTCCACTAAATAGCACAGCTTTTTGAGGAACATACCCGATAATATCATGTAATTCTTTTTGATTATAGTCTCTTACATTTACACCATTAATTAACACTTCTCCACTAGTCGTATCATATAATCTAGGTATTAAATTAATTAACGTTGTTTTTCCACATCCAGTACCACCAATTATTGCGGTTGTTGTACCTTCTTTAACTTTAAATGATATATTTTCAAGTACATCTTCATCGCCTGATGCATATCTAAATGAAACATTTTTAAATTCAATATCTAAAGCCTCTTTAGATTTTAATTTATTTATATCATATACTTCTTCTTTATCTAAAATCTTAGAATTAGTTTCAAGAACTTCATTAATTCTCTTACCTGAAACAAATGCTCTAGGTATAATTATACATAACATTGATAACATCATAAATGACATAATAATCATCATCGCATATTGTTGGAACGCAAACACTCTTGCAATATCTGTTTTACTTTCATTTACTAATGTAGCACCTAACCAAATAATAACTAAACTTGTACCATTCATTAAGAGTGTCATTGATGGCATTAATAATGACATACATCTATTAATATAAGTATTTGTTTTAGTCATTTTTGTATTTGCTTCATCAAATTTTTCTTTTTGCACATTAGTTGCATTATATGCTCTCGCAACACGTAATCCTGTTAAATTTTCTCTTGTAACTAAGTTTAAATTATCTGTTAATTTTTGTACCTTAGTAAATTTAGGCATTACAAGCGCATATAATAGAACCATAATTAAAACTAATATAATTACCGAAGTGATAATAACCCATTCAAGACCAATTGCGCTATCTACAGCTTTTATAATCCCCTTTATTGCTTGAAGTGGCGCAGCAATTGCCATTCTTAAAAACATTACAACAGCCATTTGAACTTGTGTTATATCATTAGTAGATCTTGTTATTAATGATGATGTTTTAAACTTGTCTATTTCTTCAAGTGAAAAAGATTGAACTTGTTTATAAACATCTCTTCTTAAATCATGACTAAATCCAGAACCAATTTTTGCTGCAAGAAAACCTACAATTACTGTACATAACATACTTGATAGTGCAAATGATACCATATAAATACCATTTTCTAACATTTCTTTATTAGCATTTGGGCTATTAGAATATGATAGTGCTAATACTTTAGATACATAATCAGGGATTTCTAAGTCTAATGATACTTGTAAGAATACTAAAGCTATAATGATAACTATAAATACCCAATAATACCATCTAAATCTTTTTAGTAATTTCAACATATTATATCTCCTTTGAATCAATTAATTTATTTAAAATCCTAATAAGTGTTTTAGAATCTTCATCTCCAAGTACTTTAACGATATTTTCAATGTTTTTATCGTTATAAGTTTTTAAATCTGATGTACATTCTTTTAATTTATCACTTATTTCAATATATTTAATTCTCTTATCCATTTCATCTTGTTTTCTTATGATATATCCACAATCTTCTAATATTTCAAGTTTATGCATAATCGCTGCTGTAGTTACACCATAAGTTTTAGCTAAATATGAAGCTGATATTTTTTCATTTCTAGTACTACTTACAAAAATAGTAACTAATAACCTAATTTCTTGATGAGATAAGTCGGGAAATTTTTCTTTCATATTACTTAAAGAAAAATCATGTTTATTTTTCATTGATAATTTATACAAGGATTGTTGTATTAATTCACCATATGTCATAAAATAATCACCTCTTTTACTATGAAATTTTAGCATAAATACTTTACCAAGTAAAGTTTTTAATTGTGTGAAATAATGTTAAAAAATAGGACAAAACGTCCTATCTTTCTATTCTATATTTTTCAAAAATTCTCCACGATAATTACTCATCGCATTATCTGGGTATTTTTCATATTTCACATTTGTTTTAAACTCTGATGATTTATAAATATACATATTATATTGATCCCACAACAATATTTCACTAATCCCATCATTATCTATATCAATTGCATCTGCACAAAGCGTAGGATGGCCATCATTTGGAAATTTAACAACACTATCAAACTTTGAATCTAAAAGACCTAAAAATGAAGATGATAATATAAGTACATTATTACCATCATATGCAACAGGAGTTATAACATTACCATTACATTCCATTTCTTTTTCACATAATTTATTCCCATGAGCATCAAACATATAAATTATATCATTTGCACCCCAAAATGAAGTAACGCATATTTGAAGTCCTTCTTTATTTTTATCATATTTAGCAATACTTATTCTTTGAGCATGGCCAATTTCATTATGTTTATAAATGCTACCATCCATATTACATATATTAAATCCTTCATTACCTGAAGCTAGATATAGTCTTTTAGGTTCTGATTCTAATGTATTAATATATATTATTTCATCAGTGTGATCACTATCTATTGGAAGTGACCATTTTATTGTTCCATCATGACCAACATATGAATATCCAACAAACATTTCATCAAAACCATCACCATCAAAATCATAGATATATGGAAAATGTCCCGTATTTTTTAAATTATATCTCCAAAGTAAATTAAAATCTCCATCATATGCAAATACATTTTTATATCTATCTTTTATAATAAAATCACCTTGATAACCAAGACCTCTAAAATCCGCTACTCTTATTGCATCTACATTAAGTCTAGAATAAGGATACAAACCAAATAGATCATCACTTTTAGGTGTTTTCATCTTTTTAATTTCCTTACCAGTTTCAGCATCTATTATATATACATAAAAATCTCGACTATATATTAATTCATCTTTTGCATCATTATTTATATCACTTACTTGAAATGGTAAATCACAACTAATTTGAGTATTATTATTACTATTATTAGATTCACCAATTTGCCACATTATATTCCCTGATAAATCGATTGCACTTAAACATGATATTTGAGCATATGAGTCTCTCATAATCATTTTTTGATGTTGGGCAAAAATAAAGAAAATCTCACCATTCTCTTTATGCGCTATTCTAAATTGCCTTGCAGAACCGCCATTTTTTAAATTTATTTTATGCATCAATTTAACAGGTGCATACTCTTTTTGTTTAATAGTTAATTTTTCATGAATTTCTTTTTTAATCTTTAAATGATTTTCATAATCATTATCATCCATTGATATTATAAAATCAGTAAATCTTGATGCCCCTTTTGCGATTATACCGCACTTTGCATGTTTATAATCAATACTTCCTTCTAAAATTAAAATACCGTTTATAAATACTTCTACATTTTTTCCAACGTGAATTTTAAAATCATATAATTCATATTCATCAAAATCAAAATTTGCTTCTGAGATAATTTTAATATCCTCTTGATTTCTATAATAAAGTCTTATTATATTTTCTTTAAAAGAAACACTATAATAATTTCTAGAAGTTATATAACTAAACACAACTCCTACAAATTGTCTTATGTCAAGTGATCTTATTTTTACAGATAGATTATATTCACTATAAAATGTATCTTTAATAATTAAAAGACTGCTAACAGATTTAAAACTATCAAAACAATAATCTCCTCTATTTTGTGTTAAGAAGCGTTTATTATCATAATTTGTAATTATCCAACTTCCATCTTGACTACGCCATTGATGATTACAAATTGGATCATACCAATTACCAAAATATCCTTCGTTTATTATACTGTGGTATTCGCCTAAAGCTGTATGACCTTTATCATAAGGTAGTTCTTCTAAAGGAAAGTCTTTAAAGTCTTCATTATATAAAATTTTCATCCTATCACCTACTATTTAATAATAGCACGAAAGTAGAAAAAACTACAATACCATCAGATATTCCAATTATATTATTTACAACAATTTTTACATTATCTAAAGAGGGGATAAGTTTAATATTTTCCTTAGTAAATACCGTTTTATTTAAATATATAATTGTTGCGGTTAGAAGTATACAAATGATAAATCCTATAATTATAAATATATATTGTTTATTATTTTTCAAAAAAAGAATCGCCTTATTCATCTATTTCCTCCACATCAACATCGTCAATTAATTTTGTATTCTTTACTGCTTTATATATAGGTTCATATATCAAAGCTGATAAAATAACACTCACAACTCCAGTAATTAATGAACCAGGTATTTTTGATGTTGCAGTAACTAATGATGTTTTAAAGTCAGATACCATTATTCCTTCTAAAAACCATCTTAGAATAAATTCTCCTAAAATATTAACCAAAACCGCAACTGTAATCGCAAAAAGTGCAGCTTTTGTTCTATTATTAAATTTATTTATAAATATACCAACTAACAATAGTCCTACCATAAATATAAATGTAAATATAGGTATATAATAACTTATCGTAAGCTTCGTTGTTTTATTAAATAGATTTAAAACATATGTACTTTTAAATCCAGAGTTCTCACCTAAAATAATAAAGGTAAGCGAAACAATAAATAATACTAAAAATATAGCGCTTAAAACAAAAGTATATGTTTTAACATTTTTCTTTCTTTTTATAATATATCTAAATAAACTACCTACTATAAACCCTATTAAAAACTTTAAAATAAACGTTCTAATAATAGTTGATGGCTTAGACGTATAAAAAATAAGATCATAAAGTCCCATTCCTAGAGAACCTACAATTCCTCCTTCAATACCTCCTAGTAATAAAGCCGCAGTTATCATTACAAAATTTCCTAAATGCACCATATCTCCTGCAGGCATCTTTATTTGTACAAATACACCTGCACAACAAAGTGCACTAAACATCGCAAGTAAAATCACCTTATTTAATCTTTGTTGGGTTTTATTCATAATATTCCTTCTTTCATTTTATCTTTACATTTAGTATAATATACCTGAACTGATACCAAGGAAAGTATCAGATTGCCATTATTTTTTGGTACCAGAGGTGAAAAAATGAAGTTTAATATTATTTTTACCAAAAACGAAACAAAATATATCACTTTATATAATTATATAAAAGAAAATATATTAAATGGTAATTTAGCTCCTAATGCTAAACTACCAACAAAAAGGCACTTATCACAACTGTTAGATATTAGTCAAAATACCATTATTCAATCATATAATTTATTGTTAGATGAAGGTCTTATAACATCCATAGAAAAAAAAGGATATTATGTTTCTCCATATAATCTTGAGATTATAAATAATACCCTATATGAACCCTTAAAAGATGACTCTATTAAATATAAATATAATCTTACAACTAAAAATATTGATCCTTCAATATTTCCATATTATACTTGGAACAAATTAAATAAAGAAATTTTATATAACGAAAATAACGTAATAAGTAAATCACAAAATAAAGGGTCTATTCTTCTTAGAAATACTATAGCTTCTTATTTATATGAATCTAAAGGAATCAGAGTTAATCCTAAAAATATCATAATAGGAAGTGGTATAGAATATCTTCTAACACTTCTTAGTACAATATTAGATGCGAAAGTATACGCAATTGAAAATCCTGGATATGATAAAGTCGCAAGAATCCTTAAAAATAATAATAAAGAAATTATATATTGTGATTTAGATAATGAAGGAATAAAGATAAATAATTTAGATGCTGATATAATATATATAACGCCTGATAATCAGTTTCCAACAGGAGTTAAGATGAGTTTATTACGAAAACTCGAGATATCTAAATGGATAAATGAAAAAAGATATGTTATTGAAGATGATTTCGATAGTGAATTTAAATATTTATCTAATAAATCTTTATATCTTTATAATTTAATACCTGAAAATACTATACTTCTTTCAACTTATTCAAGAACCATTACTCCTGCACTAAGAATATCATATATGATATTACCTGATAAACTTTTAAAACTCTACGATGAAAAATATTATTACTATTCTTCTACTGTTTCTACACTTGATCAACTGGTTTTAAATGAATTCATAAATAAAGGATATTATAGTAGACATATTAACAAAACAAAAGTGATATATAAACAAAAAAGAAATAAGATAATTGAGATATTAGAAAATAAAGATATAAAAATTGATTATGAAAATAGCTATTTATCATTAATAATTGAAGTAGATAATTTAAATAAAGAACTATTTAAATTACGTACTAAAGAAGAAAAAATAGACATATCTTTAATGGATGATTATTTCTTTGATAATAAAAAATGTAATAAAATAATAATTGGTTATAATTCTATTCCACTAGATGATATTGAATTTGCTATAAATATTTTAATAAAAATAATAGACGAATGTAGAAAATAAAAACTGTGATTTTGTTCACAGTTTCTTTTTTTCTATAATCTTTTTTAAAGCGTCTTTTAAATCATCTCTTTTTAAAGCAAAATCAATAGTGGCTTCAATAAATCCAATTTTACTTCCAATATCATATCTTCTACCTTCAATATCAAGTGAATATACCTTATATTTTTCCATCATTCTTCTAATAGAATCAGTAAGTTGAATTTCTCCACCTACACCGCACTCTTGATTTTCTAAATAACTAAAAATTGCACTATCTAAAATATATCTTCCGCCTATTGCACTTCTAGATGGAGCATCTTCAAGTTTAGGTTTTTCCACAACATCTTTGAGTAAACTCAATCCTTTTTCAACACTAATCATTGGGTCACAAATTCCATATTTACTTACATCTTCATCATTTACTTCTAATGTACCAATAATTGATGCGTCTGTTTTTTCATAAGCATCAATTAATTGAGCTAGAACTGGTTTATTGTTTCCAACATAAACATCATCACCTAAAAGTAGTGCGAATGGTTCATTTCCGACAAATGTTTTTGCACATAAAACCGCATGACCTAATCCTAATTGTTCATGTTGTCTTACAAAATGAATATTCACTTTATTTGGAAGTTCACATATTTTATTTAATTCTTCTATTTTATTTTTTTGTTTTAATTGATATTCAAGCTCAAAATTATTATCAAAATAATCAATTATTGAATTTTTATTTGAACTAACTATTATTAAAATATCTTCTATACCACTATCAAGGGCTTCTCTTACTATATATTCAATCGCAGGAGTATCAATTATTGGTAACATTTCTTTAGCAACTGCTTTAGTTACAGGCAAAAACCTTGTACCATATCCTGCAGCAGGAATTATCGCTTTTCTTATCTTCATATAAACCTCAATTATTTATCTAAATCTACATCTTCATTTACTACTTTAGCTTCGGCTTTAATAATATTACTATTATCATCTTTATGCCCTTGGCTAATATTTTTAAAGAATTTAATAATTCTCTTTTTACCTACTAAAATATCACCAATCGCAAGAATAATTAGTATATAACATAATAACATAGCCACTAGTTTAATATAGAATGATGCTCCAAATATATCGCTTTGTTTATAATCACAAACATATCCATCTACACTTCTAAATTCTTTTTCCCAAGTTGGATATAATTCATTAAATTCATTAAAATCATTTTTCTTTGATGATGTATTGTGTTTATCTTTTATTTCACATACTTTAGTAAAGAAATCAGATTTATAATCAAAATTATATTCAATACTAACATCTACATCTCCAACTGGATTAATAAGTTCAATTTTAGTAAAACTTTCAATTCCATTTGAAGCCATAAATTCATAAGGAATTGTATACTGAATAACATTTAAACTAGAAGTATCAACAAATAGACTATATTTACCATATATCTTACTATTTGCTTCATAATCATTAGAATCTTCTTTTAAAACAAATCCATCAGTAAAACCGTTATTATAATATGAAAAATTTTCTACCTTAAATCCTCTTTTATTATAAGTTTTTCCATCAGATGTTTGAGCGTCTACTGTCTTAAATGAATTATTAACTAAGAATATTGAATATTCTATATCTAGATTAGAATATTCTTTATCATTCTCATCATCTAATGTTCTTAAAGATGCAGTTTCAAAAACCTTTATCGTTGTTCCATTTACTTCTTTTTCATATACTGCGTTATTATTACCATATTTATTATATAAAGCTAATATAGATTTGTAATCATCACTCTTAATTGAATCTTTTACTAATTTTTTATATGTATTTTCTATTTGGACCATTGAAAATGCCATCATGAATAATATTCCCACAACAATCATTCCAGCATAATATACTATTTTTTTCCACATAAGATATCTTCCTTTCAAATTTGCCTACAATTAATTATACCTAATTTATATAAATAATCAAGAATTAACAAAATTAACATAATTCCACATTTTTTAATCTTAATTTATAAATATAATATAAAAATCACCCGAAGGTGATTTCTATATTTCTATTTCTTCTATAACTGTCTTATGTTCAAGTGTAGTA
>CAZJSR010000002.1:0-130364 GCA_964548855.1 uncultured Anaeroplasmataceae bacterium | reverse complement strand
ACCAATTTATGACTACCGTAATAGTTCTATTCAGATGCAAGAATAAAAATCTTTCATCCTGCAGTTCCTTGAGTAAAATAAAAATCCATCAAATACGAACTAAATGATGCTCATACAAAACAAATAATTACATTACAAATAAGAAAATAACTCCTTTATATAAAGAAAAAAGGTCTGACACTTATCGTATCAAACCTATACTTTTTTAAAATGGCGGAGTAGATGGGATTCGAACCCATGCACCAGTTACCCAGTCTACTTCCTTAGCAGGGAAGCCTCTTGAGCCTCTTGAGTACTACTCCATAACCAAGCCTTTTCATTATACCAATAAACACTACCTATGTCAAGTACTATTTTCTATAATGAATGCCTGATCATTTACATATTAAATTAATAATTATTCCTTTATCATTGACAATGACAACTTATGTTTATCTAGATCAACATCTATTACATAAACCTTAACTAAATCACCAACATTTAAAACATCACTTGGATGTTTTATATAGTTTTTTGATATCTTCGAAATATGGACTAATCCATCATATTTAACACCACAATCGACAAATGCGCCAAAATCAACGACATTCCTTACAGTACCTTCAAGTTCATCCCCTATTTTAAGCTCTTCAAAATGCTTTATATCGTCTCTTAACTTAGGTTGGCTATATTCTTCTCTCGGATCTCTCGTTGGTGCTACAAACGCATCTAAAATATCATTTAAAGTATACATGTCGATAGATAATTCTTTATGAAGTTGTTCAACTGATGCGTTTTTAACTTTTTCAATTGTATCATCATCCCCTAATTTTGTTATATCTAATTTCTTCATTATTTGACGAGCCTTATCATAACTTTCGGGGTGAATTGACGTATGGTCTAATTGTTCCATACCATCAGGTATTCTCATAAATCCAATACATTGTTCATAAGTTTTAGCACCTAATTTAGATACCTTTAACAATTCAGTTCTTGTTTTAAATTTTCCATTAGTGTTTCTATAATTAACAATATTAGTTGCGATAGACTTAGACACCCCTGAAACATAATTAAGTAAACTAACAGATGCAGTATTTACATCAACTCCAACTTTATTAACAGCCTCTACCACAACATTTTCAAGTGATTCAGACAACTTCTTTTGAACAACATCATGTTGATATTGACCAACTCCTATTGATTTAGGATCAATTTTCACAAGTTCCGCAAGTGGATCTTGTAATCTTCTTGCGATACTTACTGCACTACGTTCCTCAACATGATAATCTGGAAATTCTTCTTGTGCAATTGCTGATGCACTGTAAACCGAAGCTCCCGCTTCACTTACAATAACATATTTAACATTTAATTTATTTTTATTTATAACATCACTTATAAACGTTTCTGTTTCTCTGGAAGCTGTACCATTTCCTATGGCAATTAAATCAATATCATATTTTTTTACTAATGATACTATGACATTTTCGCTCTTTTTAAGCAGCGCATCATCAACAGTCAATCCTTTTACTTTTTCATTAGGATATATTACACCTTTATCTAAAACAGCACCAAGTTCATTAATAACCGCAAGTTTACAACCAGTTCTAAACGCAGGGTCTACACCTAAAACAACTTTACCTTTAATAGGAGCTTGTAGTAATAAATTTTTTAAATTCATTGAGAAAATACTTATCGCATTCTCTTCTGCCTTTTCTTTTAGCTCTGCACGAATTTCTCTTTCAATAGAAGGCAATATTAGCCTTTTATATGCATCTTCTATCGCAAAGTTTATTTCATCTATAAAGGTTGTATCCTCTTTTTTTATTATTTTAGATTTTAAAAAGGCGATATCTTTTTCTTTATCTGTATCAATTGATACAGATATTACATTTTCATTTTCAGCTCTATTTATCGCAAGAATACGATGTAATTTAATAGTACTAATAGTTTCACTGTAATCATAGTAATTCTTATATACTTCGTTCTCATCCACTGCGTTTTTCTTAAGCTTAGTAAGAATAACACCGTATCTATTCATATTGTTTCTAATTGCTTTTCTATAATATGCATTATCACTAATCCATTCGGCAATTATATATGAAGCGCCTTGTAGAGCTTCATCTATTGTTTTTACTTTATCTGTTAAAAATTTAGATGAAACCTCATCTTTTATAATCCACTTTGGAAAAGACATTATTATTTTCGCGAGTGGCTCAAGACCTAACGCAATCGCCTCTGTGGCCTTTGTCTTTTTCTTTTCTTTATATGGTCGATATAAGTCTTCTATTTCAACTAACTTTGAAGATGACATTATCTTATTTTTTAAATCATCTGTAAGCATACCTTTTTCATCAATAAGTCTAATTACATCTTCTTTTCTTTTAAGTAAATTAACTTCATATTCATATGCTTTTTGAATTTCTCTTATTTGATTCTCATCCATTCCACCTGTTTGTTCTTTTCTATATCTCGCGATAAACGGAACGGTTGCACCTTCTTCTAACATATTTAGTACAACAAGCGCATGATTATATGTTACCCCTATTTCCAATGCAATACTTTTTAATATTTCTTCATTCATATTATCATCTCCTATAACTTAAAAGGCGCCAAAGACGCCTTATATTACTTTGATAAATTTCTAACAAACGCAATCGCAGATGTTAATTCTGAAACACTATCTCCTGACATATCGTCACCCTTAGTATTTCCATACTCATAATCTTTTAATTGACCACCATACATATAAACTAATTGATTAGATGTTTCAATATTACCTAATGTTTCATCTGTTAAAGCAGAAGAACCTGGTGTAGTAGTTGTTTCAAGTAAGAAGAACGCAACAGTTTCTTCTTTATTTAATAAATTATATGCTTCTACAGCATTATATAAACTAATTACCTTTTCTTCTTTTTCTTTATCTGTTTTATTATTTTCAGGATCTAAAGAAGTATCCCAGTAATAAATAAATAAATGTTCATATCTATCTTCATTTACTGTATCTAATAAAGAATCATATGAAATTGAGGCATTTGATTTTATGGAATCAAAGTGTTGATATGTTTCTTCATCTTTATTTAATACAAAAACGCAAATTAAAGTAATAGCTGTTGCTAGTAATATAACACCACCAACGATAGAGCTCCATAATATTGCCCAAAATTTCTTACTACGTTTTCTTTGTATTTTTACTTTTTTTACATTTCTTGCCATTTAAGTCAGCTCCTTATAAATATACTTTTATATTATATATGAATATTTTAGAATTATCAAGGAATTATAAATAAAAAGACCTTCTATGAGGTCAAATAAATGAGATTGAATTGAATATATTAATAATTTCAGCATCAGATATATCGCTAGATAAAACTTGAATTTCCTTATTTTGATATAAAAGCGTCATACTATTCTCATTTTTAAAAATTAATCCTTTGTTACTTAAAAGAAAATCATTATAAATCCTACTAACTCCTAAATAATCATCAGATATAATATCAGATACAGCGATTGTATAATTAAGCTGTCCTTGATATACGAAGATCGAATCATTATTAGAAATAAGTTTAGATCCTTCAATTATATAACCAACTTCAATATTTCCATCAATTTTCGCTACGCTACCTTCTCCTGTTGAATCTATTTCAACATTAATAACATTAGATGGATTAAAATCCGCTACTGAAAGATTTAAATTAAACGTTATACTATCATAATTTACAGTACATACTATATTTTTATTATCATCATAATAATTTACTTCGCATATCGCATTTTTTTTAGGATTAACTACAATATGTTGATATTTATAATTATCATGTGTCTTATGTGAAATAGCGGAGCTCAAAATCAAATTTCCATTTTCTTCTAATACTTCTCTATTCTCATCTTTTTTATAATCATTTATTATAGAAGTAGGCATGTAAATATGCGATCCATTATCTGGCCATAATGATTCAAATTTAAATTGTTTTGATATCGAAGGTGTAAGCGCAAAAACACCATCATTATTCTTTAAAATAATTTGTTTAGTACTGTTAGTAGAATTATTGTAGGTAACTTTATAATATCCACCTTTCATATATAACGTTTCTATATTAAACACATTACCATTATCACTATTATTTTTTAACGTTGCGACAGATTTATAGCTATCACAATTTAAAACAGTTTCACAAATACTATTTACAATATCTTCACTCGATTTCTTATCTTTACACGATACAAGACACAACAACATAAACACTAAAGAAAATAATTTCTTCATATTTTCACCCTCTAATTCTACTTAAACTTATGTACTAATAAAATTAAATATGCATAAAATTTATAAAATTTAAAATAATATAAGTGGTGGTGATTATAAATGCTTATAGTACAAAAAATAGCGTTAGTACTTACCATCATTGGTGGTATTAACTGGGCATTAATAGGTCTATTAGATTTCAACTTAGTAACATTCTTTTTTCAAGAAGGTAGCATTATTACAAAAATAATTTATATAATAATCGGTATTTGTGCTTTATTTAATATAGGATTATTCTTTGTAAGAAACGGCTACAAAATAGAATAGAAAAATGTCTAACTCATTAAAATAGACCCTATAAAGTAGACACATCAAAAAAAGGTGTAGATTCTACTTTGTAGGGTCTATTTTATTATAGGGTCTATTTTATATTACTTGCCATTTTTTATTCTTCTTCTATTTTTAAAGCTAATTCTTTAATTTTTCTAAAACGATGATTGAGTCCTGATTTTGTAATATTTTCATCATATTCATTATGAAGAATATCAATTAATTCATTTAAAGAAGCTTCAGGATTTTGTTTTCTTACTTTCATAATTAATAATATCTTACCATCAATTTCTTCAAGTGGATAATTATATTCAACAATTCTTATATTCTTTATTTGTTCTTTAGCAGCGCTTAATGTTTTTTGATCATTAGCTTCATCAATATTCATTTGACGTTTAATATTCGCACTAACTTCTCTTTCAATTTGAGCTTCTTCTATCTTAAATACACCACTACTGACGCCAATAATTCTTAAAAAATCTTTTATCGCTTGAATTTCTTTAAGATAAATAACTAAATTATCTCTTCTTTTAGTTATCTTGGCATTTAAATCAAAACTATTCATAATAGCTTGAATAAAAACTGCATCTACTTCACTACTTGTATATATTTCTAAATGATAATTTGAATTCTTTGGAGAATTAACTGAACCTTTTGCTAAAAAAGCACCTCTTAAATATGCTGATTTTGTCTCAACACTACTTAATATTTCTTCTTTATTCTTACTTTCTGTTAACAACGCAAATTCCTCTATTAACGCATCTGCCATTGAATCAATATTAACATAATACATATTCATATGATTCAATTTATTTTCTTTTTTGCTAACTAAAGTTACATCACATTTAATATAATTTTTAAGTAATGTTAAAAATCTTCTTCCAATTTGAGCATTCGCCGTTTGAAAACTAACAGATATACTACCTATAGACAACACGACCTCACTTGAAAGGCGAACTAAGGCCTCTAATTCACTCATTTGTGATAAAGTATCTGTTAAAGGCAATTGACATAACTCATCTTTTATTTCATGTGAAAATGACATAACACACCTCTTATTCATTAAGTATCTTTATTATATCATTTAAACTATAAATCATATAATCAGGATTTTCCTCTTCTAATTCATCTGCTTTTTTTGAATACATTGCTGCACATGTTTTAACGGAAGCATTCTTTCCAGCTTTAATATCATTTGGATGATCACCAACATATATAGCACGACATTCTTGACCGTTAAAAATAATTTCTAAAGCTTTATTTATTCCCTCAGGAGAAGGTTTTGCTACATTAACATCATCTTCTGTAATTATCACATCAAAATAATCTGTTATCTTTGCTAGATTTGTTCCCATTAAAACTACTTCTTTCTTTTTAGAAGAAACAATACCTAGTTTATAGCCTTTTTTATGAAGTAATCTTATAACATCTTTACATCCATCAAAAGGTTTGACATAACTATCATGATTAGCTTTATTAAAAGCTCTATAATACTCAATCATTTCACTAATTTTTTCCTCATCATCACAAAATCTACTAAATGTATATTTTAAAGTAGGGCCAAAAAAACTCTCAAGTTCTTCATCAGTAAGTTCGTGTTCCGGAAAATAATGAGAAAAAGTATATATAAAAGACGCATTAATTAGTGGTTGTGTATTTAATAATGTACCATCAAGGTCAAATAATATACAATCTACTTTTTCAGATTTAACTTCTTCTAAAATATCTTGATAATATTCTTTAGGGCCAAAAAACCTCTTTAAAACTAAGAATGTAATACCTGCAATAATAAATAGAACACTTACTAAAATACTAACAGGAATAGGACCTAACATCATTGGATCACCTTTTTGTCCGCTCATTCTTAAAACTTCAGTAAAAATCCTTACAGAACCATACCAAAAAAGATAAAATCCTAAAGTATCACCTGATTGCATTTTCTTAAACTTTCTACGACATACCAAAATAACAATTAATCCACACAAATTTAGTAATGATTCATATAAAAAAGTAGGATGTCTATAATAACCATTTATAAACATGTTTTCAGTAATAAATGATGGTAATAACTTTTTAAATAAACTAACATTTTCAACTACTGGTCCATAAAGTTCTTGATTAAAGAAATTTCCCCATCTACCTAAAATTTGACCAACAAATAGACCTGGAGCTAAAATATCAAATACGCGATAAATTTTGATATTTTTTTTCTTAGACCAAAAATACACAAATACTATCGCTACCATTACCCCACCCTGAATTGCAAGTCCTGATAATTCAAATCCACCATTCTTAAAGCCTATCATTTCAGCGAATGAATCAAAATCCTTAAGATTGAATAAAACATACCAAACTCTAGCACCTATAATAGAAAGTGGAACACAAAATATAACACCCCAATATATAAAATCTGAATATATTCCTAATTTTTTTCCTTCTCTAATTCCCATATATACCGCAATAATTATTCCAATTAAAATAAATATCGCATACCATCTAATTCCTAAAAAAGCTACTGGATCAATACTATTTATCACCATTTTTTTCTCCTCTCTTAGCTAAGTTATTAATATTTGTTGTAAATTCTAGTGCAGAATTATAACCAAATATCTTAAGTTTTTCATTTAAAGCTGCACTTTCAACTAAAAGTGCAAGGTTACGCCCTGGAAGTACAGGAATAACTACATGTACAATATCACTATCAAAATATTTAATAGTATTATTAGTAAGCCCTAATCTATCATAATATTTTCCAGGTTCCCAATTTTCAAGTTCTACTACAAGTTGAATTCTCTTACTCTTTCTAAATGCACCAGCACCAAACATCTTAACAACATCAACGATACCAATACCTCTTATTTCAATATAACGTTCAAGAATTTCAGGAGATTCTCCTACGATATATCCTTGTTCACGCTCGTAAATATCTACCCTATCATCACTTATTAATTGATGCCCTCTTTTAATTAGTTCTAAAGCTGTTTCACTCTTACCAATACCACTTTTTCCAAGAATTAATGTACCCATTCCATTAATATCCATTAAAACTCCATGTACTGTCTTTCTAGGTGATAAAGCTGCTTGTAGATAACTATATATTTTACTATTTAACGCTGTAGTTCTAAGTTCACTCTTACAAACACATATTTTATATTGATTTGCATAATCTAAAAAGAAATCAGGAAGCTCAACATTTTTAGAAACAACAATACAAGGTGGTTGTTGCATAAATAAGTATTTAACTCTAGATTTTGCAATTTCTAAGGGTAATTGTTTTAAAAAACAAGACTCTTTAGAACCTATTAGTAAAACACGTTTTGGTTCATAAAAATCGAAAAATCCAGCAAGTTCCATACCAGGTCTTGTTACATTTTCATCTTCTAACTCAATATTAATTCCCTCTTCACCAGCTAGTACTTTTAAATTTAAATCACTAATTAATTTCTTAAGTTCATATTTTGACATTTTATCTCCTCCTAGAAAATCTATACTTTAATATAAAATAATTAAAAACAAGTGATAATCCTACACTTAATATATAAAAAATTATCAAATTAATTACTTTATTAAAAACAAAAAAATCAAAATTCATATTAAACAAAACCATTAATAATAACATTATCAATGATTTAAAACAAAAATATAATATCGGATTAAATAATAATTTTCTAAATCTTTTAAGTATTGCTTGAACAACTACACTTAAAATACTTAATCCACCAGTATATATTAAAACATAATACCATTTTTTATAAGAAATGGTAGAATAAAGTATATCAAAACATAAAATATATGTAACAAAAAAAGTAAAAATTTTCATTGAATACGTACAAAAAGCTCTTTTAAATCTAAAAAACAAACTTGTTTTATTATTACATAAAATTTCCTTAAAATATTCTTGTAGTCTTAATGTTTCATCAGTTGTTAAGACGTCTTTTTCCATAATATCATTTATATTAATATCTTCCGCATTAGTTTTTTCATTTTCATCATTATTTTTTTTATCTATATTATCATTATTATTTTCTTTCATAATATTTCCTCACAATTACGATAAAATTATAACACAACATATATAAATAATCTAATAAAAGAGGTGAATTTCTTCACCTCTTGTTGTTGTTTAGTATTATTCTTCTAATTTTGTTGCGTAATCAACCTCAAGTTGACCCATATAATCTTGTTCTTTATATTTTGGATTCTTAACAAGATTAAATGTTTGTGCTAACATTTCAATTAATTCTAATGCATATTTGACGCTACGCTTACTTGTAAGTTTAATTGTCATTGGAACATACACAAATTTACTCTTAGAAGATAAATCTTGGTAATTATATTTTGAACCTTCAAAATCAATTGGATTTAAAGCTAAATGAAGTCTTAATGTTTTACCAGAAACAGTCATTTTAGCAATTAAAGAACCATGGAAACGATATGAATCACCTTTACTTGATAAACGTTCTCTAACTTGTTTATAACTTTGTAGTTCATTTCTAATAACATTATAACGTTCCTTCTTATCTTCATCTAAAACTGTTACAAGTTTATCTGAAAGAGGTTTAGATTTAATAGCAGTGAATTTAGGTTTTTCTTCGTCTTCATTATCTTCTTCACTATTACGAAGTAGAGCTCTTTGACGTATATATTCACGTCTACTTGTTAATGATTCTTCGTCGTTCTCATCGTCTTCTTCATCATATTCCTCTTCTTCATCGTCGTCTTCCTCTTCATCTTCTTCTATTTCATCATCATACATTACTGATTCTTCATATGCATCTGAAGAATCATCTTCGTCTTCTTCATCATATTCATACTCATCATCGTCTTCGTAGATTTCATCGTCATCTTCTACATCTTCCTCAATGATTTCTTCTTCATAGATTTCATCATCTTCTACGTCTTCTTCAACGATTTCTTCTTCATAGATTTCATCATCTTCTACATCTTCTTCAACGATTTCTTCTTCATCTTCGTCTTCATCATCCGTTGCGTTAGCACGAGCAGCAAGAATTCTTCTTCTTATCTCTTCTCTACGACGTTGTAATAATTCACGTGCATCAGAGTCATCATCTTCCTCTTCTTCGTCTTCATCATCTTCGTCATCGTCATAGAAATCATCTTCGTCATCGTCTTCTTCTTCTAAATCATCATCTTCGTCATCAGCGAATTCATCATATTCATCCTCTTGAGAAGTTTCGATTTCTTCCTCGTCTTCTTCCTCGTCTTCTTCCTCTTCATCTTCATTAGATAAAACTAGAGTTTTTCTTGAGACAACTTCCTCGTCTTCGTCGTCTTCCTCCTCTTCTTCATCTTCGTCATCATAAGCATCAGGATCATCATTATCTTCTTCGTCTTCAATTTCAGCGATTAAAGATTTAACTTTAGAAGACTCTTCTTTATTAATATATGTTACTTTTGGTGTTTCATCATTATCAAACAATTGAGCAAGTGCTTCAATAAATTGAACAATTACCACAACTCCATAAGCCATAACAAATACACTAACTACAATAAACACAATATATAAAAGTTCTGATGAACCATTTAAATATGATTTAATAGTTTCAACTAAATGATTATAATTAGAAGCTAAAACCAATCCAAGAAGAACTGTAAATATCAAATATAAAGGAGAAACAATATTTCTCTTTCTTCTTATTGTTGAAATTAAAATTCCCACGAATGAAACAAAAAGAACAGTTAATAATAAAACATTTCTAACATCCTTACCATTCCATGTCTTATCAAAATCGAATACGAATTTTATTGTATCATTAACTAAAGTACCAACAAATTCTACTCCGCCTTTTACCATAAAGACTACTACTAAGAACGCTACAATTAAAAGCGCAGTAAATAGATAAATTCCAGGTGAATGTTTTCTATAAGTACAAATAGATTTTTCTGTCTTTTTATCTGCAATAAATCCAAGTAAAATAATTAAAATCAGATGAATTACATAAAGAATTACTGATATTAAAGATAGTGTATCTTTCGTTTTAACTAAATCAACAATAAAATCTCTAAAAATCATCAAAAATAGTGCTTCAAAAAACACTGTAATAAAGAAATTAATACCATGAGTTTGTTTTTCTTTTCTTCTATTAATTGCTTTAAATATAGCTAGTATAATAAAACATACTATCAAAGCAGAAAATAAACAGATATTAACTACATCTTTTTTACCAAAAAAATCCTTAATGCATAATCCCATATCTTTTGTTTGTTGAGCAAGTGATAGATCACTTAAAATGAACAAAACACCTGATGCAATTAAGAACAAAATTGAAATTGGAAATAAAATTTTACTAATTTTTCTCATAACAAAGACCTCTCTTCGGTATCTCATATAATAACATTACCATTAAATAACACATTTTTCAACACATTTTATCACAAAAAGTTGAAAAACGTATATCAAAACGTTAATTTTTTCCCTTTTTTAAATATTATGCAAGTTTTTAATTAATTAACATCATTACTAACAAAAAAGAGGCTTTTAGCCCCTTTATAAAAGATATTTTTTTAAATACTCTCCAGTGTATGAATCTTTACACTCTACCAGTTTCTCAGGAGTACCAGTAAAAAGAATACTTCCTCCTTTTACTCCACCAAGCGGACCAATATCAATAATATTATCAGCTTGTTTTATAACATCTAGGTTATGTTCAATAATAATCATTGTTGCACCTGCATCAACTATCTTATTTATTACAGTTAATAATCTCTTAATATCATCCGTATGTAGTCCTGTTGTTGGTTCATCTAAAATATATAGTGTTTTATCTGTAATTTTGCTATTAAGTTCAGCCGCAAGCTTAATTCTTTGAGCCTCTCCACCTGATAATGTAGTTGATGATTGACCTAACTTTAGATATCCAAGTCCTACATCCATTAAAGCTTCTATTTTTTTTCTTATTTTAGGAATGTTTTGGAAAAATTCATATGCTTCTTCTATTCGCATATCTAAAACATCCGCAATATTTTTTCCTTTATATTTAATATTTAAAGTTTCAACTTGATATCTTGTACCATGACATACCTCACAAGGAACATATACATCAGGTAGGAAATTCATGCTAATTCTTTTAACACCATCTCCATAACAACTCTCACATCTACCACCTTTTACATTAAAGCTAAACATTCCTTTATTATAAGCTCTAACTTTCGCATCATTAGTACTTGCGAATAAATCCCTAATATCATCAAATACTCCAGTATAAGTTGCAGGATTACTTCTTGGTGTTCTACCAATTGGCGTTTGGGATACTTGAATTACTCTTTCAATATTTTCCATGCCTTTAATTTCTTTAACACGACCAGGTTCTACTTTTTTAGATTTATAAAGTTTTATATATAAATTCTTATATATTACCTCATTAACAAGAGATGATTTACCACTTCCAGATACACCAGTTACAATTGTAAGTACTCCAAGAGGTATATCTACATTTACATTTTTTAAATTATTAGCTTGTGCACCAATTACTTTAAGTTTATTACCGTTGCCTTTTCTTCTTTTAGATGGAACCTCTATTTTAAGTTTCCCTGATAAATATTTACCTGTTATACTATTAGGATTATTTTTAACCTCTTCAGGAGTTCCAGCTGCGACAACCTCACCTCCGTGAATACCAGCCTTAGGGCCTATGTCAACTAAATAATCTGCTTGATTCATTGTATCCTCATCATGTTCGACTACAATTAAAGTATTTCCTAAATCACGCATTTCTTTCATCGTATCAATAAGCCTTTGATTATCTTTTTGATGAAGACCAATTGATGGTTCATCTAAAACATAAAGAACTCCTGTAAGTCTACTTCCAACCTGTGTAGCTAATCTAATTCTTTGAGCTTCTCCACCTGAAAGTGTATCCGCACTTCTACCTAATGTTAAATATTCAAGTCCTACATTTATTAAAAACTTAAGTCTATCCTTAATTTCTTTAATCGCAAGATTACTTATGGCCATTTTTTCTTTAGAAAGTTTTATTTCATCAAAAAACTTATATAACTCATCAATTGACATGCTACATAGATCATTTATATTTTTATCTGCTATAAGTATATTTAATACTGAAGAATTAAGTCTCGCTCCATTACAAGCATTACATGTTTTTTCTACCATGTAACTTTCAATCCATTCCCGAATCCAATCGCTATTTGTCTCAATATATCTTCTTTCAAAATTAGTGATTACACCTTCAAAATAATCTTCTTTATCATGATTTCTTCCTGATGATGATGTCATCTTAAATTTGATTTTTTCTTTTGAACCATAAAGTATTATATCCTTTTGTTCTTTTGTTAAATACTTTATTGGTTCATCCATATTAATTTTATAATAATTACATACTTGTTGTAATTCTACATTATTTAAATTATCTTTTTCTTGATTCTTATATGGAAGTATTCCACCTTTATTAATACTCTTTTCCTCATCTAATACAAGTATGGGAGATACAGACTGATTAACACCTAGTCCATTACAACATGCACACGCTCCAAGAGGTGAATTAAAACTAAATAATCTAGGTTCTAATTTAGGTACGCTGTATCCGCAGTATTTGCAAGAATAATGTTCACTAAACAATATTTCTTTATCATCAATCAAAAGTTTAACATAACCTTTCGAATATTTAGTACATACCCTTAATGCATCAGCAAGTCGACTTCTAATTTCTGGCGCAAGTTTCAATCTTTCTACTACAATATCAATATTATGCTTTTTAAATTTATCTAATTCTATTGGTTCATCAAGCATAATCATATTTCCATCAACTCTAGCTCTGATAAAACCTTCATGTAGATATTTTTCAAATATCGCCTTATGCTCACCCTTACTGTTTTCAACAACTGGTGACATAACAATAACTTTACTTCCTAATGGATACTCAAATATCCTATTAATCATTTCATCTATACTAGTAGCTTCAATAGGAATTTTATCTTTAGGACAATAAGGAGTTCCTATTCTAGCAAACAAAACTCTTAGATAATCATATATCTCCGTAACTGTACCCACAGTTGAACGAGGATTTTTACTTGCGCCTTTTTGATCAATACTAATTGCTGGACTTAATCCATCAATACTATCAACATCAGGTTTATCCATACTACCTAAAAACTGTCTTGCACCTGTTGATAAAGATTCAACAAATCTTCTTTGACCTTCTTGGAAAATAGTATCAAATGCTAATGAAGATTTACCACTTCCAGAAAGACCTGTCATAACAATAAGTTTATTTTTTGGAAGTTCTATTGATATATTTTTTAAATTATTTTCACGTGCTCCATGCACAACTATTTTATCATTCATAATCATCACCCAAATTCTTTTTTTATTATATCACATTTTAATTCGTTAATCATTATGTTATAATCTTTTCATAAAGAAGGTGTTTTACATGAGCGATTATATTCTAGAATTAAACGAAGTAAATAAAATCAAACAAAAAGAACAAATATTAAGCAATATCAATCTAAAAGTAAAAGAAAACCAAATAATTGGTATATTAATCCCTGAAAATTTTGAAAACGAAATATTTAAACCAATTTTAAAGTTATCAAACATTTCAAATGGTTCTATAAAATTTATGGGGCATAATTTACATAAAGAGTTTCAAAAATGTATTAAACATATTGGTTTTTCTTCTGAATTAATTTATAAAAGGAATAGTACTATATTAGATTATTTAAAATTATCGAATTCTTTTTATGATGCAGATTACACTGAAAATATTAATTACTATATAAATCTATTTAAATTAAATCCCGACAAAAAATTAAGTGATCTAAATAAATATGAAAAAAAAATAGTTTCATTAATAAATTCTATTTTTACAAATCCGAAACTTTTGTTAATTAGTGAACTTGATAAGGACATATCATCTTTATATCTGGCAGAAATAATACAAATTTTAAATAATCTTAAAAATAATCAAACATCTATTATATATACTTCTAAAAGTCTATTCTTATCAGAAATTACTGACGAAATATATTTATTTAAAAACAACACCTTAGAATTTTTTCAAGATAAAAATACAAAATTTATAAATATTAAAGGTCATTTAAATGAAGGGAAAAACATTGATTTAAAAGATATCTATAATTTAAAAATTACAGATACTCATATTTCGTTTTTATATAAAGGTAAAATACAAAATTTAGAGAAAAAAATTTCTAATATAAATATAGAAGATTTAACAATTACAAATCCAACACTTGATTACTTAGAGGAAAAGCATGAATAGTACATTAATAAAAAATGAATTTAAATCATCAATTAAACCATTTATTATATGCTCTATAACCATTATACTTTTTATAGTTATAGCCATATTATCATACCCTTTATATGAAAAAAATATTATGAATATAAGTAAATGGCCCCATATTATTTTAAAAATATTATCACTAGAAAGTAAAAATACTATCGATTCATTCTATGGCGTTGTTGTTGAGTATAGTTTGATTTTAGGTGCAATTATGGCATTTTTCTTAGCTTTTAAAGCTATTTTATGGGATACTAAAAATGGATATAATATATATCTATTTACTAAGCCTATAGAAAGAAAAAAAATATTTATTAATAAAATAATCGCTATAATTTTTGAACTAGTTTTATTTAATATACTATTTAATATTATATCTATTATATTATTAAAAATCATATCAAATTCAACCAATTCTATTATAAATATTATCTTAATAAATAGCGCCTTACTATTATCACAAATAACCTTCGCAGCTCTTGCGATGATGTTTTCATCATTTATCAAAAAACCTAAACATATTTATCCGATTGCCATACTTATCATTTTTATCTTCCTTTTAGTTTCAATAATTGAAAATATAATTAATATATCAGTATTAAGATATATAAATCCATTTAGTTATTTTAAAGTATCTGATATAGTATTACATGGAAAATATAAACTAAGTTTTATAATAGCCTCATTATTTATTATTGTATTTTCTATAAGCATTTCATATCGAGAATATGAAACATTAGAAATATAAAGACCATAAATCATATCAATTAACTTGATATTGATTTATAGTCTTCTTTTTATTTTAGCATATCCAAAAACTCATTTTCATTTATTATTTTTATTCCAAGTTGTGTCGCTTTATCAAGTTTACTTCCAGCATTTTCACCCGCAATAAGAATATCTGTTTTCTTTGAAACTGAAGACGTTACTGTACCACCTAAATGTTCTATTTTCTCTTTAGCTTCATCTCTTGTTAGAGTACTTAAAGAACCTGTCAATACTACTACTTTGTGCGCAAAAACGCCATCTATTGTGTTTTTGACCTTATATTCCATATTAACACCTAATGATTTTAATTCATCAATTAATTTAATTTTATCAGGATTTGCAAAATAATTAACAAGACTATTCGCAATAATATCTCCAATATCATCAATTAATATAAGATCATCATATTTAGCGTTAATAATATTATCCATATTTAAATACTTCTTACAAATATTTAAAGCGGCTTTTGCACCAATATTTTTAATACCTAACCCAAACAATAATTTATCTAAATTCATTTGTTTAGATATATCTATTGAAGATAAGATATTATCAACAGACTTTACTCCTAATTTATCTAATTTAATAAGTTCGTCATAGTGTTCATGTAATTTATAAATATCACTAATCTCATTGATATAACCAAGATTATAAAATTTTTCTATTAATGAATCACCTAAAGATTCAATATTCATCGCTGGTTTAGAAGCAAAATGAATAAGTGAATTAATTTTTCTTGCCTTACAATTTTCATTTAAGCAAAAATAATCTGCTTGACCATCTATTCTTGTGATTTTTTCACCACAAATCGGACATGAATCTATCATTTTAAATGGTTCTAAATTTTCTTTTCTTTTTGTAAAATCAACTTCAAAAACTTCAGGAATTATCTCTCCACTTTTACGAACCTTAACATAATCACCAATACGAATATCTCTTAATCTAATATAATCTTCGTTATGTAATGTAGCACGATTTACATTAGTTCCTGAAATAAACACTGTATCAAATATCGCAACTGGTGTTATAGCCCCTGTTCTTCCGACTTGGAAAATGATATCATTTAATTTTGTGGAAGCTTCTGGAGCTGGATATTTATACGCAATACACCACTTAGGACATTTTACAGTATATCCAATTTCATCATAACTATCTAATTCATTAACTTTAATAACAATTCCGTCAACAGGATAATCAAGTTCTTCTTTATGTTCTTTCCAGTATGATATATAATCTAATACTTCACTAACATTATTACACTTTTTTCCATTTTTATTTACCTTAAAACCTAATTCGCTAAGATATTTTAAAGTTTCATCTTGACTCTTAGTATAATCTCCGATTATTTGATACATAAAAGTATCAAGACCTCTTTTGGCACATATTTTCGTGTCTAACTGCTTAATAGAACCCGATGCAGCATTTCTTGGATTTTGGAATATTTCAAGACCTTCCTCAAGCCTTTTTTCATTTAATTTATTAAAACTATTCTTAGACATAAAAATCTCGCCACGTACTTCTATATCAGATAATAAAGGTATAGTAAGTGGAACTGACTTAATTGTCATAACATTATCAGTTATAACTTCTCCAATACTTCCATTACCTCTTGTTGAAGCTAATTCTAAATTCCCATTTTTATATCTACAAGATACACTTAAACCATCAATCTTAAGTTCACAGTTATATGTAGCATTAGGGTTGATTTTCTTTATGTCTGCATCAAATTTTCTTACTTCATCATACGAAAAAACATCATCAATACTCATCATCTTTACCTTATGAGATACTTTTTCAAATTTATCTAACACCTTATCACCAACTCTTCTTGTTGGTGAATTTGACATGACTAAAGAAGGATTTTCATTTTCTAATGTTACTAACTCACGGTATAAGTTATCATATTCAAAATCAGACATAGATGGATTATCATAAGAATAATAATCTACCGCAGCCTTATTTAATAAATTTGTTAATAATTCTATTCTTTGTTTTATATCCATATTAATGACCTCACACATAATTTATTATACCATAGTTAGGCTTCTATTAATACTTTTTTAAACTTAAAAACATATATTAACTTGGAGGTGAAAGTATGGCAAATAGTATTATAATAGGTCCTAGTACAGAAGCAATAATAGGAACAAAGTTTACACCATCAGGTGATTGGAAATATATTACATTAACTAATGTTAATATCATCGCTACTTCGTTAATTAACGAAGAAACAAAAGAAATAACACTTAAACCCATAGGCTTTGAAAATGCAAAAGAAATACTAACCGAACAAGCTATAATCATTCCCAACAGCAAGACGTTAAACCAAGTCAATAATACAATCGCATTTGATATAATGGTACAAATAAAATGGAATAATGGTATAAAAGATATTCTTACAACAGAGACATATAACGTCACATCACAAATAAATATCGAACAAGGATTATTTACAAATCCAACTATCCTATCAGATTTTGCACCAAACGTAAGTGTAACAAACTCTTCAATAGAACAAGATGGGATAAAAGTAGCTCTATTATTTGGCCCAATTACTGTAAACATTTCAGGACAAGGAAATGTAAAAATCGCACTTGCACAATAAAATTAAAAAGGATCTTTCGATCCTTTATTCATTTAATTCCAGTATTTTAATAGACTTTGTTAAAACCGAAATATATGTAATGGTAAATGATTCAGTGTATGATCCCACTTGAGATGAAACACTAAAAAAATTTTCATACATTCCAGTAATTTTCGCTTCTGCAAAAATTTCACGCTTATGTTTTTGTTTAATACTTAAATGAATTGACATATTTGCATCATAAATATCTTTAATCTTTTCTTTTAACTTATCTACATCAGTTTTATCTAAAGTATTAGAAAACTTCATTAAAATAATCACCGATTGGATAATTAGAAACCATTTTTCTAATTGATAATATAAAAGAACCATCTTCTAATGATGTTTCTTTTAAAATTTGAATGGTACCCTTATACTTTTCCTTATATGATGCAAGTTCATTTTTTACTTTAGCTTTTGCTTCTTCTAAAGGAAATCTATCATCTAAAGTAAATTTGATTGTTTGGTATAAACACGCACTTAAAACACGTTTCATGAGTATTTCTCCTTTCTTTTAATAAGTAGAAGTTATACACTATATACGTGTTAACACGGTATGATAGATGATAATCTTTACGATTAAATTTTAACATTTTTTTTATTTTTTTGTAAGTTAAAATTTATTTTTTTCGCATCCTTTTTCTAACATAATCTTATCTAATTTAGTAGGTAGATCAATCGTTTTAAAAAAATAAATAAACTTTAATATGAAGTAATAAAATATTAGTATTTCAGATAATACAATAATAAATATTTTCCAATAAATATTTATTTTACTAAAAAAATTTCTTCCTCTTTTTATATATCCCTTTACTGTGCTATCACTAACAGTAAATTCATAATAATAATCACCTAGGATAAAACTTTTGCTTAAAATAATAGGTGAATTCATATTAAAGTCTTTATCCTTAATTAAATACTCATTATACTCTCTATCTACAATAGATACCTTTGGTGCAAACAATAAATATATTCCAAGTATTACAATAACTACTCCAACACATAAACCAGATATACCACATATTAATTGATAATCTTGATCACAGTAAATAAGAAGTGCCAACATACACCATATCATTGATGTTAGTGTAGATGAGAAATTTATTATCTTTAAATTCCTATAATAATGTCCATGCTTATTTTGATTTATCAAACCAGCAATCGCAAATCCCATTTCAACAAAAGCAATTAACGCAACCAAAATCGCAAGTACATCTGTATAATCCATTACTTCTCGTTTTGAAAATATTAATGATGACATATATAGGGCATACATTAATCCTGCTAGTATTAAGAATATACTAACAACTTTATTTTTAAACTTGTATGTATTATCATTTTTTCTTAATCCTTTAAAACACTCTAATTTCGCAATAAAAAAGAAAACATTAATACATCCAGCAACAAAGAAAAAAACACCTTTAAATACTGCAAGAATAAACTTAACTAAAGCTAATGACATATTTCCAATTAGAGAAATAGATGTTGTTAGTTGTGCTTTTTCTTTTCTATCAAGTTTTCTATATTTTTCTACTAATTTCATAATAATCCTCAAATATATTTTATTTTGATTTATCAAATCTTTAAATACTAATAAATAAACTTATTAATTTCATTATATCGTTTTTGCATCTATTTATCAATATTGATACGTTTGAACTCGAATTTTCACACACAAAGTTACGACAAATACGTCGCAATTTCTATGTGAATTCAAATCTCCTTATGCTAAATTTCTTCAAATTTATTATTACCATTCATATATTAATATTTTTTCTCAAAAAGGAAGCCCAAATGGTGTCAAAATAACGTTAGATACCCCTTCGTTCCGTAGTACTATGGTAAAAATTAAAAAAACTTGCAAAAGTACCAAAAGATACTCCTACAAGGCTAACTACTTACATTATAGATAGGAAAATACCGCCTTTATGCAAAGAAAAAAGGTCTGACACTTATCATATCAAACCTATGATTTTTAAATGGTAGTCGCACCGGGAATTGAACCCGGGATTGGACCTTGAGAGGGTCCCGTCTTAACCACTTGACCATGCGACCATAATACCAACAAAAAGATTTTACTACATTTAAAATCATTAGTCAACAATTTTACAAAATAAACTAAATCAGTATACTTAAAAAGAAGCCTATTGCTAGGCTCCTTTAATGAAATCGTAAATTTGTAGAAAGTATATCACAAAATTTTATATAATATATTGTTTTTATAATTTCCAATATTACTTGTTTTAAAAGACCTATAATTACATATATTTTTAAATAATCAACAACTCTCTAAAAACAATTTAATCCTGTTTAAATATTCATCATTTCCTATTAATTTGATTATCTCATATAAAGAAAATGATTCATTTTTCTTAGTTAAAGCAATTCTTAAAACCTTCATAAAATCTGAAAACATATAATTTAAATTATTCTTTTCAAGTTCTTTTTTATTTTTCGCAAATCCAATTTTAAAAGCTTCTTCTTTTAAGTTAGACAACCACTCATCTTCTTTTAAAGAATTATCAGATTTACTTAAAATATTTAATATCTTAATTAAAGTATTATGGTCCATATCAATTGATTCATATTGATATTCATCAAATAATTCATCATAAAAATAATATATTTTATCTAAAATATCACTATATTTTACAAAATCTTTTCTCTCAGTTGGATAATGTTCTAGCATTAAAATGTTTTTAAAATATTCAATATCATTCATTATAATACTAAATAACTTTACGTTATATTTAGAACTATAATCTAATATCTCCTTAAGTAATGTATCTAGATCAAGATTATGAATATACTCTTTTGATATACTATCTAACTTCAATATATCAAAAGTTGAACCAGTTAAACTAAAATTAGAAATATCTAATTTATAATCTTCTTTAGAACTATTCTCATATTTTGAATTTGCAAGTATAAGCAAATAATCAATAAAAGCCTTTTTAGGATATCCCTTTTCAAGTAAATAAGATACAGATGCCTCTGGATCTTTGCGTTTTGATAACTTTCTATGAGTATTTCCATCTCCAAGTTTCAAAATAGAACTAAGGTGCATATATTTAGGAAATTTAAAACATAAAGTATTAAAAAGTTCATAATGAATAGGCACACTATTTAACCATTCTTCTCCTCTTACTACAATAGTTGTATGCATTAATGAATCATCAATCGCATGTGCAAAATGATACGTAGGAAGTCCATCTGATTTTCTAATAACTATATCAAAATCATTCTCATGGAATATAATTTCCCCTCGTAATTCATCTTTAAATTTAAATGTTCTATCATAATTTCCACTGCTTTTTAGTCTTATTACATAAGGTCTACCTGATTTTATATATTCTATTTGTTCTAAAACGCTCAAATTGCGATATATAGCGTATTTACCATAATACCCAATTCTTAATGACAAGTCCTCTTGTTCATTTCTTATCTTATCTAAATCATCTAAAGAAGCAAAACAAGGATACGCTTTATCATTCAAAATCAAATCATATATAAACGCATTATATATATCCTCTCTCTGACTTTGAACATAAGGTCCGTAAGCTTCATCATTATAGAAATTAATATTAAATTCTCTAAGCATGTTAACAATAGAATCCTCACTACCTAGAATGCCTCTTTTTGTGTCTGTATCTTCTATTCTTAGATAAAAAATCCCATCATTATCTAATGCTAGTTTATAATTAACAACTGCCATATATAAACTTCCGGTATGTAAAAAACCTGTAGGAGATGGTGCAAATCTTGTTATGACGCTTTCATTTCTTGGTTTATACAAATTTTCATAATATGCTCTATCATGTTTTAAATTAGGACATATCAACTTCGCTAGCTCTTCTCTCATATTTCATACCTCTTATTTTTTTTCATAACAAACAGAAATAATGAAGTCTTTATACCTCATACTTTCTATTTCTTTACTACTTAAATCAATTGATTTAATATTAGAAAATATTGATTTTCCAAATAGTTTAACATATGCTTCTTTTTTTGTCCAAATATCTATTAAGTCTTCATCTGTCTTAATTTTATTTTTCTCAAAATCATTACATATTCTATCTCTAAGTCTTAAACTATATTCTCTTATTTTCTCGATATCTACACCTATTTCTTTATTATCACTAAATGCTAGTACAATTATATTATTACTATGAGATATATTAAAATAAATATTATAATCTATCAATTTTGGCTTAGATTCATAATCTATATCCGGAATTATCAATTTCCCATAATATTCCCTTAATGCATAAACCAATAATAAATACCCCATTAAACTTTCTTCTTTTTTTGTTTTATTAAGAATATGTTTTTTTACATTTAAGGGCAATATATCACTAATATCTAATTCAATTTTTTCATTATATTCAAGTAAATATAATTTATCTATCATAATTCATAATAACCTCTATTTTACTATCTCTTAACAATATAAATTCATCATTAATTTTAAAGGATAATACATCATCAGTATAGCTATAATCACTTATTTTAATATCTATGGTAATATTTATATCAACACCATTATAATTAGAAAACACAAACATATGCTTATAATATAAATCAATTTCTGGTCTATAACCATTCGCAATAAGCTCCATATTAGCATTTAAACCTAGTAGAATATATAACTTATTATTATCATTATAAATACTTAATACATCTAACTCTTCTATATTATAAAGTGAATAAAAAGTCTTAAGATCCATTTAATATACCTACTCTTCTTTTATATCAAAAACATAATCAATTTGATTAGGATATTGATTATCTTTATTGAATTTATATGATAAATAAACTTCTATTTCTCTATTATCCTTAGTCTCACATTTAACCCTAGTTGAAGTAATCCCTTTCAAGAGTAATTCCTTACATGACTTTTTAGTAATATTTTTAGCACCTCGAGCATTTTTAAAAATTCTAACCATACATTCTTTATTACTGCAATAATAGTTTTTATCATTCTCTATTATATCACATTTACAAACAGGACATTTACATATTGATTTTACTTTTTCTTTTAATCCTTCTGTTTCTTGTTCACTTTCACCATCTAAACTAAAGTCAAATTCAATAATATTAGGCCATTTATTTGAACTATCATATTTATAAGTCATAACCGCTTCAAAATCTTTATTAGTGTTTTTACTAAAACATAATACCTTAGTATTACTATTCCCTGTTTTAAGCATCGATATAGCTTGATTCACAGTTATATATTTAGCACCTCGAGCATTTTTAAAAATTCTAACACCACATTCGTTATTAATACAATAATAAGATTTGTCATCTTGGCAAATAAGACCACCACAAATCGGACATTCACAAATACTTTGTTGTTTAAGCCTCATTAAATTAACATTTATGGCTTTAAGTTCATTTATAAAATTTTCTTCAAGTTCACTTATTTCATTTAAAAAATCCTTGTGATTATATTGTCCCTTTGCGATTAAATCAAGTTTACGTTCAAACATAGCGGTTAAAGAAACCGATTTAATCGTCTCACTCGGAATAGTATCAATTAATTCAATTCCCTTTTCAGTAGGAAAAATATTTTTCTTCTTATCAGTATCTATCAAATTACGTTTTTTTAATTCTACTATAATATTAGCACGGGTTGCTTCTGTTCCAATACCTTCTGTTTTTTTCAAAACATCCTTATCTGATTTATCAGATACATACTTAGTTGGATTTTTCATCATCTTAACTAAACTACCTTCCGTAAAACGAGAAGGAGGTGTAGTTTTACCTTCTGTTATATCTATGGTTGTGATATTTACTATATCACCTTTTTTTATACTGACAAATGCACCCTTAATCTCTTTTTCCTTTTTACCAAACTTATATGCCTTTCTATGCCCTAAAAATGTACACATTTCAAATTCTGAAGAAAATTGTTCTCCATTCTTTGTAATAATAATCTTTTGTTTTTCAAGTATTGCATCTGGCATATGAGCTGCAATAAATCTCTCTACTATCGCAATATATACCTTATATTCAACATCACTTAACTTATCCATCATTTCCTTAGTTACTCTAATTCCAGTCGGTGTTAAAGCCTCATGTGCTCCGATATCTTTTTTAGCTACCATTATTTGATTTATTTGGTATTTATTATCAAATATTTCTTTTACCATATCTTTATATACATAAAGACTACTTAAAATAGAATAACACTTATTCGCTAACTCTTTAGAAATATGATTTTCATCTGTTCTTGGATATGTCACCATTTTATGTGTTTCATATAAAGACTGAACTGTATCTAAAACCACAATAGGTGTAAGACCATATCTTTTATCCATTTCTACTTGTAAATCAGACAAAGAATATAACATCTTAGGTTTCTCATTTCTCTTTACAGTTTCCGCCTCTAATACTAAAGCCTCACCTAAACCCACTTTAGCTACTAAAGCTTCAGCATCCTTTTTATCCATAAAACGATTATTTTCTAATTCTTTATTACTATATAAAGCCTCAATTTCCTCTCCATTCGCAACGCCCTTAGCCGAAACCTTATAATAATTTTTAGAAACAAAATTATTAATTTCACGTTCGAGGTCTACAATAATTCTTAAAGTAGGAGTTTGAACTCTTCCGATTGTTAATACTTCATCTTTTTTTGCAAATTTATTTGTCATTGCCATTGTCGAATTAAGACCAATAATATAATCAGCATAACTCCTTGACTTACCTGCGAAATAAACATTATTATATTCTTTTTCATTAAGTCTAGTATTAAAAGACTCTTTTATTCCGTCAGGAGTTTGACTTTCAATCCACATTCTTGTGACATTTTTTATATGAGATGCTGTATATCGATATAAATTTCTAAATATCAAATCACCTTCTCTATCAGAGTCACATGCATTAATAATTTCTGATATATTCGGATTCTTACATAAACCCTCTACTATTTTAAACTGATCATAAACTGGCTTATTGACCTCAAGTGGTATTTCATCAAATTTAAAAGGAAGATTATCAATATTCCAACTTTTATATAAAGGGTCAATATCTTTAGGCATCTTTAATGTAAGTAAATGCCCTATGCAATGCGTATAAATTATATTTTTTCCCATTGCATATCCTTTATATATTTTAGGTTTTACATCTTCTAAGGAAGCTTCTATTATATTTTTCATAACACTAGGTTTTTCTGCAATTATAAGGATCATAAATTCACCACCTAATATATTTATAGAAATATATTTTAAAAATTACTATATAATTATCCCCTCAAAATGATCCATTTCATGTTCTATTATTTGTGCTTCAAAATCAACAAACGTCTTTATTCTCTTTAAAAAAGATTCATTATAATATTCTACTTTAATCTTTTTAAATCTAATACATTCTCTATTTCCAGATAAAGATAGACATGATTCTTCTGTTTTATACATACCTTCTTTTTTTAAAATTACTGGATTTATCATTACTTCATAATGGTCTTTATTCAAAAAGGCCAAAATTCTTTTGTGATAGCCTATCATATTTGCTGCCATTCCTACACATGCATTAGAATGAAATTTTATAGTATCAAGTAAATCTTTTACTATATAAATATCTTCTACCTTCGCCAAAGAAGATTCTTTTTTTAAAAAGTCTATGTCTTTAACTATATTTTTAATCATTTAAGACATACTCCTCAACAATTTCTAACAAAGATGAAACTTCCTCAAAATGAAGTTTTTTCGTTAAATGTGAATAAAAACTAGGTTTATGATTAAAAGGCTTGTACGTACTATTATAAACATTATTTAATGTTAAATTAAGCCTATCACTTAAATCTATTTCATTTGAAAATAAATGCCAACAATTATAAGGTAAATGAAGTAAAACTAATTGTCCTTTCAGTTCAATTACTTTAAAATAACTATTTTTAAAAGATGCATACTTAATATCATCTACAAAAGTAACATCCTTAGTTGAAGATAATATAGTTACGTATTCTTTGTCTGTTAATTCATTAACACCAACAAATAAGTCACTAACTTTTAAAATATCGCCTATTTTTAATTTATTTAAATCATGATTTGAAACTTTTGTTAAAACTTGATATATATCTAAATTATCAAAAGTCGTTGATAATGCACTTATATTAAGTTCATTATCATATTCTTCTTTAGTATAATATACTTTTTTAATATCATGTAATGTTTTAAATTTTCTACCTAATTTTGCTTCACTAACCAAGTCAACATCTCTATATATCCCTTCTTTTAAAGTGCCATCTACATCGACTAATACATTTTTACCAATTGATATAACATTAGCGTTATAATATAAAACATCACCATCAACTTCAACCATAGCTAATAGTTCATGTTCGCGGTATAGTTTATCATAATGTAGTGGTTCAGAATCTAATATAGACATCTTCATATTATATACAAATTCTACATTTACAATATAATCATTATTTCTCTTCATAAATACGAAATCTTTAAAGTTTTCAACTAACATATTATATTTATCAATATTTAATTCATAATATGTATGTTCATCTTTATATTTTCTAACAATATTAAAATTATCCTTCGTTGATGCGACGAAACTTAAAGAATCAAACTCTATATTACTTTCAATTAATTCTCTTGCGATATTATCTTTATAAATTTCTACAATTCTATCATCTAATCCACATTTAAAAATCATATATTTTTCTACCGCATCAAATATATTTGACATTATCAATCTATTTTTAGAAACACTTGAAGCTTCATCATCACATTCTTTAACAAAGTTTTTTGCATTCTCTTTATTTGAAGTTATAAATATTTTTGTAGGAATAATATCATCTTTAATTAAAAGATCATGTGCATAAAATGATGTTTTTTTACAATGAGGACACTCAAATAAAAAATGCTTAAGATTAACTAAATCATCTAAGATATTTCCATCATTATTATCTATTTCAAATGCTACTTCTGTATCAAATAAATTTTGACATTTTTGACACATTAATTTTTCTTCTAAAACTTTCATCTCTTACCTCTCAATATTTCTTGATTTATGACATGTTAAGTAAATTATTTGATACCTATCACTTAAATCAACAATAAGTTTATTAATACTTTCTAAAGCCTTTTCATCATAATTAACAAAAGGATCATCTAATATAATAAATACTTCTTCATTATACAGTGAATCAATAACTGATATTCGCATTACAAATGAAATAATATCTTGGTATCCTTTTGATAAATATTTCATTTCTTTAAACATACCTTTTTCATTTTTATTAAAATTAAGTTCGCTATCAATAATATACTCTTCTTTATAATCAAAATAAGATAAATAATTATCTACTCTTTGACTAATTGGTTTAACATATTTATTTAAAAGCCTGGTGTTTGCTTTTTGTAGTTCTTCAAGCGTCATTTCTATTATACGATGTTTATGATTTATATCATCAATTTGATTTTTATATTTTTCTAAATCTTCTTCTAAATCACCTAATAAGGCCTTTTTTTCATTAAGTCTTTCAATGTTTGAGTTCATTGTATTAAGTCTATTATTCAATTCAAGTAATGATGAGTCTATCTCACTAGTTTCTTTTTTTAATTTATCATAGTCATAACTATCAATTCTAAGTTTAGTCTCATCTATATTATTATCTTCTTTATACTTATTAAATTCATGTAATAATCTCTTATACTCAAATGTCTTATCATTAACATCTAAAATAGCGTTATTAAGTTCATTTAATTTTTCATCAATAGATACACCATTAAGATTAAATCTATTAAAGAATTCATTAATTTCTTTTTCAATTTGATTATATTCATTTACTAATAATCTATAATTATTTTGAGCATTTTCTTTTTCACGCAAAATTCTTTCTTTTGTTATAATTTTATCTTTAAGATTATATAAATAAGTCATATAATCATCTGAATAAAAATTATATTTCCCAAAGAAATCTTTAAGTTTTACACCATATTCTTTCTTTAATTTAATATCCTTACTTCTACCATAAAAAAGAATTAATCCAATTATACCAAATAAGATAGACAGCACTATAAAAACAACATCTAATTTATTTTTTAACACTGTAAATATAATCCCTAAAACTAAACATATAAAAAATAATATATCACTCACTATAAACATTAGATTTTTTTTACCCCTTAATTTTTTTGTGATATCATTATATTTATTAATATCTTCTAATAGGCCATCTAAAGTTTCATTGTTTAAATCCATATATGGCTCTATTAATTCATATCCTAAATCTAGTTTATTTAAATCATTATTACTTATTTTATATTTTAATTCATTATACTTATCGATATTTCTTTTAATCTCTAATATATTAATACTATCTTGTGAATAACCATTAAGTTTTAATCTATTATCATCAATATTCTTCTCCATTAATGACAATCTTTCTTTATAATTATCGACAACTTTTTCAAGTGACTTTAATTCTACATTTTTAAAATTTTGTTTTTCAATTTCAATTAAACTTAATTTTCTTTCATTTAATTTAGAAATCTTTAAACTTAGTTCTTCTCTATTATCATTAATAATATCAATCGCATTAATACTATTTTTCACTTCTTCTATTTTTAAACTTGTTTCCTTAAAATTAGCTTGCGCAAGTTTATAAAGAGAATCCTTTGATTTATATAACTCCTTATTCTTGTTGTTTAATCTAGTAATCGCGTCAGAAAAACATGACGCATCAAGATTACCACCAAGAATTTGAAGTATTTTAGATTTAATAGTATCACTAAATCCACTATCTTCTATATACTTCTTATTTTGAGTTTCTTGAGGAATAAATAAAGTCCTTTCAAATGAATCGCTATTTAAAGAAAGTATTTCATATCCAATATTACTAGAATAATCATTAGATTTTAAATTCGTATCTAAATCTATTAAAGTAAATGTATCATTTGTAGTATTATTCGCATTAAAAGTTCTTTCTATTCTATACTTTTTATTATTATGTGAGATATCTAAATAACCACCAAACTTATTGCCATTCCAAGGTGCATAATGCATTCTTGTACTCGTACTAACGCTTTTACCGTTATCGCTAATACCATATAACATTGTTTTAATAAAAGATGTAATAGTTGTTTTACCAGTACCATTATCACTTTTAATCACATTTAAATTATCATTAAAATCTAGCGTAAAATCTGATAGTTTCCCATAATTATAAACATGCATCTTTAAGATTTTCATTAGATATCACCTCCTGTGATAGCTTTAATACCACATATGATAATATCTTTTTTATTTTCATCTGATTCTAATGAATCTAGCACTCCCCTTATAAATTCTCCTTTTAAAGATAAATCCCCCTCAAAATCAGTAGGATTAATTCTAAGTGTTGATTCATCTTTACATTTTGCGAAAAAAAACATATCATTTAAAGTATTTTCTAAAATATCAATAGGTTTAAATAAATATGCATCATACTCTCCTTTTATAGTAAGAGAGATCATATCTTCTTTAGATATATTTGAAACAAGTTTTTTTGTCTCATTGACTATATCAGAATAATCTTTAAAGTCTGTTATATCTAATTCAAGTTCATGAATTTGTCTAATAGAAGATTTAATAAATGTATGAGATAAGCCATCATCAAGACAATTTATTAAAACAAATCCTTTTTTACCACATTCGTCAAAACCTCTTCCTTCTAAACAACCTGAATATACATAAATACCTCTATTATCAATTTCCCCTTTTATATAAGAATGAATATGTCCTAAAGCTAGATAGTCAATACCTTTATTTTTTAAAGCTTGTAGATTAATTTTTCCTTTAACTTCATAATTAGACACATCGCCATGAAGCATAACAATGTTTTTCTTAAGAGGGTCTAAGTTAAGTGTATCATACATATATTTTTCTGTTTTATCATTAAAAACTATCCCACTAATTGACACATCAGAAAAATCAACTGTTTTCCATTGTTCACCAAAAACAACTAAGTTTTTAGGAACTACATCTAAAGCTTGTACAAAATCAAATTCATCATGATTCCCAGGAACATATAAAAATGTAATATCATTATTAGTTCTAATGATCGATTCAATCGCTTTTACAGTCTTAATGCTTGGAGCTTTTATATCAAATAAATCACCCGAAATTAAAATTATATAAACTTGTTGTTCTAAAGCATATTCACATAATCTATTAAAAGCACTAATAAGTTCTAATTTTCTTGTTTGAGCTAAATTCTTACTTAAATGGCTTTCCATTTTAGAATCAAGATGTATATCAGCTGTATGAATTATTCTCATATTTTCACTTCCTCATAATTAATAATAGCATATTAAAGTATAAATTTCTTATATTCATATAAAATTATACTGAAAAATCAAGATTAAATAAAGAGATATGAAGGCAATTATTTTTTTTATTAATATTATATATTAATAGAGTATTTAAAATTCAATTAAGAATCTAAATTTATATATATTTAACAAAAATAATATATGAATTTTATAAATCAAAATATTTTATTTTAATTTTAAAAATAATATTGTATAATCTAGAAATGTATGAGGATGTGAGTATATGAAAGAATTATTAACTTTATTTATTACTTTCTTAAAAATGGGAGTAGTAAATTTTGGTGGAGGTTATGCAATGTTACCTTTACTAGAACGTGAAATTGTTGAAAAACATAAATGGGCAACAATGGAGGAAATTCAAGATTATTTTGCGATTGGTCAATGTACTCCTGGAGTTATTGCGGTAAACGTTTCAACATTTATAGGATTCAAACGAAAAGGAGTTTTAGGTGGAATTGTGGCGACATTAGGCTTCGTATTTTGTCCTATTATCATTATTTTATTAATTGCAACCGTTCTAAGACATTTTAATGATTACAAAGCTGTACAGTACGCATTTGCGGCTATAAGAGTATGTGTAATAGTGCTTATTTTATCTGCAGTTATAAAAATAATAAAAAAATCACTTGTAGACATTTATACAATCATTTTATTCCTTATAATTTTAGGTTTAAGTATTTTTACCGATTTATCTAGTATTATCTTCGTTTTAGGTGCTGGTGTACTAGGAGTTACAATAAATCTAATTAGAGATTTATATAATTCCAAAAAAATTATAAAAGAAAAAGCCGAATCTAATGTAGAAAATAATAATGAATTAGATAATAATAGTAATAAGGAGGATATAGAATAATGTTATTTTTACGCTTATTTTATGAATTCTTTAAAATTGGTCTGTTTTCAATTGGTGGTGGAGCCGCAACAATCCCATTCTTAGAAGATTTATCAATTAAAACTGGTTGGTTTACAATCGATGAATTAACAAATATGATCGCAATTGCAGAATCAACTCCTGGGGCTATTGGAGTAAATATGTCAACATATGTTGGTTATACTTCTGTTGTTGCTGAGTATAATTCCGTCGGACTTGCGATATTAGGTGGATTTGTAGCCACTATAGGACTTGTAGCACCTGCTATTATAATTATTATGCTAGTATCTTTAGTACTTCAAAAATTTAAGGAAAACAAAATTGTAAACTATATTTTCTATGGACTACGTGCTGCGTCATGTGCATTAATACTTGCGGCTTGTTACTCAATATTTAGAATATCTATCTTACAACTTGATTTATTTAAAACAACCCATAAGTTTAAAGACCTTATGGACTGGCCTTATTTAGTATTTGGAGTAATTCTAGGTTTCTTTGTTTTTAAATATAAGAAACATCCAATATTCTATATATTAATTAGTGCCGTAATAGGAATTATATATGGTTATGTAGCTCATCACTTTGGATGGCTTTAATACCAATAATAAAAGAGTTCATTTTATTTTATTGAACTCTTTTATTATCTCTCTTATAATATCCTACATAAAAGGCAAAACTGTAGAATTCAGATTATCAATATCTGATAAATTCATTATATCAGTATACGCCTTAGATGTAAAGTATATTTTACATTATATACAAAATAAAAAGGGCATTGCCCTTTTTTGGTTTATTATACTCTGATCTTTCTTTTCTTTGGATTAAAATCATTTGATGTAACTCTTGCTTGAGCTTTATCATAGAAATATGCAGTTTCTTTATATGGATGAAGAAACTTAAATACACTCATAGCCTCTTTAACTTCTTCAGGATCCATACTTGAACATGTTATATCACACGCAAGATTATACATCCTATCTTTACATTGGAATATCCATAATTTCGCATCTTTATAACTCATTACTTTCATAAAAGAATTTTGAGCATTTCTAAAATCTGTCATTGTTTTAGCAGCTTTAAATAATTGAATACCATTTTGATATGATTCATCACATAAATCAGCATTTAATTCTTCGATATCTTTCTCTATTTTAGACATCATTTCCTTACTATCTTTATATGTTATTATTTCTTTAAATAACTTATATGCCTCATTTAAATATCTTTCAAACTTACTTGATATACCTTTATTATAAACAGCCATAGCTTCATCATATTTAGGTTTAAATATTGGATCATATGCATTTAAGATCAATTCATTTGTATCTTTAAATCCTTTAATTCTTGATAATTCAGTTACAAAAAGCATAATCTCATCTTCAGTTTGTCTTGGCATATTTAATGCATTATTATATATACTAAGACATATTTTATCATTAACGTCATTTAATACATCTATTCCATTTTCAATGGCTGAGATATAAAATTCATTATTGAATAAAGGTTCGATTGCGTTTTCTAATACTTCTTCCATACTATTAACTTCAAAAGATGCCATAAGTCCTATAGTATATGCTAATTCATTCTTTTTATTAGCCTTTATAACCGCATTTGCAAATTTTATCGCATCAGTATAGTTATTTGATTTAAACGCTTCATCAAGACGTTTTAAATATTTTTCTTCAGGTGTTAATTTTATAGCCTTAAAAGTAGAATCAACTATGTCTAATATTTTATCAATAAAAGAATCATCACCTAAATCAATAATATCTAAATTCATAACTGCAGAAGGCATTTTATCTTCTGGTATATTTTGGAAACAAGGAACGATTTTGTGATTTTGTGAATCTATGTTTACAAATTCCTTATATCTATTTAATGGATCAATAACACGTTTATCATTTAACCTAGTTGGATTAGTTGCGAATAAAATTAATAACTTAGCGCTACTTATAGCTTTATATAACGCAGCTTCTTTTTCGTCACCTTCTAGATTTTTAAGTGCATGAGTTGGAAAAAATACTTTTTTACCTTCAGCTTTTAGTACTTCATAAATTTCCTTTGCGATAAGATAACTATCATTTTTTCTATTTTCGTCATTAACTAATATCAAAATATCAGAATCTTTTCCTTTACCCGCTATTTCCTTAAGACGATTTTGTGATTCTTCTATCATGTCAGCTTCTATTGTTATAACATCAAGTTGAGAATCAGTTGCGATATCACACGCAGCTAAATAATCTTCATCATTATATATAGAATTATAGTTAATAATTGAAGTGTTTAAATCTTCCCCATCATATAATACACCATATTTAGTAAGACATAATCCAAAATAAGCCTCAGGCTCATCAAATTTTTGAGCAATAGCTTCATAAATTGATTGTGCTTTACTAAATTCCCCCATCATTCTTAATCTATTAGCTAAATTATATAAACTAATTTTCTTTTCAACGTTAGGTTCTGGTACAATTTGAACTGCATTACATTCTGGACATTCAATTATGTCCATACCATTTGTTATTTCCATATCGCATCCACAATGTTTACATTTAAAAATTGACATCATTACTCCACCTTTCAAAAAAAACCTCTATGACATTCTACTATAAAACTTTTCTTATTTGAATACTAAAGCGTTTTATTTCTTTGTCTTTGAATATTTATCTCAATAGTTTGATTATTTTCTTTAAACTCATTTAAAATTCTTTGTAGTTTATTAAAAAGTTGTTCTTTAGCATTATAACCTATAACACTATATTTCTTAGAAGCAATAATATTTAATTCTAATGCTTCTTTAGAAAATTTATATATTATTTTAGCAATTATTCCAGAAACTAAAATATTTACAAATGTTAAACATATAAAAAGAATACATAATACTCTACTAGTTCTAAAAAGTATGGCAAGAACTATAAAAACAATCGTGAATAATTCAATAAAGATGGGAATATTCCTTAAGAATTTAGTAGGACATTTATCATATAATAATTCCATCTTCTTTATATCACTAATATTTATATCTATCTTTTTATTCTTAGAATTTTCTATTATAATCTTATCACTTGATGCATTAAGTTTAGTTTTTAAATCTTCTCTCTTATAATGCTCATTAAATATTACGTTAATATCCATATAATCTCCTAAACAACTTATTATCTATTATATCACAATCTTAAACTAATTCAAATTAGTTAATGACTTTAACTATATTTTTTCAAAAAACAATTGTAATTATGACGTTATTATATTATAATCTAATTGTAATTTTGTTTCCTACTATATATAGTAAATTAATATAAAGACCATAGGTTTCTATGGTCTTTTTATATTCTTCTAATTGATGGATGAGAAGACATAAGTTTCTTTACACCATATGGTTGACTAAATGATACAGTTATTATGTCACCCTTAACCTCTACAACAAGACCATCACCAAAGGCTTTATGATTAATCTTATCTCCAACCTTATATGATGAATCTCCTGTTCTTTTCACTTCTACGATATTACTTACTTGAACTTTTGGTTTTTCTTTAGAATTTGTATTCCTAATAAATTCTAAATTATTTTGTTTTCCTAATACTCTAAGATTTTCCATTCCTATTTCATTTATATACATTGAAGGCATCTGGAAATTCATATTACCATATAAATATCTAGAACGACAATTTGTTATAAAAAGTTTTTCTTTAGCTCTTGTAATTCCAACATAACATATACGTCTTTCTTCTTCAATTTCAAATTGGGTAAAACAATTTACACTAGGGAAAATACCTTGTTCAAACGCGACTAAGAAGACAACAGGATATTCAAGTCCTTTAGCCTGATGAAAACTCATTAATTTGACTTTTTTATTAGATTCATCTTGATTATCAGTATCAGTTCTAAGCGCTAAATCTGATAATAATGTTTTTATTTTATCTAATCTAGTTCCTTCATAATATTCATCAGCTTCTTTTAATACACTCTTAAGTTCTCTAACATTATCAAGTCTATCTTTACCTTCTTCACCAAGGTCTTTAAGCATACTATAATATCCAGTTTTTTCTAAAATTAAATCAATAATTTTCGTAATATCCTTCGCTTCATCACATAAATCCTCTAGAAGTTCAATAATAATAAATTTAAAATCTAATAAACTATTATACCCTTGACCTCCACGTTCTATATAATCTATCGCTTTAAAAAGAGAAATATTTAACTCTAAAGCCTTATCTTGTAGTTTTGATATTAACGCTGGACCTATTTTTCTTTTAGGTTCATTTACAATTCTTTTTAATGAAAAATCATCATCTTGATTAACAATAAGTCTTAAATATGCGATGATATCTTTAATTTCTTTTCTTTGAAAAAATGACATTCCTCCATATATAACATATGGAATTTTATATTTAATAAACGCATCTTCAAAATTACGAGATATAGCATTCGCTCTATACATTATCGCAAAATCATCATAATCATACCCTGCAACTCGTAATTCTTTGATTTTGTCTATAACAAACATGACCTCATCATAAGAAGATTCTGCTTGATAATAACCTGGCATTTCTCCTTCTTTAGCTTTTGTAAATAAATTCTTTTTATATCTATTAGTATTTATATCAATTACTTTATTTGCGATATCAAGAATTTTTTGAGTAGAACGATAATTTTGTTCTAACAAAATAACCTTAGTATCTTTAAAATCTTGTGTAAATTTATTAATATTCTCGATTTTTGCACCTCTAAAAGAGTAAATACTTTGGTCTTGGTCTCCTACTATAAAAACATTATTATGTAATTTAGCTAATAATCTTACTAAACGATATTGTTTAACATTTGTATCTTGAAACTCATCAACCATTATATATCTGAATCTTCTTTGATACTTTTCTAATATATTAGGATAACGCTCAAATATCTCAATTGTTTTAATTATCAGATCATCAAAATCTAATAAATTTTCCTTTTCAAGTCTTTTTTGATATCGATTATAAATTTTTACTACATTATTATCATCAAATGATGTAATCATATCATTTTTATAAGATGAAATTAAAGACTTCAATGATTTAGCTTTATATTCCTTACTATCTAAATTAAGATCTGATATTTCTTCTCTTAAAATCTTTTGAGCATCCTCTTCATCAATAATATTAAAATTAGTATTATAACCATCTAATGCGTCAATTTCCATTCTTAATAATCTAGCACAAATAGAGTGGAAAGTAGATACCCACATTTGTGAGATATTCGCATCAATATATTTTGCGATTCTTTCTTTCATTTCACGAGCCGCTTTATTAGTGAATGTAACAGCTAATATGTTATAAGGGGATACATTACAATCATTAATTAAATGTGCAATACGAAGCGTTAAAACTCTCGTCTTACCACTTCCTGCACCTGCCATAACCATAACTGGTCCTTCAGTATAGAGTACAGCTTCTTTTTGTTCATTATTTAAACTATCTATTAATTCTTTCATAATAACCCCCTATTTTAATTACTTACTAATTGATTCAATATAATCCTCATATGTAGTAATCTTATCGACAATTTTTCCATTTGATTCAAAACTAATTATACGATTCGCAACAGTCTCAAGTAATTCAGCGTCATGACTTGAGAATAATATATTTCCTTTATAATTAGTCATACCTTCATTTAATGCCGTAATACTTTCTAGGTCTAGATGGTTAGTAGGGTCCTCTAAAACTAATACATTTCCACCTTCTAACATTAATTTCGCAAACATACACCTAACCTTTTCACCACCTGAAAGGACATTACACATCTTCATTGACTCCTCCCCACTAAATAACATACGACCAAGCCATCCACGAATAAATGTTTCAGTTTGGTCTTGTGGTGAATATTGTCTTAACCAATCAATTAAAGATAATTCTTTATTAAAATATTCTTTATTCTCTTGCATCAAGAATCCTCTTTGTGTAGTTACTCCCCATTTAAATGTTCCTTTATAGTCAGTATCTTTTCCTTCTAAGATGTTAAATAGTGTTGTAATTATCATAGTATTTTCAGCAAGAAATGCGATTTTATCACCTTTTCTAACAGTAAAAGATAGATTTTCAAACAATCCCTCTTTAGTTAGTCCTTCTACCATTAATATATCATTTCCAACTTCACGATTAGGTTTAAATCCAATAAAAGGATATCTTCTTGAAGAAGGTTCAAGATCTGTTAGGACAATTTTTTCAAGTAGTTTCTTACGACTTGTAGCTTGTCTAGCTTTACTCTTATTAGCACTAAATCTTTGAATAAATTCTTGAAGTTCTTTAGCTTTAGCTTCAGCTTTTTTATTTTGATCTTTTTGTTGTTTTAACAATAATTGACTTGATTCATACCAGAATTCATAGTTTCCAACAAATAATTTGATTTGACCATAATCAACATCACATATATGAGTACATACATTATTTAAGAAATGACGGTCATGTGATACTATTAAAACAGTATTTTCAAAATTTAATAAGAAATTTTCTAACCATCTAGTAGATTTATAATCTAAATTATTAGTAGGCTCATCTAATAATAAAATATCTGGATTTCCAAATAAAGCTTGTGCAAGTAATACCTTAATCTTAATTTTCGCATCTAATTCTCCCATAAGTGAATAATGAAATTCATCACCTATTCCTAGACCATTAAGTAAAGTTGCCGCATCACTTTCAGCTTCCCATCCATTCATTTCCATGAATTCACCTTCAAGTTCTCCTAACTTTACTCCATCTTCATCATTAAAATCAGCTTTATTATAATAGTATTCTTTGGCTTCCATTACTTCAACTAATCTTTTATGTCCTAGTAATACTGTTTGCATTACCGTTTTATCATCGTATTCATTTTGATTTTGTTTTAGTATAGAAAGTCTTTCTCCTTCGTCTATTAAAACCTCTCCATTAGTTGATTCTATTTCTCCTGATAATAATTTTAAGAAAGTAGACTTACCAGCACCGTTAGCACCGATAATTCCATAACAATTTCCTTTTGAAAATTGAATATTTACCTTATCAAACAATTTTCTTGAACCATATTGTAATCCTAAATTAATAACCTTTAACATAAAATACCTCCTATTTTTGAGTCTTATCTATTATACTATATTATTAAATAAATATCTAGTTAAAGAAACAGTTTTAAACTATTATAAACGTGATATTTATTTTCATTAACTTGCCTTCTTAGATTTTGGTAAAAATTCACACTTTTTTTAAAAATTTTATCTCCTAGAAATACTCACTTAGAGTGTTACAAACAACAATAAAAGCTGAAAGTACAACTGTACAATCAGCTTCATTATGATTGAATTTTAATCTCATATTACATAGGGAATTAGTTAGTTCAGTTAAATAATACATTGTTTTATTTATACCCGTGACTTGGGGTATTAATTAAAATTCGCTCGGCTTTTTTTAATCACAATATTCAAATTTAGAGTAAGTATTAGCTTATTAATTTTAATATGTAAAATAGATATAACTATTTATATTTATAAGTTTCAGTGAGTTTACCTGTTTCATCATAATATTCTATCTTTAAACTATATAATCCTGTCTTAGAATAAGATTCCTTGATTATTTTCATACTTAGAATATCAGAATTAGGATAATAATATTTGGTAATTTCTTTTGCTCCATCAATTTCAATAGTATGTTTACTTATAGATCTTAACCCATCATCATACGTATTCATATAATTTAAAAGACAATTACTTTTATCATATTCAAATACTTCTATACATTTTGTTCCATAACTATACCTTGTTTTTGTAATTGTACAAAAAACATCATCATATATAGTATAATCTGTGATGATTTCTTCATAAGGGTATCGTTCTTTTTTTAATTTTATATCTCCACCTGAAAAATAAATATACTCAATATCACTTCGTTCCAATTCATCAGTATATTTAATCGCTCTTTTTGACAATATACGCCCACTTGTATGATATTTTATAATGTATACATCCTTTTTATTATGTGAATATTCGGAATATTTATCCGTGATATTTTTTTCACATAATGTACCATCTTCATTATATTTGTATTCTGTTACACTTTCTATTTCATTGAAATATTTATTTATATATATTTCCTTAATAATTCTATTAAATTCATCATATGTATATTAACGTAATTCACTTCCCATAATATCACTAAAACTAGAATAATAATATGTATTTAAATTTTTTATAACATTTCCATTTGAATTGTATTCGTATTCATTAGTATAATAACTAGTTCTTTTTGAATTTATATCTTCTTCAGTACAATACCTTATCTTTATATTTACTAAATCATCGTATATAGTTTTATAGTGAACGTTTTTTATAACTTTTTGTGACGAACCATAATCATAATATAATATTTCTCTTTCTTCTTCTTTATCTTTTTTTATAATCGTTGTACGATTATCTAGATGTTCTGAAGATGTAAAAACACTTTCTATAACCTTTGTTTCATTATTTGTCTCATCGTATTCATTTTGAATTTCTTTTCTACATACGCCTCCATCAGGATTATCCACATACTCTATTATAAATCCACATGATGTGCATGTGAAAATTCTTTTTTTATAAACCTTATTATCTATATTATTGCTATTATCTTCTGTAATATATTGATTAGTTCCTTTGTGAATGTGTTTAGGGCCTTCATATGTTTCATTTGATATACATGAAGAAAGACATATAGTAAAAATGAATACTATTAATAAATATTTTATTTTCTTCATCTATAACCACACTCCCTCATCATCTTCTTTTCTTATATCAAAACTCTCATTTAAATACTCCCTAGGTACATCATAGTCAGATATTTTTTCAAATGTCACATTTGCTGATAAAGCTCTTACTAATAAATATTTATCCCACGAATCATAATAATATGATGTATAAACCTCTCCATTTGCCTCTACTTCATAAATTTAAAACTATATTTTATCATGTAAAAAGTATTATCTATTAATATTAGAAAATAAATATAATTAATTGTATATATATTTTTTTAGTATTTTATTTTAATGAATCAATTAATAGCCATATTTAATATAAAATAAAAAAGCCTTTCGGCTTTTTCTATAATTTAAATGAACTCTTAAGTCCACAAGTTCTATTAAATACTAATTTTTCTTTAGTAGAATCCTTATCCGTTGTAAAATATCCAGTTCTTACAAATTGGAATTTATCAAGTGGTTTTGTATCCTTAATATATTCTTCAACATATCCGTTTTTTATAACTAATGAATCAGGATTTAATCTTTGCATAAAGTCTAAATCTTTAGTTTCTTCAGTTTCAGGAGAAATTAAAGAATCAAATAATCTAAATTCAGCATTAATAGCTGTAGTAGCTTCTACAAAATGGATATTACCATTAGGTTTACGCTCATTAAATCCAGAACCACTCTTTGTTTGTGGATCATATGTTGCGTGAATACAAGTAATATTTCCTTCTTCATCTTTTTCAACACTTGTAGCCTTAACAAAATACGCATGCATTAATCTAACCTCAACATCTAAAGAAAGACGTTTCCATTTTTTATTAGGCTTTTGTTCAACAAAGTCTTCTCTTTCAATATATAGATATTTAGAAAACGCGATCTTATGAGTTCCCATTTCTAAAACCTCTTGATTATTTGGCATATCTAAATATTCAATTTGTCCTTCTGGATAATTGTCTATAACAAGTTTTACAGGATCAATTATAGCGTTAGGTCTTATAGCTTTAAGCTTTAAGTCTTCACGTAAGAATCCATCAAGTACATCCCATGAAATTTCACTATTTACTCTTGATAAACCTGTAGATAATATAAATTCTTTAATAGCCTCAGGTGTATATCCACGTCTACGTAAACCTACTAAAGTTGGCATACGTGGGTCATCATATCCTGAAACTTTTTTAGAATCTACTAAAGCTCTTAAATATCTCTTTGATAAAACAGTATTAGATATATTTAATCTACCAAATTCATATTGATGTGGTTTTTTTACTATATCGCAATTATCAATAACCCAATCATAAAGTATGCGATGGTTGTCATATTCAAGCGAACATAAAGAATGTGTTATTCCTTCTTTGGCATCTTGAAGAGGATGTGCAAAATCATACATTGGATAAATACACCACTTATCTTTTTGTCTATGATGTTCTGTATGTATAATACGATATAACGCAGGGTCTCTCATATTCATATTTGGATGTGCCATATCTATTTTAGCTCTTAATGTTTTTTCACCATCTTTATAAACACCATTTTTCATTTCTTCAAATAACTTTAAATTTTCAGAAACACTTCTATCACGATATGGACTATTTTCTCCTGGCTTAGTTAATGTACCACGATATTTACTCATTTCTTCTTGAGATAAATCATCTACATATGCAAGTCCTTTTTTTATTAAACTGACAGCTATTTCATAATCCATATCAAAATAATCACTACCAAAATAAATATTTTTAGGAGTATAACCTAACCATTTAATATCATTTATAATAGCCTCAACAAATTCATTATCTTCCTTTGTTGGATTAGTATCATCAAATCTTAAATTTGTATATCCACCAAAACATTTCGCAAGTTCAAAATTTGTCACCATTGCACGTGCATGTCCAATATGCAAATATGCATTAGGTTCAGGTGGAAAACGAGTAACTATTTCATCTACTACTTTATTTTCTAAATCTGATTGCATTTGTGTTTTTATAAAATTATTTATTTCCATTTTTACTCACCACTTTTAGTATATCAAATATTTTCTATATTTTCATCATAAACTTAATAATTCCAATGATGCATCAGCATTTAAGCTCATATCATCCGTCTTTTTAGTTTTTTGATATTGATAATATCCAGCTACCGCAATCATCGCAGCGTTATCTGTACAATATTTTATTGAAGGAATACATATTTCATATTCTTCATGATTCATTAACATAAATCTTTCTTTTAATCCTCTATTCGCAGAAACACCACCTGCGACTATTATTTGTTTAACATTATATTGCTTCGCGGCCTTTAATGTTTTATCTACTAATACCTCAACAACACTATCTTGAAAACTACGACATAAATTTGCTACATTAATTTCTTCATTTCTTTGCATAGCGTTATGATGTAGATTTATAACATGACTCTTAAGTCCCGAAAAACTAAAATTAAAATTATCATTACCTAAATAAACTCTTGGTATATTATACGTAGGCTTACCTTCATGTGCTAACTTATCAACCTTAGGACCTCCTGGATACTCAAGTCCCATAACTCTTGCGACTTTGTCATAAGATTCCCCTACCGCATCATCTAGAGTTTCTCCTATTATTTCAAAATTGAAATGATCTTTCATGTATATAAGTTCTGTATTACCCCCAGAAACTAAAAGCGCAATCAAAGGAAATTTCATTTCATGTTCTATTTGATTTGCATATATATGTCCTGCTAAATGATTAACCCCAATTATAGGTTTATTATAAACCATCGCAAAAGTCTTCGCCGCATTAACTCCAACAAGAAGAGAACCTATTAAACCAGGTCCATATGTTACCGCAACTAAATCAATCATAGACGCATCTACATCTGCAGTTTTTAACGCTTCTTCAAAGACCATACTAACATTATATACATGGTGTCTTGAAGCTATTTCAGGAACTACCCCTCCAAATTCCTTATGAATATCAATTTGGCTTAACACAATATTAGATAAAACTTCTTTACCATCTCTTACAATTGAGACAGATGTCTCATCACAACTTGATTCAACTCCCATTACTAACATAATTAGTCCTTTCTCTTGATAAGAACATATGCGTCCTCACCATCATTATAATAATATTTTCTCTTATGTGAATACGAAAAACCATATTTTTCATATAAATCAATCGCATTTAAATTAGAAGGTCTAACCTCTAATGATATAGTATTTACATCTAAACTATCTAAGTACTCTAAAGCATATTCTAACATTTTCTTACCATATCCTTTATTTCTATATTCTTCATTTACATAGAAATTGAGAACCTGGGCAATATTACTGTCAATCCAAAGTCCGATATAAGAAATAATCTTTTCATCTTCCTCACAAACGAAATAACGATACATATCATTTGATATACCGTTAAGAAGAGTGCCTTCGCCTAAAGAATCTCCAAATATTCTTTTTTCATCTTCAACGATTGTTTTTACATCACTTTGTTTAATACATCTAATCATTCTTTTTATTCCTTTCAGCTTCCGTTTCTCTTAAGTAATTAGGAATAAATCCGTGAGGATTATTAATAAGCTTCGCTTTTTTCAAAACTTTTAAAGGATTTACTTTAAAAGAATCCTCATCTACTATTTGATAATCATTATATTCTTTTAAAATATCTAAAGTAGGCCTTAATCCCTCAGTAAGAACTTCGATATCATTATCATAAACTGCATTAAAAGAATTCCCTCTTCTTGCGTCTATATAAGAAAGAACCTTTCCATCATAGTATGATGACATTAAATATAGAGTTGAAATTCCATATAACTTAACATTAGAATTTACAGCGACCATTTTACCTATAGTAACCGCCATTCTAACACCAGTATAACTTCCAGGACCTTGTCCACAAATAATACGATCTAACTTTGATATTTCAAGGTTATTACTTTTTAAAATTTCTTCTATTTGAACTAAAATATTTTTAGCATGATCATTTTTTCCAACAAGATATCTTTCAGATATAACTTCATTTTCAGTTAAAAGTGCTACATATAACGTTTTAGTCGAAGAATCTACAATAAGATTATACATTTAATTCACCTACTAATTTTTCATATTTTCCTTTACCTTCTATAATAAATTCTCTTTTATTATCATCGATTCTTTTAATATTTATCATTAAATATTCACTAGGTAAAATATCTGATGCTTGAAATGGCCACTCACAAACACATATCGCATCATCTAAAAAATATTCTTCTAAATCAAAATCTTCATTAACTCCATCTAACCTATATAAATCTAGATGATATAATTTAGCTTTTGAACCAACATATTCTTTAACAATAGTAAAAGTAGGAGAATTAATAACTCTACTTACACCAAGTGATATTCCAATCCCCTTAGTAAACGTTGTTTTTCCAGCACCTAAATCACCATCTAATAATACAACATCACCTACATTTAACATATCACCAATAGTCTTACCTAATTCAATTGTTTGTTCATAACTATTTGTAAAAACTGTACGTATCATATTAAAAATCCTTTCTTCTAATATTCAAAGATATTATACCACATTTCTACATAAACCTATTGATATTTAATTAAAAAATCCCTACATCCTAAATAAATACATCTTGCAAGAACACCCTGATAGTTAGGATTACATAAATTAATCCTTTCCTCATAATTAGATAAGAAACCACATTCAACTAATACACCTGGCGTTTTTACATTATCTAATAAATATATCCCCTTTATTTCTTTTTCATTTCTAGTTGTATTTTTTAAATTCTTCTTAATTCTTTCTTGTATCAAATAAGCCGCACTTTTATTCATTTCATTAACATTACTATAAAACACCTGTGCGCCTTTATATTTTGAATCACTGTATTTATTCATATGAATACTTATAAAAAGCAATGCGTTACTTTCATTTATCATATTCGCTCTTTCTATTAAATCTGATCTCTTATTATTACCAAGAGAACAATCTTTGTCCCTTGTAAGAATAACATTATATCCTTCCTTAACAAAAATATCTCTTAACTTTAAAGAAACTTCCAAATTCAAATCTTTCTCTAATATATCATCATTGTATGCACCACCATCAATCCCGCCATGACCTGGATCTATATAAATGCAACTAAACTCTAACGAGTTAACATCTTTAACTAAAAAATAACACAAAATAAAAACCAATAAATTAAATATAATATATATCTTTCTCATATAAAAAAATATGCAGAAATTAATCTGCATATTCCTACATATTAAAAGCTTTAATCATAGCTTCAGCACTATTATAATTTGTCGCAAGAGGTATATTTTGTACATCACATAATCTTAAAAGTGCTGATACATCAGGTTCATGAGGTTGAGCCGTTAGAGGATCTCTTAAAAATAATATTAAATCAATTTTCCCCTCCGCAACCATCGCTCCAATTTGTTGATCGCCACCAAGTGGTCCTGACTTCATTCTAATAATATTTAATCCTGTTTCTCCCATTATAAGCGTACCTGTTGTGCCTGTCGCATATAATTCATGTTTCTCAAAAAAGTCCTTATACTTTATTGCTAGTTTAATAATTTCTGATTTCTTTTTATCATGAGCAATTAACGCAATTCTCATATTATCACCCTTTCTTAAAGCGAAAATAATTATCATCTTCATTTATTAGTATATCACATTTAAATATGTATTTTATACATATTTTTTTACAAGATTATTATAAACTCATTTAAATAAAAAAGAGATAACAATAAAATATGCATCTCTTTTCATTAGTTTATATTATTTCATTAATTTTCTTATATTATTAAATAACTCCTTATTCTCATCTATAAGACCATCAAATCCAATAACACAAATATTCATCTCACTTAAAGCACGTTTAATATCTTCTCCATAAGACTTAAGTTCTTCTAATGTGGCATTTATAATTTCTTTTCTTATTTTTCTTTTATATTCATACCCTCTATTACAAATATATTCTAAAAATGCGAGTTCTCCCATTGTAGAGACATGCATTGAATCATCTAATGCTCCTATTGCTCCTATTTTATATTTAAGCATATCCTCATCAGTAATATCTAAATTTAAAATATAATCTCCTAAATTATTATATATTTCATTTGTATTTTTAATATTTGGATCTCTATAGCTAGTAAGACCTAACATATTATCACTAGTAATAGAAATCATTGCGCCATATGCTCCACCCTTAACTCTTACATTCATCCATAAATAGTCAAGGCTTATAGCGTTTTTAAGAACTAATAAAGCCCCACTATATTCATTGTTAAATCTTATCGCTCTAGATACATAATTAACATTAAACTGAGTCTTTATTCCTTCATTAAGACGTTTTAATGTTCTTTTATTTTCACATCTTATTTCGTTATCATTTAATAAAGAATATATTTCATTTGTCTTACATATTATATTATCACATTGATTTTTTAAAGAAGTTATAGACACCATAAATAAAGATTTATTTTTAAAAACATTATAAGCATTCATTAGTTTTTCTATTATCTCATCTTTATTTGTTGAAAATTTCAAAACAACGTCAGATATAAAATCCATATATCCAAGTCCTGCTGTAATATCTTTAATATAATCAAGTTCATTTATATATGATTTCGCCCTAGTTAAAGACACTTGATGACCACTGCCTGAAGCATAACTTTCAAGGGAACTCTTAAATTGTAATAATAAATTATTAATTCTCTTTGTATCATCAAATACTGTGTTAAATAATATATCATTAATTAATTCAAAAGAATTATCTAAGTTATCATCTAACATACTACATTTTAAACTTAATAATACTTTTGTTTTATTATCGTTATCATTAAATATTTTGTATGAAAAATTAATACCCCCAGTATATAATTTAATATCCTTATCTATATCAGTATAACTTCTATTTTTGGTATCTAGTTTCATTAATAACTGCGATACTAATCTAGTATACTTTAATAATTCATCATCAAACTGTGATATATCAAATACTAAATCAAGATATCCAATGTTATTAGTAAAATAATCACTAAAATATATATCATAATTTTCATGAATTTTTTCACATTTTAATTTAATAGGCTCTGGATTTAAATCCTCTAATTCTAATCTTGGTAATGAATTAATCTCCTCAATAGTTGCGGGAGTATCTTGATATATCTTAAGATTTTCAGTATCCTTTATTAAACGCTCTATCTCTTCTTCACTAAGAGAAGCCTTGTAATTTTCAAGTTTTAAAATAAGCTTATCATCTTGTTCCTTCTTATAAGTTTTTGAAGGTGTTAATACTACAATACTCTTATGATTATTATTTAAGATACATTCATTAATTAAATCATAATAATAATTAGTATCAATTAAATCATATAACTCTTTAAAATAATCTAATACACATAATTTATGATATGGCATATTATCATTATATAGCCAACTGTCTAACATATTCATTTGATATAACAATCCCTTAGGACCATCATATTTAGCTTCTCTTACTTTAAATTCTCTAAATTTCAAAGAAGCCTTTAATCTTTCTTTATCAATTTTCACATTTTTTAAAGTATCTTCTAATACATTTCTAAATGTCTCTAAATGTGCTTTATCACTCTTTATTAAACATATACTTAAATAAGGTTGATAAATACCATTTTCATATAAAACATCGATATCTTCACAGATGTTTAAATTAAGTATCGCCTCTTTTACAGGTGCACCTTCGGCTGACATTAAGATTTCTGTCAATACATCAAGAGCTATACATTTCTTAATATCTAACGTATTTCCAATTGAAACATTATATGACAAATAATAATTATTATTTATTTCTGTATCACTATCAATTGGATATTGATATTCCTCATATACCTCATTTCTAAAAGGTTCCTCAACCTTTATAGATGTGTCAAAATCATTATATGTAAAATCATTTAAATATTCATTTTCAATAAAATTCATTCTTTCTTCCATATCACAATTTCCATATAGGAATATATATGAATTACTTGGATGATAATATTTCTTATGAAATTCCTTAAATTTATCATAACTTAAATCAGGTATATAATTAGGATCTCCACCTGACTCTAATCCATAAGATATATTAGGATATAAAGAATGCATAATACATCTTCCTAAAACTTGTTCAGGATCTGAAAAAACGCCTTTCATTTCATTATATACAACACCATTTAAAGTAATAGGATCATCTTTATTTTCTAAATGATAATGCCACCCTTCTTGTTTGAATATTTCTTCATGTTTGTAAATGTTAGGATAAAATACTGCGTCTAAATATACATGCATCAAGTTTTTAAAATCCTTATCATTCATACTTGCGACAGGATACATTGTTTTATCTGGAAATGTAAACGCATTTAAAAATGTATTTAAAGATCCCTTAAGAAGTTCAACAAAAGGGTCTTTTAAAGGGAATTTTTTACTTCCACATAATACTGAATGTTCAAGGATATGTGTAAGTCCTGTATTATCCATTGGTGGCGTTCTAAAAGCTATTGAAAATACTTTGTTTGGATCATCATTTTCAATAGTACAAAGACGAGCTTTTGTTTTATCATGTGAATAAACTGTAACATTACTATTTATTTCTTCAATGAATTTACTTTCTAATTTAATAAACATATTTACCTTCTCCTCGTATAAAAATCCAAGATTATCTTGGATTAGCTAATTAATAAATATACAAAGTCTACAAAAAAGACAATTGCACAAATACTTATTAAAACAATATAGACAATCATTACTGACTTTCTAGAATCATTTTTTTGAGATATAACTCCCATTGCTAGATAAACTATTAACGCAAGTGGTACAATTACTCCCATAACTGTATAGGACATGACATTAAACATCGCTAAAAACACCGATACAAGTATTACAACAATCGATATTAATGTAAGTGATATATTAACTATATTAGCGATTTTAGCACGTATCCTTACGGCATTTTCATATTCTTCTTTTGTTATCCTTCTTTTCATCTAATACCTCATACCAATCATTTACTATTTTCGTCTTAATAAATGCATTTTTTTCAAAAAAACTAATTCCTTCTTTATTATCACTAGATAATAATACTTTAGTATCCTTATTTAGTTTATACAATAACTTAGATAAACACATACTACCTAATCCTTGATTTCTAAATTGTTTTTTTATAATAAAATAATCTATTAAATCACCATTTATACTAGCGCATCCAATATATTCTTTTTTATATATGAAATAATATGTATTTTTGTTATGTACCATATCCATTATATCATAATTATCAAGAGTGTATGTACTTAATATATCTCTTGTATTAGAATTAATCATATCTAATAATTCATTTCTATTATTTAAATCGACTAAAACTAACTTAATATCCTTATATGATTTTGTAAGTATATATTTATATTCATATTCATAAACACTAAAACTATATGGATAATCATTTTCAATATTACAATTATATGTAATATATATTTTTTTAGGATTATATTTTTTCATTAAATCAATAGCTTCTAAAACTGTAAAGTTATCCCCACTATTAATTATAATATACCCAATTTCTTTAGTATTTATTTCACTAGTTACTATTTCATAATTTCCATTATTACTTTTTATATTTAATGACTTCATATCTTATAACTCTCTTTAAGTTCTAACAAATAGAAATATCTTTCAGTTTTTTCGTCTATGTTTCTATTAATTTCAGATATTTCATTAGAGATTTTTAGTAATTCATGATAATTAGTATAATTCTCTTTTTCTTTGTTTTTTAATTCTTTTATATCATTTTCTAGTTTTTCAATTATTCCTGGTAAAGATTCTAATTCATTCTTTTCTTTAGAAGTAAGTCCTATTCTTACTTTTTCATAAGACTTATTACTTTTAGTTTGTTTTTCTATTTTTTTATCCAATTCTAAATATTCGGAAAAATTCATCATATATTCATTAATCATAGAATTTTCAAACACTAAAAGTCTATTACATATTTTATCTAAAAAATATCTATCATGACTTACTACTAAAACAGGACCTTTAAAATCTAATAAATAATCCTCTAATGCTTCAAGTGTATCTATATCCAAATCATTAGTTGGCTCATCTAATATTAACACATTAGGATTTGTCATAAGTACACTAATAAGTTGAAGTCTTCTTTTTTCTCCACCTGATAACATTTTTACTTTAGTATATTTCAAGTCAGAATCAAAATTAAACCTATCTAACAATTCTTTTGCGCTAATTGTACCATCAATCGTTTCAATTAACTCTTGTTTATCCTTTATATAATCAATTGCGCTTAAAGATGGATCAATGTTTTCCATATGTTGAGAAAAATACCCAATTTTAAGAGTAGTTCCAAATTCTATTCTACCCTCTGTTAAATTTTCTTCTTGATTAAGTATTTTAAATAATGTGGATTTTCCACATCCATTATCTCCAACAATACCTACTATATCAGATTTTCCTAACATAAAATTAAAATTTTCAAATAATAGTTTATTATCAAATTCTTTTTTTCCATTATATATTTCAATAAGTTTCTTACCAAGACGCGTTTCTACACTACTTATCTCTAAAGTGTTTGTTTTAGAAAATTCTACTTTTTCTAATTCTTGAAATCTTTCAATTCTCTTCTTTTGTTTTGTACTTCTAGCCTGTGCACCTCTTCTCATCCATTGAAGTTCATGTTTATATAGGCTTTTCCACTTTTGTTCACTATGAATTAAAGCTTCAAGTCTTTCTTGTTTTAGGGTAAGAAATTTAGAATAATTCGCATCATATGAATATAAATGTCCATCATCTAATTCAATCATCTTATTACATACTCTTTCTAAAAAATATCTATCGTGAGTAACCATAATAAGTCCTTTTTTAAATCGTTGTAGGTACTTTTCTAAAAAAAGTATCATATCGTTATCTAAATGGTTAGTTGGTTCATCTAATATTAAAACATCACAATATTTTACAAGCGCAATCGCTAGAGCTAATCTTTTCTTTTCTCCACCTGATAAATTATTAGTTATAGCATCATGATTAAATAGTTTCATTTTATTTAAGATACTTTTATATTCATATTCATTTATTTTATGATTTTTATCATCATATTCTTTTATTACATCCATTATAGTTTGATTGTCTTTAAAGACGGGATTTTGTTCTAAATATGAAATAATCATGTTCCCTGATTTAGTAATAGTTCCACTATTTAATTTTTCTAAGCCAACTAAAATTTTTAAAAGTGTGGATTTCCCTGTACCATTTACTCCAACAACTCCAACATGTTTAGTATCATCAAAACTTATTGATACTTTATCTAATATCGGTTTATCTAAATATTTAAATGATGCGTTATCTAATGTTATTACCATAATCATTCTCCTAATTCATACAATTAATTTTATCACAGATAGTTATTAAATGAAAACTATTTAATAAAATTAAATAATATGTTATTATAAATATATAAACCAACAATAAAGGTGGTGAGATTATGTATAATTTTTATGGTGAAATTGTCGCAATCTTGCTGTTTATGTTAGTAATATTCTCGATTTTTTATAAGAAATTGTATGTTCTTGATACCACTATAATAGTAATACAAATAGCGGTTTTAGGAATTATAGGGGCCATTTTAAACATCCTCGCAAGTAATCCAAATTTATCTAATACAACTTCTTTAATAATCACCAGTATATACCTTATTATTAGAAATTTCATTATCTTGTACTATGTATATTACATAATGAAAACATTAAGAATAGATTGGGTACTTAAGAAAAATAAATGTTTTTCTATCTTATATTTTCTTCCATACTCTATCTTCATTATTTCTATTATAATTAATTTATTTACTAAATTTATGTTTTCAATAGAATCAAATATTTTAGTTACAGGAAATTGGTTTATATTATTAGGTATTTCTACATTCTCATATTTTATCTTAATATTAACCTTACTAGTTATATTAAGACGACATTATACTAACGAAAAAACAGTTGTAACAATCATAAATATTTTAATAGTTACCATAACTATAGTATTACAATCCTCTATTAAAACAATATATATAGAAATGTTTGGAGTCGCAATTACTTCTTTATTTTTAATAATCATAATTGAAAATCCAGAAGAACGAATTGATGTACAAACAAACTGTAAGAAAAATTATGCATATACTCATGATTTAGTTATTGATTTTTCTTACAAAAGAGTGTTCCCTACTATAATTTTATGGATGAAAGACTATAACCGTATAACAAATATCGTAACTATAGATGAACTTATTAAAATAAAAAGACAATATACTAAAAAATTAAAAGAAATACTAAAAATGACAAAGCTAAAAGGTGATATTTACTATAACAATGATGGAAAATACTCAATTATTATTGATTATGATGATTATGATAAAATATCTACCTTTATTGAACATTATAATATTTTAATTGATAGCAAACCTATTTGTAGTGATATACCTTCTTCTATTATTAAAACTAATATATGTGTCATCTTATGTAACAAAGATATAACGGACTATAATTTTATGATAACATTCAGTTATCTAAAAGGTATAAATTTTTCAAATAGTAATTACGTATATTATAAAGATATTGAAAAAAATACAAGAGAAAAATTTGATTTATTATCAAAAATGCCAAAACTAATAGATGAAGGATTCAAAAATAATAGATTTGAGGTTTTTTATCAACCCATCATTAATACAAGTAATAACAAATTTGAATCAGCTGAAGCATTAATTAGATTAAAGGGAGATAACAATAAATACTATTCTCCAACATTATTTATTCCAGTTTGTGAAGAAAACGGAGATATATTAAAAATAGGAGAGCTTGTATTTAGATGTGTTTGTGAGTTTATTAAATCTTCTGATTTTGAAACACTTGGATTAAAATATATTGAAATCAACGTTTCACCAAAACAATTGATGGATATTAATTTTGCTAAAAATATTATTAGCATTACTAAATTTTACAATATTGATCCAAAATATATTAATCTTGAAATAACTGAAACTTATTCATTAAGTGATGATGATATAGCGTATAAAAATATTTATGAATTAAAAGAATTTGGCTTTTCATTCTCTCTTGATGATTATGGTACAGGATATTCAAATATAAGACATGTTTTGTCATTACCTATTAATTTAGTTAAAATAGACAAATCGTTTGTCAAAGAAATAAACAACATTAAAATGAAACCAATAGTAGAAAAAACTATATCTATGTTTAATATATCTAATATTAAAGTATTAGTAGAAGGTATAGAAGATGTAAGTGAAGTGAATTTCTTTAAAAAACTTGGATGTGAGTATATACAAGGATTCTATTACTCTAAACCAATAAAATTAGATGACTTCATTAAATTTATTAAAGAAAACAAAAAAGATAAATAATATAAAAAGGAAGAAAATCATTAATTAAATTTAATGACTATCTTCCTTTTTTTTACATAGAAATTATTAATTTATTTTTTTGCGATAAAGAATAATCTAGGCATTATTAAAAAGACATTTCCATCATCAAGTAATTGATATTTTTTATTAATTACATCTTGTAAATCATTTAAAAATAATTCCTTTTCATTTGCATCTAACAATTCAAGATAAGGACGAAGTCCACTACCTTTATACCACTCAAGAACCAAATTTTTATCTATTATATGATAATAATCAGTTTTCCAAATTTTCACATTATTAAATCTCTTTTTTAGATTATTATAATATCCATGTTGATCTAAATTATAAAAATTCTTTATTACTTTAAGTTTAGGCCACTTTTCATCTATAACATCATATAATATATTATAAAACTGTGATTCATCAGTAAGAGGAATTTGAACCGCAAAAACTCCATTTTCATTTAATAGATTATATACTCCATCAATTAAATTTTCTTGTTCTTTAATCCAGTGAATACAAGCATTTGAAAATACCAAATCGAATTTTCCTTCTAATTTATTAAAATCATCTGGAGCATACCCTTTAATAAATTTAATATTAGGTAAATCTTTTTGAGCCTTTGAAAGCATGTTTTCATCTGAATCAAAACCAACTATTTCACAATTACCAAATTTATTAAAAAGATTATTCGTACTATTTCCTGGGCCACAACCTAAATCGAGTATTCTATCATATTTTCCATTCAATTGCGATAACAAATCAACGCAAGGTTGTTTTCTTTCATCAGCAAATTTTAAATATAAATTAAAATCCCAACTCATAACCGTCCTCCAATTTTACTTAAGATTGATTCCTTTCTTTTCTAAATAATCAATTCCATAGTTTTCTATAATATAATCCATATCCTTATCACCTCTACCAGAAAGGCATACTAATATAGTACCTGTCTTTTTAGTAGTTCGAGCAAGACGCATTGCATAAGCTACTGCATGACTTGATTCAATAGCTGGGATTATTCCTTCTAATCTTGATAATGTAAAGAATGCTTCTATGGCTTCATCATCTGAAATTGTATCATATTCAACACGACCAACACTCTTTAAAAATGCATGTTCAGGACCTACACCAGGATAATCAAGACCTGATGCGACTGAATATACTTTATCTGGTTCTCCATTTTCGTCTTTTAACATGATTGAGTTAAATCCATGCATTACACCTTCAGTACCATAAGTAATAGATGCCGCATGTTGTCCTCTTTCTGGACCTTTTCCAAGAGGTTCTACACCTACTATTTTCACTGGATCATTTAAAAATGGTATAAACATTCCTGCTGAATTACTTCCTCCACCTACACATGCTGTAACAACATCAGGAAGAAGTCCTGTCATTTCCTTGAATTGTTCACGTGCTTCAATACCTACAACAGATTGAAAGTCACGTACCATTAATGGAAATGGATGAGGACCACATACTGTACCAATACAATATATACAGTCTTTATACTCTTTTAAATATGCATCAAAAGCCGCATCTACTGCTTCTTTTAAAGTTTGTTGACCAGCTGTAACCTCTATTACATTAGCACCTAGTAATTTCATTCTTGATACATTTGGCGCTTGTTTCTTTATATCAACTGCCCCCATATAAATATCACATTCAAGTCCAAAATATGCAGCCGCAGTCGCAAGCGCAACCCCATGTTGTCCAGCACCTGTTTCTGCTATAATTTTCTTTTTACCCATAAATTTAGCTAATAATCCTTCACCCATACAGTGGTTTAATTTATGAGCTCCTGTGTGGTTTAAATCTTCTCTTTTTAAATATATTTGAGCACCACCACAATACTTTGATAATTTTTCACAATGGTATATTGGAGTAGGTCTTCCTTGAAATTCTTTTCTAATTCTTCTAAGTTCATTTATAAATTGACTTGAATGACATATTGTTTGATATGCATTCTTAATCTCATCAAGCGCTGGCTTTAACTCTTGTGCTGTGTATGTACCTCCATAAGGTCCGAAATATCCATCCTCTGTTGGATAATTTTTTAAATATATTTCAAAATCTACATCATTAATTTTCATTTTATATTCTCCTATCTTTTATTTAATATTAATTATCTTATTTACTTATTTACTTGTTTTTCATATTCGGCGCACTGCGCCACCATTTCTTTTTCATATTATCACCCTTTTGTTATATACAAAAAAATCCTCGACAGAATTTCTGTCAAGGACGAATCATTAATATTATCCGCGGTGCCACCTTGCTTCACAATTAAATTGTGCTCTTATAAGGATACTAACATATCCTAGACTTTTTACGTTTGTCTATAACGTCGTAGAATACTCTGATTTCTCATTTGACTACGCCCTCAGCGGTCCATTTGACAAACTGTATCATATTTGTATTCCACCATCACAAATTCTCTTTAAAGTCATATTTGCCTTTATCTCCGCATCATCGGTTTCTATATTAAATTAACTATATAATACGCTTTATCAAAATGAATGTCAATTACTTTTCTAAATTTTTGAATACTAATCGATTATCTTTAAAATAATTGATTATTCTTTTGTTATTACTCAAAAATGACAAATAACTTCTTACTGTAGATAATATAAGCATATATTTATTATATGATATCCTTAAATTATAATACTCAAAAATATAAGATGCACATTCAGTACAGTTATGTTCTTCATGTAAATAATCAAGTATTACATCCATTATTTCATACATAGTTTTTCTATTAAATTCTACTACTGGTTTAATATTCGTTGTAGCAGGACTATGTGAAGGTATAACCATCTTACCATCTAATGACTTTACAAAATCAAGTGAATCTAAATATCCCTTAACATCATATATTAATAAAATATGAGCCTTATCAATTAATTCAATTGAACCAAGTGTATCCGCAACAAAATACACATCATCACTAGTTTTTATACCTATCATCCCCCAGTGGTGCCCTGGCAGGTGAAACCATGAAACACCTAGTGGTATTTCATCTAAAGCGTATATTTCATCATTCATGTCAATATGCATTAATTTTCCATCATACTCATCAAGAGGATATCCACCATATAAAAATCCTATATCAAGCTTAGGGTCTCTAAAAAATCCCCTTTCCACCTTAGAGGCAATCATTTTACAATTTGTTTTTTTATAGATGTATTCCCATCCACCTGCGTGGTCACTATGACAATGACTAAAAACCAAATGTGTTATATTCATATTGTGTTTTAGAAGTGTATTATATATTTCTATACCATCTGATTCAGTACCGCAATCAAATAACAATACATCATTATTATCATTTAATATATAAACACCACAATTAGTTGGTCCATCAATATAGTAAGTTTTTCCTTTCACATGATTAAGTGTATACATTTAGTTCCCTCCATTTTCATATTGAAGCTTATAAAGTTTATAATAATATCCATGTTTTTTTAATAATTCTTGATGATTACCAGTTTCTATTATTTGTCCCTTTTGAAGTACAATTATTTTACTAGCATGTTGTATAGTAGATAATCTATGCGCAACAACTAGCATCGTTCCTATATTTTTAATTTTCTCTAAAGAATCTTGAATAATCGCTTCAGTTTGAGTATCAATATTTGCGGTAGCTTCATCTAATATTAATATTTGAGGCTTATGTAAAACAGTTCTTGAAAAAGATATAAGTTGTCTTTGTCCTTGACTTAAATTTTCTCCACGTTCAAGAACCTCATAATCTAATTTAGATGGTAATTTATTTATAAATGAAGACGCATTAACATACTGACATACACCCTCAATAACCTCATCACTATATGAATCATCATGAAGATTTATATTTGACTTAATAGTTCCTGAGAACATAAATACATCTTGAAGCATTTGACCAATAGCTTTTCTCAATGATGAAATTTTTATTTTAGAAATATCAATATCATCAATTAGTATTTGTCCCTTTTGAATCTCATAGTTTCTTACTATAAGACCTAATATAGTAGTTTTACCTGCACCTGTTGCTCCAACAAACGCAACCGTCTCTTTCGGATTTATAACAAATGAAACATCTTTTAAAATCCAATCTTCATCGTTATAGGCGAACCACACATTCCTAAATTCTATTTTACCTTTAAATGAAGGAACATCTAGTGCATCTACACTATCTTTTACATCAGGCTTTATATCAAGAATGTTAAATAGTCTTTCTGATGCACTAAAAGCTTTATTTAAATTATTTAGTTGATCTGACATCTCTTCAATCGGATTAAAGAAATGCCATATATACATATAAAACGCAACTATTTCACCAGCACTAAGTTTAATCTTTAATCCAACATATAATACAACCGCAATACTTAAATAATATAATAACGTTACAAAAGGTCTATATAACGCAAAAGCTCTAACAACCTTCATTCTTGTTTTTCTTAAAGATTCCGAGATAGTATAAAATTCATTATACTTTCTTTCTTCTTGATTGAATATTTGTGTAACCTTCATTCCTGAAAGATTTTCACTTAGATATGTATTTACATTAGATACATATTTTCTTTCTTCTCTAAATAATCTTGTGCTTATTTTACTAAATACTACTGTAACGACAGCTAATACAATTATAAATAATAACATAATTAGTCCAAGTTTGTATGATATTATCATCATTATTGCATAAACACCAATTACTTTAGTAATATTCTTTAAAATCTTTACTAAATCATTTGTGAATAATTCTGATACGGAGGCAGTATACGAACACACTCTCGTAACTAAAGAGCCAACCGGCATTACATCAAATTGATTTTGGCTCATATTTTCAATATGAGAAAATACTTCCATTCTTAGTTGATAAACAATTTCTTGACCTGATTTTTGAAGGATCATTGAATAAATATAAACCATTAATTGATTAATGACAGAAATCCCAAAATAGGATATAGAAAGTGTTAAAATAATATGATAATTACATAAAGTCTCTAACCTATTTATAATTTCACTTACAATTAGAGGTAATAATACATCTAAAATTATGTTTAATATTATTAATATAAATGAGATGATAAACCCTTTTCTTTCAGTTTTTATATACTTTAAATTACGTTTAAAAATCTCTTTAAAAGACATTTTTCTATCATTCATTGATAGTAATTCTTTACTCATTTTTCTCACCCTCCAATTCTCGCTCGAGAGTTTGAAGATATACCATTTTCTTAAAAGTTTCAGATTTTTCTAATAAATTTGAAGGTCTATCAAATGCTTCTAATTTTCCATCATTTAATACTATTATTCTATCCATATTTATAACTGTAGAGACTCTTGATGCGATAATTATTGTTGTTTTAGATTTACGATATTCTCTTATATTTTTTAATATCATTTCTTCTGTTTTAACATCTACTGCAGAAACGCTATCATCAAGTATCATAATAGGCGAATCTTTAATAAACGCTCTTGCAATAGATACTCTTTGTTTCTGTCCTCCAGATAAAGATACACCTCTTTCACCTGTTATAGTATCATATCCATCATTAAGATCTTTAATATCTTTATCAACATCAGAAAATTTAGCTGCAAATTCTATTTCATCTATGTCATAATTAGGATTTGAAAATGCAATATTATTTCTTACTTTATCACTAAATAAAAAATTATCTTGTAATACACATGAAATATTATCTCTAAGAGATTTTATATCACACTTCATAATATCAATATCATCAATAAATAAAGAATCACTATTTAAGTTATAAAATCTTAATAAAGAATTAAATAACGTTGATTTTCCACTTCCTACTTTTCCAATAACGCCAATAAGTTCTCCTGGATTTATTGTTAAAGATATATTAGAAACTGAATCTAATTTACTATCTGGAAATCTAAATGAGAAATTCTTAAATTCTATTTTCCCTGATACATCTTTTAAAACAACCGCATTTTCTGGATTTTTAATATCTTCTTTTGCATCTAAGAATCTAGAAATTCTTATAAGACTTGATTTCGCTCTACTACGCATCGCAACAATTCTACCAAGCGCAATCATAGGCCAAACTAATGATTCAAAGTAAGCTATAAAGGTAACCAAATTTCCAGATGTCATTTTAATAGTATGATTTAAAATAATAACCGCATCGTTTTTTATATATGAATAAGCAAAATATCCACCTAAACCTAATAATATTAACATTATACCCGCAATTAATACTTCAATTAAGACATCAAATATGACTGATGATTTAGCATATTCCACACATACATCTTTATTTTTTCTCGCAAGTTTCGAAAAATAATGAATTTCTTGATTTTCTTTAACAAACGCCTTTATTACTCTTATTCCCGTGAAATTTTCTTGAGTATAATCATATAATCTATCGAAATTAGCTTGCCTTAAATCCCATTTTTTAGTCATGATTCTTTCTACTAAAAGTCCCCAAATAATTAATAAAATAATAGGGACAAAACAAATCAAAGATAACATATAATCAAGTCTAAGCATTTTAACGACTACTAAAATCGATAAAAAAGACGCATCAACTAACATTACACTCCCCCAACCTAAAAACTCTTCAATCGTTTCTAAATCAGATGTAAATAATGTCATTATGCTTCCTACTTTATTTTCATGGTAGAATTTAAGAGATAATTTTTCAGCTTTTAAAAACAATTCATTTCTTAAATTTGCTTGAATTTTATTAGACACATAAAAAATAGTTAATCTAAAGCATATTCTACCAATACATAATCCAATCGCAATAAAAACAACATTTAAAATTAGTTTATTAATATTTAAATCCAGTCTTCCGTTTATTATATCAACTATTTTACCTAGTACTTCTGGAATATATAACTGAATATAGTCAACAATTAATAAAGCACTAAGTCCAATTAATAATAAACCTAAGTATCTTAAATAGTACTTATTAATATGCTTATTGAAAATCAAAATATCACTTCCTTATAATTCTTAAAAGGAGGCATTGCCTCCCTTAAATAAGATAAATAATAAACTTTTCAAAATTAAGTCCGAATAATGACGTAGTTATTAATAATAACACAATCATTACGTATACTAATGGTTTTCTATCTTTAAGTCCTACATTTAAAGTTTCTCTTTCTGATGTAGATAAACCTTTCATCCAACTAATTTGCTTAAGATCTGAGATTAGTAATAAAATAATTACTGGAATTATAGCCACAAGAAGAATCAAACCATAATATGTAACTTCTTCTATCTCATGATATAATTCAATAGTAGAGAATAAATAATATACTAAAAACAATACTATCATAGCTAATATCGCACTATATCCTGCATACGCAATATTTTTTTCAGCCTTTATATTATCTCCCTTAAATACTTTTACAATATATTTAATTATAAAGAACAAATTAAATCCAAACACTAATAACGAAATCAATGTCAATATTATAACAACTGCTAAAGATCCGCCTTCGCTTGAAACTAAAAACATAATTATTCACCTATTCCTTTTAATAATTCTTCTTTAATATCTTCATATCCTGGCTTTCCAATTAACGCAAACATATTTTTCTTATATGATTCAACACCGGGTTGATCAAATGGATTTACATCTAATGAATATGCACTAAGTGCACATGTATACATATAAAAATAAACTAAATATCCATAATTAAATTCATTTAATTCTTCTATATTTATAATTATAATAGGAACTCCACCAGCTTTATGAGCAAGAGCTGTAGCTTTCAGAGCCTTTTTATTGATTTCATTAATACTTTCATTTAATATAAAATCCAGATTATCTAAATTATCTTCCATTTCGCATACTTTAAGATCATACATAGGTTTTTCAATATTGATAATAGTTTCTATTATATTTCTATTACCATCTTGAATCATTTGACCTATAGAATGAAGATCTGTTGAAAAAATTGCGCCTGTTGGGAATAATCCCTTATGATTTTTTCCCTCTGACTCTGCAAATAATTGTTTATACCATTCGATAAAATCTCTAAGTTTGGGTTCAAAACATGACAATATTTCAATATTATAATCTTTCTTATAAAACAAGTATCTTAAAGAAGCATATCTAATCGCATCATTATCAGTCTTTTTAGTATCATTATATGCACATCTTGCACCTTCTAGTATTTTATCAATATCAAAACCTGCAACACAAATAGGAAGAAGACCTACTGATGTTAGCACACTATATCTACCTCCAATATTTGAAGGAATATCAAGTATACGTATATTTTTCTTCTTACAGATTTGATTTAAAATTCCTTTATAAGAATCAGTTGTAGCATATACTCTTTCATGTGCTTTAGATTTATATTTCTTATTTAACAAATCTAAAAATAATCTAGTCGCAATACTAGTTTCTGTTGTAGAACCTGATTTAGAAATAATATTTACACTAAAATCAATATCTTTAACTTTATTTATTACTTCATATATATAACTAGAAGACATATTGTTTCCAACAAATATTATTTCTATTTGTCTATCTAAATAATTTGATAACATCTCAATTGCGCTTTTAGCTCCTAAATATGATCCACCTATACCTATTACAACTAAAGCTTTAGAGTTTTCTTTTATTTCTTTAGCATATTCTTTTATTCGTTTGATTTCTTCTTTGTTAATATTAAACGGAAGATCAAGCCAACCTAAATATTCATTTCCAGGACCATTTTTTTCATTTAAAATATTATTTGACTCTAAAGCCTTACTATATGCAAAACTATACTCTTCTTCATTATAAAATTCTTCAGTATATTTAAAATCTATTTTCATAATTATATCCTATTTCTCTAAATCCGCTAATATCGGATCTTCTAAATCTAATATATTTTTAACACCTACTACAGCAGGAATTTCTTCTTTTAACATAGATTCAATTCCATCAGTTAATGTCATATCAAGCATTCCACAGTCAGCACATGCACCAAGCATTCTAACATAGACAATTCCATCTTTGTATCCTAAAAATTCTAAATCTCCACCTTCACTATTAAGATATGGACGAATTTTTCCGATAATATTTTTTATTTGTTCAATTGTATTCATAATGTCACCTATTTTTTGTTATTAGTAAAAGCTTTTCTATTTTGGTCTTTATTAAAAGCCTTTTTATTATTTTTTTGATTTTGAGATTGGTTTTGAGATTGAGGCTTTTGAATATTCTTCTTAATTTGATTTCCTTTTGCTTCTCTATTATATCTTTCAACAGTTTTAGGATCATCTCTTAATTCATCTGGTAATTGTCTTGTTTTAATAGTATTAATTCTATTCATATCAAGAACAATATGTGGACTTCTTGGTTCAGATGATTCTAAATTTAGTTGTTCTTTATCAAATGGTTTCTTCTCTATCACAAAACCTTGAGGTTCTCCTACTGTTATATTTAAATTAGGATTCTTAGCATATTTTTCTAATAAATTATTATACTCGGATTCATTTAATCTTTTTAATATATAATAAGCTCCTCTATATGCACATGATTCACATAAATAATCTGGTATATTCTTATAGTAATTTTCTTTACCTGGATTAACACTAAAACCTTTAAGTCTTAATGTATTTGAAGCAATATCACCAACAATATATAAATAAGAATCAAAATATTCTTCTAAATATTTATTTTGAAATAGTTCAATATTAAGGGCATCTCTTACATTTTTTATTACTTCGAAATATCCTTTTGTAGTCTTTATTACCATAACACTCGAGATAAAACTCGAACTCACACCCTTTCGTGTATCAAATACGTATCAATTATAGCATAAGTTATAAAAACTAACAAATATTATTTTATTATACCACCTATCCTGTTTTATTAAAATAATACTCTGGTACATCACTATTTATTATTTCAACTGAAAGGGGAATACTTTGCTTACAAACAATTGCTTCTTCTTGAAAAGGGATTGTTATTTGTACATTTATAGTTACATCTAAAAAAATCTCAACAACACTACTATTTATGCCATATGGAGTAGCTAAAACACTTATATCTACACTATGGCTTCCTACAACATCTAAATTTATAGGTACCTTTATACCATCTGATAAAAACATATTCCTTGAAAAAAAATAACCAAAAGGAATATCTACTTTTTGAAATCCCTTTTGATTTTCTATAGTATGTATGGCATCTATTATTTTATTTTGAGCCATCCCCCTTATTTTATTTACCTTATATGTATCTAAATAAGAGTATACAACATCACCTTCAGAATTCAATATTTGACTCATCATACTACCTTCTTCGATTACTTCTAACAAATCACTTTTAAGCACATCTTCGATTATTTCAGATGCATACTCATTTGATACTTGTATTGTATAAAGTTTTATCGCATCACCAAAATATCCTATAGACATTCTAATAAGAAAGCCTCCTAGAATTATAAATATCCACAACCATTTTTTCTTAAGATAATAACGATAAGGCTTCACGTACACTCATACCTTGTCTAATTCCTATTTTATATGCTTCTAATGTTGAGTCATTAATATATCCGTCTAACATATCCTCTACACTTTTTACTCCAAGAACATTTGCACATATTACTTTTCTTTCTTTCATTCTTTCGGTATTATAAATAGAAACATTTAATGCACCACACATTATAAATCCTTTATTATTTCCCACCATAATTAGAGTTGTTTTTGCTAATTTCACCTCAAGTGTCCAAAATTCCTTATTATCAACTAAAATATCTTTTTTTACGAAATCCATTATATCACCAATAATATTTATGACATATATCTTCTTTTTATGCATGTCATATATACTAGTAATATAGATATATTTATCTTAAACACATTCAAGCATTATTTATGAATATCATTTCTAATAAATAAGATTAATAATTAAATATTAAATTCAAATTATAGTATTTTAGACAATTTTTTTTAGGAAAAAATGGCAAAAAAAATAGAGTATCTTAGACACTCTATTCAGTCTCACTTATAGTATTTATCTCTTCTATATTTTTTTCTTTTTTATTAACATAATTTTCAAGCACAATTGGAACTGATGTACCTATAATTAATAATACCACTCCAATTATCCACATCCATACACTAGCATAATTAATAGTATATTCACTTGATGTCATTACCTTATATAAAATAGAGACAGGCGATCCTATTAATAAACCTAATATAATAAAATAAACGCATGTTTTATTTTTCTTTATTGCCATATTAATTAATTTTGCAATAAAGAAAATACCAAGTACACAACCAATTCCAAATACTAAAGTTATTATAAATGGATCTTTCATTGCACTAAAATCAAAATGAATAAACTTATCAATTAGAGTCTTAATACTTGTCATAATGAAAGTATAATAACCTAATGCCATTAAGGTAAGAGACCCAGAAACACCAGGTATTACCATAGTAGCCGCGGCTATAAGCCCCATAAAGAATATAATAATAATCTTCATTGCACTTAATGATTGTGAAGTCTCACCAAAATTAATAAATGGTAAAGCTATCATAAAAATTATCGCTAAAAACATCCATAAGTAATTAATCTTACTTGTATTATTTGAATTTGCTTCTTTATAAATTGATGGAATTGACCCTAAAATTAATCCCACAAAGAATAACGTTGTAGGGATTGGAAATTTATTTAACAGTAAAACAACTGTAAATATTGAAAATACAATTCCAAGACAAAGTCCAAGCGCAACCGCCCATAAATCTTTTATAACCTTTAAAGGCTGTTTTAAAATATTACTTAGCCCACTAATTAATCTATCATATATTTTTAATATAATAGCCATTGTACCTCCTGAAAAACCAGGAATTACATTCGCAATACCTATAAAAAAACCTTTTATTATATCTAATATTTTATTCATGACTATCACCCACCAAACAAACAGACTCCGCTGCAATTGCTTCTCCTCTTCCAATAAAGCCCATTTTTTCATATGTTGTAGCTTTTACTGAAATAAAACTAATATCAAGATTTAAAATATTAGAAATAGATTCTCTAATTTTATCTCTTAACGGTGATATTTTAATAAACTCACTGTAAATAGTCAAGTCAATATTAACAATATGATAACCTTTTTCTTTTATCAAATTATGGCAGTAATTTAGAATAACTTTAGAATTAATATCTTTATTCTTCTCATCCTTATCAGAAAAATGCATTCCTAAGTCACCTAACGCAAGAGATCCAAGTAACGATTCTGCGATAGCATGTAAAACAACATCCGCATCACTATGACCTAATAGACCTACATCTGAAGGAATTAATAATCCACCTAAATAAAGTTTTCTACCACTCACTAATTTATGAGTGTCCCATGCATGACCAATTCTTATCATTTAAAATTCTCCTTAGCTAAATAAGACGCAATTTTTACATCGTATGGAGTAGTTACTTTAAAATTCATATCATCTCCATAAACAACTTTCGCTTTAATATTAGTATATAGTTCTAATGCTTGAATATCATCAGTAATTTCTACATTATCCAAAAATACTTTGTTATATGCATATAAAATATCATCTTTTTTCATTACTTGAGGAGTTTGAGCCATAAGTAATGTTTCTCTATTTAAAACATTATTATTAATGTTTCTAATTGTATCTTTTGGAGTTATGGCAACAAAAGCAGCATCATTATTCTTAATCGTTTCTAGTAATTCATCTACTATTTTTCTATTTAAAAATGGTCTTGCGGCATCATGAATAAAAACATATTCACTAGTCGCCACTTTTATTCCATTATATACACTTTTAGCTCTAGTATCAGAACCAAGAACTATTTTAGTATTACTATCAACATAACTTCTAACAATATTTATTTCATGTTCTTTACATACTAAAATTATTTCAAATCCATAAGATTTAAATAATTCATAAGAATACATAAACATCGGCTTTCCATTAAGTTCTAATAACGCTTTATTCTTTGATACTTTAGCTCTTTTGCCACTACCAGCCATCGGAATAATTACACTATACACTATCTCACCTTACCAATACATAATCTAACTTAACATCATATTTATCAGCATTAAAATCTAAATTTGACAATTCTTTATAATTAAGCGCTATCTTAAATCCTTTATATGAATCTAGATATCTATCATAATATCCTTTTCCATATCCAACTCTTTTATTATCTTTAGTTATTCCAACACATGGAATAATAAAAACATCAATCGAATCCCTTGAAACTACAACATTTGATACTGGTTCCATTACATTAAAAGGACCTTTTTTAAATTTATTAGTATTTTGATAAAACTGAATATCATTTCCTATTGTTTTAGGAAAATAGAATTTTTTATCCTTAAAATAATCCATAATAGGAAGTATATTTATTTCACCCTTAAGAGGATAATATATTCCTATATTATGATATTTGTCTAATACTTCACTATTAATTAAATCTAAAATAAGCAAAGATGATACATCATTTAAATATTTCCTTTTTTCAAGTAATTCTTTCCTTAATTCTTTTTTATCCATTATCTTATGTCCCTTACAAACATATAGTTTGTATTTACTGCAGGTAGGCATGATGTATTGACAGCATTAAAACATCCTTTTATAAGGCCCTTGGCGTTATTATCATCTGTACTATATCCAACACCAAAGTTAGCTTCAATATCAATTGCCATGTTTCCATAATTCATTGTAACATGTGTAAACACTTGACGTTCAAGTCCTGTCTTTAATAAATTCATCTTTCTTCCATCAGATATTATACCAACAAAATCAAGACCACTTATACGATATAATAAATTATCATTAATTAATTTTTCCTTTATAGTTTTAACATATTCACCTAAAACCATATTTCCAATGCTTCTTCCATATTTTTCATTTATTTCAGGTAAATTAGAAATTCTAAACATAAAAACCATAAATTGAGCTCTATTACGATAATAGGAATCAACATCCGCAAGAAGTTGTGCTTCATCTTTAATTGAATCTAATATTGGCATATTACTTCGTTCATAATGTTCAGAACTTATTAATTCAATAGTACCTGCTATTTCATCACTTTCGCCCCTTGAAAAAATTCTTTTTCCTTTCTCATGAACGAATTCGTAGTTAGCACCTGTCTTAAATCTATACTTTACACTATAATTAGGATTATTTTGTGTTAAATCTGACATCGTCTTATTATATAAAGGTAAATCATCTTTATGAATATATGACTCAAATTCACTTCTTCCGATTGTATTTCCATTTAAATTAAGCATTTTAACTAAAGAATCATTTCCCCATATATATTTTTTATCTAAATCATAAAAGAAAACAGCTTCGTCTGTAATAGATAATAATGCTTGGAATCTTCCTTTAATATTATCAAGTTCATTTTTCTTATCTGTTAATTCTCTTTGAGCACTTAATAAATTAGTTCCTGAATCTAAATCTCCCATTAATAAATGTCCAGAATATTTCTCAGCTGTAAAAATCGCAAGATCCATAAAATTTAAAACAAATGGTGAACCGCCTTCTTTTTTAGTCATAAGAAACTCTCTTTGAGCTTTATCTCCTTCTTTAGCTTCTGATGCATACATTTTAAAATATTCTTTTAATCTAGATAATTTAATTTCTGTATCGTTTAAAGCAATAAGATTGAAATTCTTTTCAATAAAATCAAAGAATTTCATACCTAATACTTCTTTTTTATTATCAATGCCTGCAAGACCAATAAATGATGTTGATATTTCCTTGATTTTATCTTTCTTATCTAATAAAACAAATACTTTATCAGTTTCTAAGGCTTTTAAAAATTCTTGATCTAAATTAGTTTTCAAACTTGACATATTTACACAAATTAAAAAACATATACCAACAAGAACAATCACACATAATCCCGAAATATCTCTAATATATTTAAATACATGAGTATTCATTTCTTCAATTTGTGTATAAAATGCAAAATCAAAAGCTAATATCCCTATAAAAACCAATGATAATATTATTTTAAATTTATAAAATTTCTTTTCTATAATACATTGTCTAATAAATACAATTAACAAAATAATAGCCAATATTAAACCACATATTAACCATGCTAATTTTAAAAACATACAATACCTCTTACTTAAATAATCCAACAATTTCTCTTAAATATACTATTAATAATATCAGTAGTACTATTAAAACAATAATAACATATTTTATATATTCTTTTTTTGTTTGTGTGATTTTCTCATTTGCGTTATGATTGTAAAAAAACCACAATGGACAAAATATTAATTTTAATATTTCACTAAACAATCTCATAAAATCACCTATTACTTTAAGAACATATCTAAATATTCTTGTATTTTCTCTCTTTCATTAGCTTTAATTAAAATTCCTTCTATCGCAAGACTTATATTTCCTGTTTCCTCAGAACAAATAATAGTTAAGGCATCACTTACTTCTGATATACCTATTCCAGCTCTATGTCTAGAACCTGTTGTTTTATCGATATCATCTGTTTTTTGAGCAAGAACGTAATATGCACCAGCACATCTAATTTTATTACCTCTAATAATAACCCCTCCATCATGAAGTGGTGTAAGTGGTGTAAAAATATTTATTAATAATTCTTTTGTTACATCAGAATTAAGTGATATAGCTTTTTCTGCATATTGGTCAAGTGATATATTTTTCTCAACTGTTATTAGAGCCCCTATTTTTCTTGATGCAAGAAATAACACCGCATCAATAATAGCGGTTTTTGTTTCCTGAGTTGAAGATGTTAGAAGTTCATGTTTCGCATCACTTTTAACCTTAGGGCTTATTCCACGCCTAATATCAGGTGCAAGCGCGATTACTAAAAATATTGGGAGTACTAATGACAAATATAAAAATAGCCATTTGCTGACGGTAAGATCTAAATAATGACTTATAGCCGCAATGAATATTACAATTAATTCCATTATCGTAAAATCAAGTGCTCTTCTGTTTTTAAAAATAAATTGTCCTACTAATATACAAACAGTTAATAATAAATAACCATCTACTAATAATCTAAGCCATAGATTATCATGAAAATAATTAATAACTCCATCCATATTTATCACTCCTTAAATTGATTATATAACAAAAACCACTATTAGCATAGTGGAAATTATCTATATTTGATTATACCATTTTCTTCATAAATTGTAATGTCTCCAGTTCTCTTATTTTCAACTATTTCATATACCATATCATTTACTATTTTCTTATTGTTGTCATCTATATCAAACATTATACTAGCCTCTATATTATATTTTTTCAGTGTTTTAATGTAATTGTCATTATAAAACCTTGTTTTTTTATCATATGTAATTATTAAATCAAAACTGTTAGAATCTAATGATTTTGAATTAAATCCAATATTAGATGAATCAATAATATTTTGATAAATCAAAATTACATTCTTAGTACTAATATGATTTAAATTTGAGTCTAAAATATAACCTTTATCTACCATATCATTAAAAATATTTGAAATCTCATAATATGAATCGTGATAATTGCTTAGTGAAATGACACTAGTAGGATAACTTTTTAAATGCTCAATAAGTATTCCATCATTAGAGTAATTCCCGATTAATGAATTATTATTAATTAATTCCAAATTAAGATCAAGAATCATTTCATCTTCTATACCATATAGTTTCTTTAAATCATTAATAAGGATATCATATCCTTCTTTATTCCCGCCATATCTTAATTTCATGATGATTTTGTCATTCATATTATTTTCATACATAAAGTAATATTTTAACAACGATTTAAAATAAATATCTTCATCATTTTCTTTATATCCTAAAATACGATTAATTGTCTCATCAACATCACTCATTCTAGCTTCTTTAATATTCTTCAAACTTAAATAACTCATCATTGAATCAAGAATATCAATACACTTATCAGGCCTTTTTTTCGTTATTATCCTTTTATCGCATATATTTACAATATAATCTAATATGTCCTTTTTTACTAAAACATTATGATACTTTTCATAATCATCAATAATGCCATACATTATTTTTTTAGTATCTATAACACTAGGTTCTTTTACAAACACCTTCTCAAATCTTCTTTGAAGTGCCTTATCTTTTAAAATATACTTATTATATTCATTTATAGTAGTCGCACCTATCACTTTAAAATCATTTCTTGCAAGATATGGTTTTAACATATTAGATATATCTAAAGCTGACTCGCTTGATCCACTTCCTACTATAGTATGTATTTCATCAATAAATACAATTACATTTTTCTTCTTTATTATAGCCTTAACTACGTTATCTAACCTTTCTTCAAAATCCCCACGATATTTAGTCCCAGATAACATACTTCCTATATTCAAAGAAACAATTTCTAAACCTAAATTATTATCTTTAATATAAGATGCAAGTCCTTCTACAATTGCACTTTTACCTACACCTGCATTACCTATTAAAATAGGATTATTTTTATTCTTCCTTTTTAAAATAACCATAATTTGTTCAATGTAGTTACTAATACCTACATAATTATAAGTATTATTATTAGTCATATTGTAAAGATATGGTATATCAGATAGACTATCTTTAAATTCATATATTTCATTAACATCATTAATGAGTTCATTAATATCAAACCCTAATCTTATAAGAATATCATACGCTATACTATCTTTATTATTTAAAATTGCCATAAATAAATGTTCATCTGATACTAAATTATCACTTGATAATTCTAAGGCATACGAAAATATTTTTTCTAATTCTTTTGTATAAACTAACTCATCATGTCTTAATATTTCTATCTTTTCTAATTCTTCTTCTAATTCTTTAATATCAACATTATATTCATTAAATAAAAAACGACATAATGAGTCTTCTATGTTGTACATTGCACTTAGTAAATATTCACTTCCTAATGTTTTTGTAGATGACATTATCTTCATAGTATTTAATATATTTAAAGCCACTTTACTAAAATTTTCTAGCATAATTTTCCTCCTTTTAGTCTATATATTATATGTCAATTTTTCTAAATACATACAATATGATATAATTAAGTTGGTGATATTTTGAGAAATGCAATATTAGTTTTATTAGATACCAAAACAAACACTTATGATATATCATATTTGACATGTGAAATGAAAAATCTATGCAAAAGCATAGATATAGATATAAAACACCATATAAGTCAAAAATTAGATAAACCTAACAAAGAGTATCTTGTAGGCAGTGGAAAAATTAAAGAGGTAAAAGAGTTATTGACAGTTACTAATATAGACTTAGTAGTATTTGATGATGAACTAACATTAAGCCAACTAAGAAACATAAGTGAATATTTAAATGTAGAGGTTATTGATAGAACATATGTAATTTTAAGTATTTTTGCCTTGCGAGCACAAAGTAGGGAAGCTATATTAGAAATAAATCTTGCGAAAAGTCGTTATCTACTCCCAAGACTTTCTATTATAAAAAACAAGGAAGATAGACAAGGTGGTTCTTCTTCTTTACATAATAAAGGAAAAGGTGAAACAAGACAAGAATTAGATAAAAGAGTTCTTCTAGCCAATATATCTAGATGTACAAAAGAACTTGTTAAAATAAAAGAAATGAAAGATAGGCAAACTGAAAAAAGAAAGGAAAATAATATTCCTATAGTTGCGTTAGTTGGCTATACTAACGCAGGAAAAAGTAGTACTTTAAATAAAATAATAGAGTATACAAAAGAAGATAGTGAAAAAATGGTTTACGCAAAAGATGAACTCTTCGCAACTCTTAGTACTAAAACAAGAAGCATTACTTATAAAAAGCATAAATTCCTTTTAACAGATACAATAGGTTTTGTAAGCAAACTTCCTCATCATCTTATTAATTCATTTAATAGTACACTTAAAGAAATTAAAAATGCTGATTTAATTTTACATATCATTGATGTTTCTAGTCCTTATTTCAATGAACAATATGCCGTTACAGCTGAAACGCTAAATAATTTAGGATGTAGTAACATTAAAACACTTTTAGTTTTTAACAAATATGATAAGTGTTTAAATAAAGATTTTATGATCACAGGTGCTGAAAATATATTATATTCTAATTATGATAATTATAACGTGGATAAACTATTAGATTATATTTATGATAATACTATTTCATATATGATAGATTTAAAATTAAATATACCTTATACAAATGGTAAACTCATAAACATTATTGAAACACATGGTATTATTAAATATAAATCTTATACTCCTTCATATGTTATTTATGAAGTATCTATTGATAAAAAATATTACAAACAACTTGAATTCTATGAAATCGATAACTTTATAATATAAAATAGAACTTGGAGAAAAATTCCAAGTTCTATTTTTATACTCTTTTATTCTTTATTATTTTATCAAATACAGTCGCAAGCTTATTAATAGATTTAGTATTTGCGTATTGTAGGTATGTATATTTCCCATTTAATAAGAAATATTTATTATTATTACTAAACCCAATTTCGGCCTTTTTATTATCTTTAAATGTAATCTCAATAATATATGATCTCATTCTAGGGTCTGGTAGTTCTGGAAGTCTTGCGCCAGCTTTGGTTCTATCAATATATATATCGTATGATAAAATATCTTCATATTCTACTTTAATATATTCTTTATCTTGATAAAACAAAGTAAATATCTTATTTTTATTATCTAAAGATAAATATACTGGGTATACAGCACTTATAGGTATAAAACCTTTAGATTCTTTTATAATAATCTTTTCTAACAAGTCTAGTTTTTCTAGTTTTCTTTTATCATTTACTTTTCTTCTATGAAAAAGAAGGAAACAAAAACTACCTGTAGTAAGTACTATAAAGTACATTGATAATATATTTAAAAATATTGATACTATTCCTATTATTAATAAAATTAATGATAATTTATCAAACTTATATTTTATATTTAACTCTCTATTAAATTTTTCTATATCTATTTTTGATGATTCTTGATACATAAAAACAGAAGTCCATTTTTTTTCTAACATATTAAACACCATAATTATTATAAATTAAGTTTATAAAATTAACAATAAAAACAAGTTATTATTTTAAATAAAAAAGCTATCTTATAATAAAGATAGCCCTTAATACTTTTATTTAAATGATGTAGGAACAAAGAAGTAAACTAAGAATAAAATGAATATTACAAGACATACTACTGAAATATTCCATTTTGGTTTTTCTTCTTTTTTACCTAACTTATATTGAATAAATTCAACAACCCATGCGATTGAGTTAATAAGTACATAAGAAATAATTCCCATTCCGATACCTGTTGTGATTGAATATGCAAGAGGCATCATTATAATAGTAATAAATGCAGGTACAGCATTTAATGGACTACTAAAATCAATACTCTTAACGTTTGACATCATTAATACACCAACATACATTAATGCACCTGATGCCGCAGCTGTTGGAATAAACGCAAATATTGGTAACAAGAATATAGAAAGGAAGAATAGGATAGCTGTTACAAGAGAAGTCATTCCTGTTTTTCCACCTACTGCGATTCCTGAACCTGATTCAACAAATGTAGTAACTGTTGATGTACCTAAACAAGCACCTGCAACAGTTGCGATTGAATCTGAAACCATGATCTTATTATAGTTATGAGGTTTTCCGTCTTTTTCAATTAATCCAGCATTCGTAGCACATCCTACTACTGTTCCCATTGTATCGAACATATCTATCATTGAGAATGTTATAACTATCATTACTGATGTCATAAATGATCCTTTTGGCATATTAAGTCCATCTCTAAACGCTGCGAAGGCTACTCCACCTTCTTCTGTTGATTTGAAAAAGTTTTTGAAGTTTTCCCAGAATTTCCAAGTAATGCCAGCATCTCCAGTTAGGATATCAATATTCGCAACTTTTAAAGGAATCGCAAGAACTGTAGCTGATAATATTCCTATAATAATTGCACCTTTAACTTTAAAATGAGATAATACCGCAATTACTGCAAATGAGAATATTCCTACTATTGCACAACATGCTTCTCCACCAAGTTTCCATGCGCCTTTTTGATTGAAGCCTACTAATTGAACTAATGTAAAATCATTATTAACTATTATTTTAGCATTTTGAAGACCGATAAATGCAATAAATAAACCAATACCTACTGATATTGCCTTACGAACAGCAACAGGCATTCCATCAAATATTTTTTCTCTTAATGTTACAAACTTGCCAGTTTCTTTATTCTTTCCTATTGGCACAACTGACAATATTAAGAAAAGTACTCCGCTTATTAATACTAATAACATTGCATTTCCAAAAGAGTAATGGAGATTACCATAAGTACTTGAGTACGCTCCTATACCTCCACCTATAATTGAACCTACTGCAGAGTTAAGCCCTAATCCAGGTGCTTGTGCGAATGGCATTTTTGCTAAAAGTGCCATTAATAATGTACCAAGTACCGCTCCAATAGCTGTTGCGATAAAGATTGATGCCCACATTGGATCTTGTTGTCCGGCATATAAAATTGAATTTGGATTTACTACTAAAATATAACACATAGCTAAGAATGTTACGATTCCTGCCATGATTTCAACCTTCATAGTTGATCCATACTTTGTGACTCCGAAGAATTTATCAATCTTAGACGCATTTGAATCATCATAAGTTTTAATTCCTTCAGATTCATCTGAAGAAGTTTCTACTACTTCTTCAAGATCTTTTTCTTGATTGTTTTCCACGATTCTTTTCCTCCGTTAATATTTAATTTGTTCTTTTAAACAAATCATTCTATAGAAGTATTATATAATTAATTGGTAAAACAATCAATTATATTCAATATTTTTCCCATTAAAGATTATTCAAAAATAGTTCTTAATTTCGAATAAAATACAAAATGAAATTCGTATATTTTCTATGTTTTCTTAATTATTATGAAAAAAATATTTAAAAAACATTAAAAAAACGAACATAATTCAAAAAAAAATGTTTTTTTAATTTATTCACATCTTAAATATTTTTTTTAAAAAAATTGGTGCTATACTACAAATAGATTTTAGAAACGATAGTTTCAATTATAAAAGGAGATAATAAAATGTTTAAAACAGAATATGTAAAAAATGTCTACGAAAACCTATGCAAAAACAATGAAGGTGAAAAAGAATTCTTACAAGCTGCACAAGAAATTCTTGAATCTCTTGAGTTAATTGTAGAAAAAAGACCAGAAATTAAAAAGGAACATATCCTTGAACGTTTCTTAGAGCCTGAAAGACTAATCCAATTTAGAGTTGCATGGACAGACGACAATAATGAAGTACAAGTAAATAGAGGATACCGCGTTCAATACAATAGCGCAATTGGTCCTTATAAAGGTGGAATCAGATTCCATCCTAGCGTTAACGCATCTATTATAAAATTCCTAGGACTTGAGCAAGTTTTAAAGAACTCACTTACTACATTACCTATGGGTGGTGGTAAAGGTGGATCTAACTTTGATCCTAAAGGAAAGAGCGACAGAGAAATAATGAGATTCTGTCAAGCATTTATGACAGAATTATATCGTCATATCGGACCTAACACAGACGTACCTGCAGGTGACATTGGTGTTGGTGGACGTGAAGTTGCGTACATGTTTGGACAATATAAGAGAATTCGCGATGAGTTTACTGGAGTATTAACAGGTAAAGGATTAACATTCGGTGGTTCTCTTGCACGTACTGAAGCTACTGGATATGGATTATGTTACTTCACAAATGAAGCACTTAAGACAATTAAAAGTGATTCATTTAAAGATAAGACTGTAGTTGTATCAGGTGCTGGAAATGTTGCGATCTACGCAATTAAAAAAGCTACAGAACTTGGGGCTAAGGTTGTAACATGTTCAGATTCAACTGGATGGATTTACGATCCTGAAGGAATTGATGTTGACCTACTTAAAGAAGTTAAAGAAGTTAAACGTGCTCGTTTAACAGAATACGCTAAGAATCGTAAGAGTGCTATTTATCATGAAAAGAAAAATGGTGAACATGGTGTATGGACTATTAAATGTGATATCGCACTTCCATGCGCAACACAAAATGAACTTGATCTAGACGATGCAAAGATGCTTGTTAAAAACGGTGTTACTGCAGTGTGCGAAGGCGCAAACATGCCTTCTACTTTAGAAGCTGCACACTACCTTGTTGAAAATGGTGTAATTTATGGTCCTGGTAAGGCAGCTAATGCTGGTGGGGTTGCGACATCTGGATTAGAGATGAGCCAAAACTCTGAACGTTTATCTTGGTCTTTTGAAGAAGTTGATGCAAAATTAAAGAACATTATGGAAAACATCTTCCACAATGCATACAATACCGCAATAAAATACAACTTACCTGAAAATGACTTATTAACAGGAGCTAACATTGCTGGATTTGAAAAAGTATGTGACGCAATGCTTGCTCAAGGTGTATTCTAAGATTTATATAAGTGGCTTAATGCCACTTATTTTTTTATAAAAAAAATCAACCATTTTTTTGGTTGATTTTATTATTTTATAAATGAAGTTTTCTATCCTTTATTTCTTGAGTTCTACCTTGATTCCAGAACTGACTTCCGATATATCCACATGTTCTTCTTGCAACATTCATTGTAGTTTGGTCCCTATTACCACAATTAGGACATTCCCAAATTAATTTTTCAGAACTGTCAGTAACGATTTTTATTTCTCCATCGTATTGACATTTTTGACAGTAGTCACTCTTTGTATTAAGTTCGGCATACATTATATTATTATATATAAACTTAATAACTTGAAGTACTGCAGGAATATTATCTTGCATATTAGGTACTTCAACATAAGATATCGCTCCCCCTAAAGATAGTGATTGGAATTTACTTTCTGTTTTAAGTTTAGTAAACGCATCTATATCTTCAGTTACATGAACATGATAACTATTAGTAATATAATTTCTATCTGTTACACCCTTTATAATACCAAAACGTTTTTGTAGTGATTTCGCGAATTTATAAGTTGTAGATTCAAGTGGTGTACCATAAATAGAATACGCAACATTCTCATCTTTAGTCCATAAATCACATTTTTCATCCATATATTCAAGAATCTTAATTCCTAATTCTTGGCCTTCTTCTTCTGTTAATTTACGTCCTATTAGCTTATATACAGTTTCCCATAATCCTGCAAATCCTAATGATATAGTTGAATATCCACCATATAATAACTTATCAATTGTTTCACCTGGTTTTAATCTCGCAAGAGCACCATGTTGCCATAAAATAGGCGCAACATCACTCTTTGTTCCTTTTAATCTTTCATGGCGTAATCTTAATGCTCTATGACATAATTCTAATCTTTCATCTAAAATCTTCCAAAATTCATCTAAGTCAGCGGCACTACACGCAACATCTACTAGATTAATTGTAACAACACCTTGATTAAATCTTCCATAAAATTTAGGTTTACCAGATTCATCATGCCACACAGAAAGTGCACTTCTACATCCCATTACTGGATAACAATTACCTTGTTTTAATTGTTTCATTATCTTTTCTGATATATAATCAGGAACCATTCTTTTAGCTGTACATTTAGCCGCAAGTTCTGTTAAATAATAATATTTAGAATCCTCTGAAATATTATCTTCTTCTAGTACATAAATAATCTTAGGGAATGCAGGTGTTATATACACACCCTTTTCATTTTTAATTCCCTTCATTCTTTGTTTTAAAGTTTCTTCAATAATCAAAGCTAAATCATCTCTTTCAACATCATTTTTAGCTTCATTTAAATACATAAATTCTGTTATAAAAGGAGCTTGTCCGTTAGTTGTCATTAATGTTACAACTTGATATTGAATAGTTTGTACTCCTCTTTCAACTTCAAGACGTAATCTCGTTTCAACAACTTCATTAATAACGTCATCAGATACATTTGCACCTATTTTTTTATATTCTTCAATAACTTGTGTTTTAATCTTCTTACGACTAATATCAACAAACGGCGCTAAATGTGCAAGTGAAATTGATTGTCCACCATATTGACTTGATGCGACTTGCGCAATTATTTGAGTAGCTATATTACAAGCTGTTGAAAAACTATGTGGTTTTTCAATTAATGTTTGGCTGATAACTGTTCCATTTTGTAACATGTCCTCTAAATTAACTAAATCACAGTTATGCATATGTTGTGCAAAATAATCAGCATCATGGAAATGAATAAGTCCATTTTTGTGAGCATTCTTAATATCTTCTGGAAGTAAAAATCTATTAGTTATATCCTTAGATACTTCACCTGCCATATAATCTCTTTGTACACTATTAACTGTTGGATTCTTATTAGAATTTTCTTGTTTAACTTCCTCATTTTCTCCATCAATTAAAGACAAGATATATTCATCTGTTGTGTTACTTTGACGCATTAGGTGATGTCTATAACGATATGTTATATAAGATTTCGCAACCTTATATTTACCATCTAACATAATAGCCTCTTCAACATAATCTTGAATTTCTTCTACTCCTACTGCTCTTCCTAATGAATTTGCTTTTTCATTAACCTTTTGAACGATTTCTAATATTTCAGCATCTGTTAGTCTATATCTTCTTTCATCTACTGATTCATTAGCTTTTAGTATCGCGTTATAAATTTTTGTTTCATCGAATACTACTTCTTTACCGCTTCTTTTTATAACGTTCATTCTAATCCTCCCTTTCCTTCTTTACATCGCATATGTATTATAGTATAATAAAAATATGAAAGGTGTTGGAATTCCAACAACATATAATTATGGAGAAGATAATAAAAGATTGTGTATATTTTAAAAATCTAGATGAACAAAATTTCAGAGCTATACTTAGGTGTTTTAATGTTAGAGTACAACATTATAAAAAACATTCAACCATAGTCGCACCATTAGAAAAATCATCTAATATTTATATAATCGCATCAGGACATGCAAGAAGCTATACAATGGATATTAATGGAAAAGAAATTATTAATAGAGATTATATAAAAGACGATATATTTGGAATAGAATATATTCTAAATGAATCAGAAATATCTAATGAAGAATTAATTGCGCTTGAAGATTGCGTGATATTAGTATGTGACGGATATCGTTTTTTAAATCCATGTGAAAATAGATGCAAAAGACATATTGATTGTCAAAAACATACTTTTCTTAACATATCTAATATGTTATTAACATCAACAAATAGAATTCACGCAATGTGCCAGTCAAAAACAAGATTAAAAGTTCTTTCTTATCTAAAAACTCAATCAAATGGAAAGAAAAAATATTTTAAAATTCCCTTTAATCAAACAGAACTCGCAACATATTTAGGAGTAGAAAGAAGTGCACTTTCAATCGAACTAAACAAATTAAAAAAAGAAGGTATAATTGATTTTGATGAAAGATCATACAAAATCATCAAAAAAAAATAGACATAAAAATGTCTATTTTTCTTTATTCTTTAGCCTTAAGGGCATCTGTAAGACTCATTCTTCTGATAAAGAATGTCGGAATTATCGCAGAAACATATACTATCACAACAGTAATAAACAAATCTAATACTACTTGATTAAACTTATAATCAATTATTTTTAGATCATATAAATTAACACTAAATCTACTTTCAAACGCATTAACTAATATACTATTTGAAGATACTGAGGCAATATACATTCCAATTGTTGAAAGAATAATAATACCCACTCCAACTACTAAAGTATCTAAAATAAATATTTTACTAACATCTTTTTTTCTTCCTCCAAGAGATACTAAAATACTTATTTCATAAATATTTTGCTTGATGTTTTTATATCCAAAAGATACTAAGTATAAAACACAAATACATAGGAATAAGACGGCGAAAATCATTAAAAAATCACCAAAGATTTTTATAGACTTTTCAATAAGCCCTACACCTTCTACAGTTAAAGATAAATATAAATATTCATTTCCTTTAATGTTTAAAACTTTATCTATATCTTTAACATTATCGAAATACATTCCATAATTTATAATCGTTTTAGGTATAATATCATCAAACACATCACTACTTACAAATACATATCTACCTTTATATGATACAATTTCTTTTATAAAAAATTCTTTTTCATAATTGCCATTATCATTTCTAATGATAAATTTCACACTATGAGGAATAAAATTTTCAACATCACTATCTGAACAGTCAAACATAGTTTTATAGTATTCACTACTTACAACCATTTCATTATCTTTTAGTGAATAATCTCTTTTTATTTTATAATAATTAAAAGACTTATAGGTTTTACCATTATAAATATTAGATATTGTAGCTGAATGTATGGTATCTAAAAAATTATTTTCAAGAAGTGTTTCGTAATAATTATCACTAAAAGAATACGCAACGGCTAAATATTTATTAACTTCGTATAAAAAACTCATATACATACTATCATTATATATCTCATCTAAATTAGGATCGTTTGATTTATCTAAATCAAATAATCTTTCATATATACTAATAAGACTACTATATTTTTCTTTATAACCTGTATTAATAATCATATTTACATATATTTTATTATACTCAGAATCAAATAACCCAACTAAATCATCATAAGATTTTATACTTTTATTATAATGAAGTATTCCATCCGCTAAATAATCAGTTAAGACTATTCCATACTCTTTTTTTTCTTTACTTTCAGCAAGAATATCTAATTTGTTATTTTTACCATAAACTGATATTAAAAATTTCTCATTACACTCTAATACTCCATAAGATTCAAGTGCATAAAAACTTGCGGTATTTTCTTCAGGTGTTATATATTTTTGATTACTAATATCTGAAACCTCAAAATTTATACATGTATTATATAATTTAAAAACGTTACCTTTATAGTCAGTATTCTTAAACGCATTATAATCTTCATATGATATTTCCTTCAAACTATCAGACGTAACATTACCATTTCCTACATATTCTACTTTTCTAAGCGCAAGAGATACCTCATTGTTATTGATAAGCTCATTTTTTTGTATGTCATTCGAGTCAAAACTGCAATATGATTGAAATACATAGAATAATGAAATTAATACAGCTGATATAAATATCACAAGAACTTTAGATAATTTTCTTTTTTTAAAGAAACTTTTAAATAATTTTAAAAATTTCTTACGTTCTAATTTACCTGAAACAAATGAAGCTTCTTTTGTTACTTTAATATCTTCTATATTATCAATTAAACCATCGTCCATTTGAACAACACTAGATACATTATATAGCGAGTTTATTTCTTCTTGTTTTAAATTTTTATTGTGCGGCAAATATGCCTTAGAATCAACTACCTTAAAATTATTATCATATTCAGGTTTTCTTATTTTATCATATATTACCATACCATTATCTAATGTAATAATTCTATCAGCATAATTTGCGGCATCAATAGTATTATGGGATACAACCAAAACTAAAACATCCTTTGATATTTTATGTAGAATATCAAATATTTGAATACGGTTAGCTAAATCAAGATTTCCTGTTGGTTCGTCCGCTAAAATTACTTTTGATTTTTTCCCTAAAGTACGTGCAATCGCAACTCTTTGACGTTCACCACCTGATAATTGGCAAGGATATTTATCTAAATAACTCTCATTTAATTCTACTTCTTTAAGTAAGGATAATAAATCAGGCGTTTCGTTAGCTAAATCTCCTGCAAGAGCGAGATTTTCTCTTACAGTGAGTTCTTCTAGAAGATGATAATCTTGAAAGATAATACCTAAATAACTTCCCCTATAACCATCAAAATCTCCTTCTTTAAACTCACTGAATTTCTTATTATCTACAATAATATCACCACTAGTTACCTTATCTAGACCACTAATCAAATTTAACATTGTAGATTTTCCACTACCACTTTTACCAAAAATAAACACCATGCCACTATCAGGTAGTTTTAATGATACATCATTTAAAGCAAGGACTTTACGTTTGTTTTTATCTTTATATATCTTAGATACATTTTTTAATTCAATCATAAAATCCTCCCTAATATTTTAATATTTTTATTGGTTTAAGTCTTCTTAATAATAAAAATGGAATTATAGACGCAACAAGCATTATGAGTAATAAAATACTTAAATTTCTAAATAATGTAATATTATTAATTTGTAAGAACACAGTACTATAAATCTTAATATTTAAAATACTCTCAAAAGCCTTTGTCAGTACATAATTTGAAAAATTAGTTAAGGTCTTAGTAAATATAAAACATAATATCCAAATTATAGCACAAGTTATTAGCGCATCCATTATTAAAGTTATACCTATATGCCTGTATTTACCACCTAACGATTTATATATTCCTATTTCTTTATAATTAGATTTAATATTATTAATTCCGTACATAACTACATATATAAATAATACTAAAATTAAGACAACTAGTAAGCATGTTATTAAGACTTGGAAACTAGTTGAAACTTTCCATATAACAAGTTCACTATAAAAGTCCGGCTCTAATAAATAAAAATTATATTTACACATCATATCTATAACATCATGACTATTTGAAAGGTTATCTAAATATAGTCCTATATTTACTATCGTATTCTTATTTAATTCAGAATAAACATTTTCTGATACCTTATTTTCATAGCTTAAAGATTTTATCTTAAATTCTTTTTCATATATTGTCCTATTATTATACTCAAACATTTCTAATTTAACCGTATGATTTTCTATCTTATAATTGCTCATAGTGTAATTAGTATTAAATATTTTATTATACAAACTATAGTTTAAAATAATTTCATCATCGTTAATACTTTTATCTATATAAAAACTAATAGCTGAACTATCTCTTTTATAATTATAATCATTAGATGAAAACGTATATGTATTTATAGTAACTCCAGCATTATCATATTCATATAAATCTGATAAGAAATTTGGATTTAGGCTATATGTTACTCCAAGTCTTTTATTAACATCATTAAGAAATTCTTCATAAATATCTAAATCTCTTGCCTTATCTGCGGCAGTGTTTTTATCTTTTTCATATAAAGAAATAATATCTTTATATTTTTCTTTATAATTTGTTTTAATAATTCCATTTATATAATACTCTTTAGGATTTATTTTTTTATACCCTAAAATATCATTATAACTCTTATACTGATTACTTACATAATACATCATAGAATCCGCAACATAGTCTGTAACTAAGATACCATAATCTTTATAATCAGTCTTAATTACTTCGTTTCCTTTAAACAATGTATTAAAAAAAGAATCATCACATACTAAAGTACCATATGTAGATTTTAAATAAAAATCTTCAATACTTCTTAAATCATTAGTCATTTTATGTAGTATATAATTACTTGAACCATTAATTGTAAAACTATAGTTATTTAGCTTATAAACATTACCTTTATAATTAGTACTATTAAATGCACTAATATCATTATCATCTATTTCATATAAAGGTGCATAATGAACTGAATTTTCAAAGGGTTTATCTGAACCCTTACTTAGTACATAATAATCTGCATCATTATGTATGTATCTTGTGTTATTTTTATATGTAATAAAAGATATCATTAAACTAGATACAATAAATATAAGCACAATAATTAAGATAGAAAAAATTCTTACATATTTTCTTTTTAACATAAACATCTTCAAAAATTTAAATAACGATAAAATACTAACCTTATTTTTCTTTAACTCTATTTCTTTTTTCGTCTCTATAATATTTTTAGTCTCATCAAAACCATTGTCTAATTGAGTGATTTTTTTCACATTACCACTTTGTAATACTTCATTAAATTCTAAAATTTCATCATTTGTTAAATCTTTATAAGACGGAAGAATTATTTCATCATTATTAATCTCGAATTCATTTTGATAATTATCTCTTCGAGTTTTATCAGATATTACACAGCCCTCGCTTAATTCGATAATTCTATCAGCATATAAATTTCCATCTAATTTATTATGAGATACCATAATAACTAATTTTTCATTTGATATTTCCTTTAAAAGATCTAATATTTGTATAGATGTATTAGGATCTAGATTTCCTGTTGGTTCATCGGCTAAAATTAAAGATGAATCTTTAATCAATGCACGAGCTATCGCAACTCTTTGTCTCTCGCCTCCTGAAAGTTCTGTGATATATCTACCATCTAATCCCTCAAGACCTAATTTTTTTAAAATATCAAGAATATCTTTAGATTTATTATTTGATAATTCTAAACTACATAATACATTTTGATATACTGTCATATTGTCATATAAATTAAAATCTTGAAATATAAAACCTAAATAGTTACTTCTAAAAATATCTAACTCTGATGACGTAAATTCTTTGATATTAAGATTATTATAAAATATTTCTCCCTCAGTTATATCATCAAGACCACCAATCAAATTAAGTAATGTTGATTTCCCACTTCCACTTTGACCAAAGATAAAGACAAAACCTTTATCTGGCAATTTTAAAGATACATTATTAAGGGCTTTTGTTTCGTTTTTTCCTTTATAAATCTTTGTTAAGCCATTAATTGTAATCATAAATTCTCCCTAATTTTTATTATTTATTTCTTTTTTTAACATTTCCATTCTCAAGTCTAAATTTGCAGATTCACATGCAAGTTGTTTTAAAGATAAAGAAATAGATTCTTTATTATCAATATTTTTCTTATATCTTAATTGATGTTCAAGCGATGCCCAAAAATTCATCGCAATTGTTCTAATTTGAATTTCAACTGGAACAAATTTCTTCCCTGATGATAAAAAAATAGGAATTTTAACAATTAAATGAAGAGATCTATACCCATTTTCTTTTGGATTTTTTATATAATCTTTCTCTTCTATTAAATATATATCGTCTTGTAATAATAATCCATCTCTTATTTTATATACATCCTCTGGAAAATTTACTATAACTCTAATACCTGCGATATCCATTATCTTTTCTTCAACATTTTCTACAGTAATGTCAATTTTTTTTCTTTTAATCTTATCAACAATACTTTCTATTGATTTAATTCTAGATTTAATAGATTCAATTGGATTTTGTTCATTATTAAGCGAATATTCTAAATTAAGAACTTCTAGTTTAGTTTCGATTTCTTTAATCGCACATTGATATGACATCATCATTTGTTGAAAAGGCATTGTAATTTCTTTAATTATCTCAAGTCTATTTGCACCTGATAAAGTTTCATCCATTAATGCTTTAAATTTCTCTATAATCAGTCCTTTATTATAATCCATATATTTACCACCCATCGTATTATTCAAGTAAATTATATCATTTAAATATAATTTATAATATGTGAAATAAAAAAAAATACAAAATAAAACATAAAAAGGAGCTGTAGCTCCTGATTCTAATAGTTACATTAAAAATACAACTTATAGAATTTATTGTTCTACAGCTCCTAATATATTTTTATCTCTTTTATTTTTCTTTTTTACTAGAATAATAATCAATGTTATTAATAGACCAATAACTATCAACCATCCACATAATATTAAAACATAACCCCACATTGGCATCACAAATGCTACCCCTGGTACACATACAATATAAATACCAGTATTTAAACTTTCTATGCTTATATATCTACCATAATTATCACAATTAATTAATTTAAGACCATTATCATCCATATAATATACTTCTACTTTAGTTCTATCAAAATAATCATCTACTCTAAATGATAATAGTAAAGAATCTTCTATACTAATTTGATTCCCATTATCGTCTACTAATTCTAGTGAGAAAACTTGAAAGTTATCCGCAATTTTAGCAATACATTTTTTGGCTTCATTATATTCTAAAGCACTGCTATCTAAAGAACCTACGATGATATTAGTATTTAGAGGTAAAACATTATTTATATCTTCCACCTTAACTATTTCATTACCAGAATTAGTTGATTCTATTACAATTTTCAATTCACTAAATGTATCGTTATTTAAAGATGTTTTATAAGATGGACTTGTTGCTTTAAAAACTAGTTCATATGTCCCGATATTTTCTAATATTAATTTCCCATCTTTTATTTCTACAAGATTCATATTATACCATGCCGTAGTTTTTATATCACATATCTCATCTCCAAGACATGCCGTCAATTTTGGAATTGGAAATATTGTGCCTACTTTTAAAGTATACTTAGATGACGAACTTGAAGAAAATACCGGAACATAAGGTGCTGGTCTTTCATCATCTTCTAATACTTCTCCTATATATTTTGCATTATCAAGATCAAGTGAAATATTAAAATTAACATCTTTATTCATAGCTTTAATAAATGCTTTAAACGAAAGACTATCATTAACTCTTGTTTCATTTAATGTATAAGTATACATCGTCCAATCATCTTTTTTAAAACATGTATAGCCTACCTGTTTATTACCAGAATCAAGTTTCATATCAGAAACACTAGCGCTATGTCCAAACGTTAGATAATAATATTCATTTTTCTTTTCTAAATTAGCCTTACTTGTAAAATTATCTTTACCCATTTTAAGACCACTTAGATTTATAGAGACTTCATATAATCCATCATTTAACAAAGATATGGCATTAATATTTGTTAAAATAGGCAATATTAAAAACAACATAAACACGATCATGATAACTTTTTTTATCACATTCTTTAACATTTTATACCTCCACATCAGGCACAAACTTCGCAACAAATATAACATCTTTTGTTATAGGATACATTTCTAAATCTATTACTGTTTGTGTTTCATCACCTTTAATATACCATCCAACAAATTTATATCCTAATACTTTACAATTAACATTAACTTTGTTAAATACAGAACTAATGTAATTTCCATCTAATACTATCTCATTTCTAAAGAAAGAATTTGAATAGATGCTGTTAACCTCATATTTTACTGTAAATTCTTTTTTAAACACAGGATTAACTATAAATGTAGCATTTTCCCAATCGATTCTTGATGGACTAACATTTATTGATGTAATCATACAACCATTCCAAATATCACAAATCCATCCAGTATTCTTATAGCCATCTAAAGTTATAACTTCAAAATCCGAAGACGATATACTATATCTAATAAACGAATCTAAATAATACTTTTTAGTATATGTAATACCATCTCCTCTATTTACTGTTAATTCAAGACCACTATCCCATATTGCGTATAAAATAAGTGATTTTGAATTATACTTAGAAATAAAGTTTTCTATTACATTTCCACTTCTTACTTCACAATCATAACTTCCTTCTTTTAATGACCAACCATATAAAATATCCCCTGCAGGAACACACTCATCAAATCCAGTCTTTTTTAAAGAATATATTGCTTCTTTAAGATTATATTTAACTGTACGCTCCAAAGAACCATCATTGAATGGTCTTCTTAGATCCGTTATATAAGTTATCGAAATATCAACATTATCATTCCAAACATAAATAGTTTGAGTAAAATGAAGATTAATAGAACCTATATAATAATTTTGAGTAATGTCATAACATCCTGATTGAGTAAATAATAATTTATATTGATATTTATCTTTATCTAATTTTGCATAGCGATATGGACAAGATGCTGAGCCATTCGTTAGGAAATTTCCTTCTAAATCATATAAAGATGGCACAACAAAACTATATTCTTGATTTGTAAAATAATCATTATAATCCATTAATTCACAAGTCATCTTACCACTAAAATTCATATTATAGTAATATGTAGCACTAATTGTATCGTCACCTATTTTATATACTAGTTTAATAGCCGCATATTTTTGTGTCTTTATTTTATCCCATAATATATTACAAATATCACTATCATCTATAACTAATACATCTTCTTCTATAGTATCTGTTACTATACTATATTCTGACAACTTAAAATCGCGAGTAAATCCAGAAATATTTAATTTATAAGATGAAAATAAAATATCATTATAATTTTCTTTATTTATTCTTTTTGATTCAAGTGAAACTGAAATAGATGATCTCTTTCCTTCTGAATTATACTTTATAGTTCCTTCATCAATTAAATTGTCATTATTATCAACTATACTATAACGTGACTGACTATTAGAAACAAAAGGAATAGAATAGTGATATATTTCACCATAAATATTTGTAAACTCATATACCACTATAAATTTCTCTGACGGAACCACAAAGGTAGTTTCATTATATCCAACACCATCATACCATACATATACTCCATCAACTTCTTTATATATCGCACTACGAAGTAAGTTTATACTTGAAGAATCACTTGTAGATGTTGGATCTTCAAAAAAAGAATCTATCATATTCGCAATATTCCCCATCCATGAATAAGTAACGTATGGAAAAGATACTTTATCTCCTACTACATATGTAGCTTGTGGATCGTAGGGATATTTATCATTATTTTTAATTGTCACCTTTGGTTCTTCATATAAAGCCAATTCAACAAGAGAATATTTTGTACCATCCCTAGTTTTATTCTCAAATAAAACCGCAACATCTTTTTCAAATATAAATGTTGAATTTTTTAAATTTACTTTATCATCAAATAAAACCTTACCATCTTTCATATTGTAGACAGTCCATAAAACAGATGAGAAATCTGTTTTTGAATCACATTTTGTATTATATATATCGGATAGTCTAATAACATCTCCTACTTCACAACTTTTTCCATTTTTTATCTCACGATTATAACGCATACCATCATCAGACATTGATGTAACACCCATAATATCCGCATATAATTTATCTTCTGATTTATAATCATATCCATAGATTTGATGATTTACAGTAAAATATGCCATACGGTAACGTGAATCTGATATAGTTTGAGAATTAGTACCTTTTGTTGGAGTAACACAAATTCGACTACTACATTGTTTATAATCATTTGTAGATAGTCCTAAAAATGGTGCAGTGAAATAAAAATTAACCATTTCAGTAACTAAGCCATTTTCTTTCATTAGGTCGTAATTCATATCACGCTTAACAAGATCATTTGTGCTTCCTGGATAATATTCAATGTTTGTTTCATATTGAAAACTATCCCCGCTTAGAGGTTCATAATCAACCTCTGCTAATTTTGTCATATGTTTATAATCAATTCTTAATATTAGATTATTAAATCCCATCCCAGAAGCTACTTCCATAAAACCCGTTACAGCATTCATTGTCATATAACTACTGTCTAAATTACTTCCTAAATCATATATATTATAAAACTTACCACTATCTGCATGATATTCCATTGCATAATCACCATAATATTTTGCGCCATATGTTAAAGGATAATAATCTGAAGTAACCACATCTTTTGTTTCAGGTACATTAGTAATCTCATAAAATAACTGAATAGGTATAAACGACATTAAGCGATTGTAATAATTATCCTTTGTATTTTCAAGAGTAATACCTGATGAAGATGTTAGTCCTGCATACGCAATATTTTGTTTAATCAATTTATAGTTTTCGTTACCATCAGAATAAAGGTATGAATATACAGGATTAAAAGAATCTGCCATCGTAGCACTATTATCTTGTTTAGCATAATATGACTTGACAAGATAATATCCTTTTTCAAGTGGCACACTAGTGTCTACATAAGATGATGAAAATCCTATAATTTTTGTAAAATTTATCGCAACTGTATACCTTGTTACAGTCTCTAATCTTGAAGAATCAGATAATCCATCAGTAAACCAATTAGTAGTTTGAATATCTAGATATAATGTATCCTCCAAAGAAAAATTTGTTAAATCAATAAATACTGTTTTTTTAGGATCAGCAAGTGAATTAATCCTATCACTTATAACAATAGAACTATCCATTAATGATGATATTTTCACAGTAAATACATCACCTGCATTGGTAAACATTGGAATTGTAACTTTTGTATCATATTGTAACTTTAAAAGAAATTTATCATCGCTCTTTTCTAGATATATTTCATCTTTTACTAAACATTCAGTAAAATCAATATATCCGCCATAATCATCAGTTTTAAGTCCTTTGACAACACTATCTTCTATAATATTAGCTTCATATTCTATATCATACTTTCCGTTTGCTAAAAAACTTTCTTTTTCCCATTTTGGATATAATGTTACATCTTTCATATATAAATACAAGATACCATCAGTATAAGGAATTGTAAGTTTCTCATCTAAATACCAACCTGAAAATATATACCCTATCTTTTCAGGTACAGGCAGTTTTGGCATATTATTCGCAGTATAGTTCATACTGTCTAGAGGGACTGATAGTCCCTCTGACATAAATGATATTTTATATTCTTGATTACCATAAACATTCTCAAGTGCTTCTTGTGGCGTTTTAAACTGATTATTCGAATTACATGATGTGACTATAAACAACAACATTACACAAGATAATAGTATCGTTAAAAACTTCTTCATTTGCGTTGTCCTCACTTAGCACACATTAATTAAACTAATAAACTAGTAGAACCCTCTACTTTATCTTCTAAAACGGCAGTATTTTCACTATTCTTAATACCTTCCCACCATCCATCTTCAAATATTAAACTATTTTGTTCTACTATATCTTCTTTAGTAATCCATACATCTCCATCACGATTATAATACTCAATAGTTGCATAACCTTTATTAGAGAATATACCCATATCTGTAAAAGCATTTTTATGAACTTTGCTTACAATACCAAAACAAACAGAATCACGATAATACACTGAACCTTCCATTAATTCAAAGCGTAAAACATTAAGATCACTAGATTCTCCCATGAATGATGCGAAAGTACGTAAACTAAAACCTACACTAAATGTATTATCACTCTTTTCACCACTTACAGTCGCAACTACTTCTACATCCCACATATTAACCATTACACTCTTTGAAGTGTCAATACAACTAATACGTTCTACTTGTTCAATATCTTTGTATCTAGCAAGTGCTATAATGTCGCTATTAACATCAACTAAATAATAGAACTCTCCTATAACTGCACTGCCATTCATAACATCTTCACCATAATTAAATTCCGCAAGAGTACGACTTTCCTCTCCCTTTACTGGCATAAAAGTTGAAATTGCCATTGACTTGAATGCATAGGGCTTTACTGTTTTTAACTTAGATAGCGGAATATAGACATATGCTGTTCTTCCTGTAAAATTTGTAAACTCAAATTTAGGCATTTCAGGATTTCTATTCCATTTTCCATCTTCATAAATACATCCTAAATTCTCAAATGCACTTTGTTCTATTGTTTCAAGACTTCCTGGTGTAATTGATAAATATTCTAAATTTGATGTGTTCATAAATGCTTGACTTCCAATTACTTTTACATATTTACCAATATATACTTTTGATATTCTATTGTTATCTTTAAAAGCATTTTCAGAAATCTCTGTAATTTCTATATCATTTAAAACATCCGGAATAATCACAAGATACGTTCCATTTTCTAGTTCTTGCGCTGTTGTTTGATCAAATCCTGTTACAGTATATTTTAAATCAGTATTTTCTTCATACGTAAATCCTAATACATCATATTCATATACAATGCTTATATATTGGTTACAATCCTTTTGTCCAAAAACATAGTCTTCACCAAACTGAGTAATTGAAGTTACCTTTATTTTCATTCCAAGAGCTTCACTTGTTATACCTATTTCATCTAATAATTCATATTCATCTAAAACTGTGTTTGTAGGAATAGTTAAAACAACACTATTTTTACTATCATCGATCATTGAATTTCTATAATCAATATTTAAATTAATATTACCTTCTAATACCTGTGCAATAAACACTAATTTAGTTTCATCCATACGGTCATATGTTAAAATATTATTATTAACCTCTCCTTTAAATAATTCATTAGATTGGAAAGGATATGAACTTGTATTAAAAATAACATATGAAATAGATTCTAAATTATCTAAAATAGTATATGCATCAGTATGCATTTTAGAAGATGATGGAGAAGTTATATACTCGTGGTCTGTTAAATATTTACCATCATAAATCATATCATAATCTGTATTTGGGGCAGTATATAAAACACCTGATATTGTGCCTGGTAAATACAAATAATCAAACTCTAATTTATTAAGAATACCAACATGTATTTTTTCTACACCTTCTTTAATGTATAATTTTCCATCTGATACACTATCTTGCATAATAGATACTAATGAGACGCTACCATTGTCAAGTTTATATATTTGATTGTCCTCAATATAATAATTTGAATCATTAGAAAAAACTACATTAAGTGGCACCAAAGCTAAACTTTTTACACTACTTGGAATAACAATATCAAAATCATATTCATATTTACCTCGATATAATCCATTAGTATAATCCATAAAATGTTTCCAAAAACAATCTATTATTACTTCTACATTAGATGGTAATTCGATTGATTTTAAATTATCAAAATACCAAATTGATTTTTCTAAAATTTTAAGTGATTTTGGAAATACTATTTCCTCAACAATAGTAGCTACATTACCTTGTAATGATGATATACGTTCAATACCTTCTGCGAAAATAATCTTCTTCGCACCTTCTATGCAACTATTAAAACGATAAGAATCAAAAGATATTCCATCTGCATCTAGGGCAACAACATTTGCGTTTAATCTGTTTCCTGCAGTATCTTTAATATTTACGTTTTTTGATAAAATCGATAAACACGGAAACTGAGTTACTTCTGATGCATGTTCACTTTCAAATCCAATAGCGGCATAATTCGTAGTACCTTCTATCTTCTTATAAATTAAATACGGGCTCTTCCATTTAACATTGATTTTAGTATTTGCTTGAATAATAGAATTAAAATCATATTCATTTCCATCTTCTGTTTCAAATGATATATCTTCACTATCCATATAATTCTTTACAATTAATGAATCTTCCGGTCTTGAAACTGAAGTTTCAGTTTGCACTAATGTTTTATAAACAACCTCATATCCATTATCAAACACTACTTCTGCCATATATCTAGCATAAAGATTATCTGCATCTTGTGAACTATATTTAGTTGTGTATCCTTGATCTATATACCACCCATCAAATGTAAGATTCTTACTACTTGCATCTGATTTATATTCTTCTGTTTTTGTTTTTAAATCTTCTAATTTAATATCAGTAGTTTTACTACCATTAACTGAAATTCCAACATAAATAGGTGCGAAATAAGCGTATACTGTTAAATTTTCTTTAACTTCTGTATCCTTTGTAAATTCACTACCTTCTAAAAAAGTATCAGTTTTATACCATCCTCTAAATTGATAATATTCTTTTTCAGGGTCTGATGGAAATTCTACTTTTCCATCTATAACTTCTACAGTTTGTGTTTTTCCTAAAACATTAAATGTAACTGTAAATTCTTTACTCTTACATGCACAAAGCATATACATAAATACAATAAGTAAAATTGACATTACTACTGTAAAAAAACTTTTCTTAACCTTTACCATAATAAATCTCCTCTAATTAACTATATATCATATCTTGCCAAAATCTCTGAAGGACTATTTGTCAAGACAAACAAGTATGGAATAATCGACAATAAAATCATAATGATTGATGAAATCACAAAATTTATCAATGATATTCCTATAAATTCTAAGAATGAAATATTCATTACCCAATATCTAATTGAAATTAAAATTACCGTTATTGCAAAGAAGATAAAATAACTTAAAATATTATTTAAAATAGCGTTAACTGTTTCTTTAAATAATAAATTTCCTTTATTAACTCCTATTGCGCGATAAATACCATATTCTTTACTATTTTTTATACTTCCTGATTTCTCAATAAAGAAGTAAATAATTAACAATAAAATAATAACTACAATAAAAAGATACAATTCACCTTTCATAGAATCTTTTAATTCATTACTATTCATTTCATATATTCTACTAATATTTACTGTTGTTACTCCTAAATCTCTAAGTTCTTTTTTTAAAGATGTAAAACTATTATCATTGCTAGCTTTTATTTCAAAATAACATTGATTTTCACCTAATGACAATACATCAAGATTTGGTGAAATATATACAAATATATTTTTTAACACATTTTTGTTTACATATATTCTAATGTCTGTTTGCATAACATCTCTTGTAATTTCAAAACGTTCTACATAAACCTTACTTCCTGATAGTTGTATAGAATACGGTTTTGTTTTTAAAACTGAATTAGTTTTATCAACCTCGTAATCAGCCTCTTTTGTATTTGACATCATTTTATAAAGAGAATTTCGATTCAGCTCAACTAAAACTTTATCATTATCTAATACATCATCATATAAAAGAATTTGAGCACTATAAGACATTTCACTATAACTATCTTTAAATAAAATATGTCCGTTATCATCAAATGATATTTTATTATATACTCCTAAGAAATTAACGTAATCAACTTTATTAAAATATATTTCTTTTTCATCTCCTGGTGTAATTCCAACTATATTATACTGTCTATCGAATGTCATTAGAGTTATCGCCTTATCTTGATTTAAGTCCTTAACTCTAAATTCTTTTTTTAAAACCTCAGCCATTTTCCTTGATACAACTACTTCATTACCTTCAGGCATTCTACCATATAAAATATCAAGCATTTCATCCTGTTCAATTGATTTAGGTGTATATTTTACCTCTATACCAGAAAGGCTAGATAACTGTGCATAACTAAAACTTCCTGTTTTCATTTCTATATCAAAAAAATCTACACATTCATACTTACTTTCATCACATCTACGTAATACAGAATAAGAATTTAAATTAGTATATACCGTATTTTCTAAAATTGGCTTTGTTTCTAATTTAGAATTATATATTTCATAAATTTTAAATGATAAAAAACATATAACTAACGATATTACTAATAAAAATATTTGTTTAAATATATTAGCCGTTGTAAACTTTTTTTCGTCGTTTCTTTTAAAGAAATTCTTAAATCTAAATAATCTACCATTTCTTTTTGAAGTACTTTCTTTAAAAGTTAATAACATATCGCTATTTAATTCATTTTTATTATTAACATCATATGTAGATGATGCTATATCTAAATCAGATATATTACTATCTTCAACTAATTGTCCATCTACTATCATTATGTTACTAGTAGCATATTTCTTAATTAAAGTAACCTCATGTGTTACCATAACAACAAGTTTAGTTTTCGATATCTCTTTTAATATCTCCATAACTTGTATAGTATTTAAAGCATCAAGATTTCCAGTTGGCTCATCCGCTAGAATAATGTCACTACCTTTTAAAATAGCTCTAGCTATCGCAACTCTTTGTTGTTGTCCACCAGATAGCGTATCACCTTGTTTGTTTTTAAAGCGTTCCATTGATACGAGTTTTAATGATTCTTCACATCGTCTATTTATTTCAATTTCATCTTTAAAACCTGCGATAATCATTTGATTTTTTAGAATTTCTTTTACCGTATACCCTTTTTCAAGGTAATAATTTTGAAATATAAAACCAATCTTAGTATTCCTAATTTTATCAGTATTAACAGATGTATCAACACCATCTATATATACTTTTCCCATATCAGGCTTTTCAAGACCACCAATGATATTAAGAAGTGTAGTTTTTCCACTTCCGCTTTTTCCGAAAATACATACTAAACCTTTTTCTGGAAGACTGAAGGAAACACCCTTTAATACTTTATTAGCATTTCTCGACCGTTTATTAAACGTTTTAACTATATTTTCTACTATTATCTTAGCCATATTAACCTTTTATCCCCCTTCTAAGTGTTTTTCTTATTGATTGACTATTTATGGATTTATTAAAAGTGAATGCCACAAATTGAACAATTAATAAAAGCATTATTTCTATAAATAAATAATCACCAATTGTTATAAATCCAATATTAAGATTTGGAATTAAAACAGTAATCAAACTTATTAAAGGCAATAATATAATAGTTGGTAAAAAAATTAACGTCATTTGAACATGAAGTGATAGTGAAGATATTTTATTTGATATTCCAAGTGTTCTATAAACAGCATAATCAGTTTGAAATACCTTAACACTTCTGCTAAATATAACACTAATTAATGCGGCTAAAAGAATACAAATCATAATTAGAGATATATAATAAATAATATTCATTTCATATATCTCTCCTGCATTATTTACATATACTTTACTATTAGATAACATTCCCATAACACCTGTCGGAAGATTATCCAAATATTTCATAGCTAACTTATCGTTTTCAAAATATAATGCTGACTGATTTGAAGTAGTTATTGGTGTTTCAAATACTTTTTTATAATCTTCTTCACTAAGTTTAACTATAAGTCCACTTTTTGTCTCATCAATTAATGAATCATCGATAATATCATATAACCTGGTTGAATCTAAAGAAAATATAGCTTTATATTTTGTAGCTTGATAAGTATTTGAATTAATAAGCATTATTTCACCTTGATTTAAAAGATCAGACGATTCAAATGCATATACATTTACCTCTAATTCTCCTAACTTCATAGTCGTATTTATCGATTTTATTTTTACTCCGTTATTAGTAACATCATAATGTGATAAATAAAGCATTACATCATTATTTGTAAGTGTTGTTTTAACAGAGATATTATCAATTCCAACATTAGCGTTTTTAAAAACATTAATAATCTTATCTTTGTCTTTTAAATACGACCTCGGAATCTCTAAAACAGCGTTCCCTTTTTTTAAATTATATTGATATGGCGAATAAACACAATTAACTTGATAAGATGAAATCATACCACTTTTTTTAGAAATATTCACCTTAAATTCTGAATACGTATTATCTAGTAAATAAAACCCAGCATTTGTAATATTAGAAGTCTCATCAAGTTCTTCTTCTGTGAATAGTCCTTTATCGTTTAAAACTATTACTTTACCACTTATAGGAACATCATCTATAAAAGTAGTAATGGGTTTTATAAGCGTACTTTTTACAAGTGATAAAATAATAAACAAAGTTATGGCACAAACAAGTAATGCAAAACTCATCATAGTTGTAAACTTAGGTCTACTTTTGTAATTAAGAGTTCCTATATTTATAGTATCTCTTAATACTTTTTTTCTACTGTTAATACTATCAAATATTTCTTTTTTAACTTCACTGTTTTTCTTTTCAATAACATTATCTTCTTTAACATTTCCGTCAAATATAGTTACTCTACGAGTTGCATAATCTGAAAAAAACTCTGGATTATGAGTTACAACTATTATAAGTTTATCTTGCGATACATCCTTAAGTAACTTTGCAATTTCTCGTGATGATTTAACATCTAAAGCCCCTGTTGGTTCATCAGCTAGTATTATTGGCGCATCCTTAGCTAATGCGCGTGCAATAACTGTTCTTTGTTTTTCTCCACCTGATAATTTACTACCTTTTTGATTATATTGATTAATAAGTCCTACTTTTTTTATAAGCTCTAAAGCTTTCTTTCTTCTTATTTTTTTATCTTCAATTCTAAGGAGCGCAAGTTCAATATTTTCAACTACCGTTAGATTTTCAATAATATTAAAATCTTGAAAAATAGTCGCAATATATTTTTGCCTATAACTTTCCCATTCTGCCTTTGTAAAATGAGATGTTTCACAACCATTTAAATACATTTCACCTTCTTCATAAGTATCGTTTGCGCCAATAACATTAAGAAGGGTCGATTTACCTGAACCGCTTTCTCCTTCTATAGTAACAAATTCGTTAAAATCAAATTCAAGATTAATATTTCTTAATCCAATAGTTAAAATATTATTTGAATCATATATTTTACCTATATTATTTAATCTTAGTAATGACATATACTATTCCTATAGTTAGCATACGCTAACTCCTCTCTTATTTTTTTACCGATTTTACTCGGTACTTATTTCGTCATTTATTTTATTTCCTTTATATTTTTTCACACCAAATATAAAATATATTAAGTGAACAATCCAAACCAATGCTAGTACAGTACATGGTATATATAATCTTTTTCTAAACATCATAAAAAAACCAATGGCCATAAGTAGCGTTACTGTAAGTATAATTTTTACCTTAGTTTTCCAGGTCATACCTTGGCCTTTTACAAATGATTCTAAATTATTCTTATAAAGTTTTGTTTTAATAAACCAATTATGCAACTTTTCTGAACTTTTTCCAAATCCAAATAGTGCCAATAATAAAAATGGGACAGATGGAAGAATTGGTAAAAATGCCCCAATTGCCCCAAGTATAAGACCTATAAATCCAACTATAATCCATAATATTTTTTTTAATTTCATTATATTTCTCCATCACTTGTATTCATAAATAATACCTTTTTCAATACGATATACCCTATCTGCAATAGCCATAGTGGATTCTCTATGAGATACTAAAATAATACTTTTTTTGCTCTTTTGTTCTTTTAAGGATTTTAAAATAATACCTTCATTAATACTATCAACATTACTTGTTGGTTCATCAAGCAAAATAAGCTGACTACCTCTTAAGAAAGCCCTGGCTAATCCAATTCTTTGTTTCTCACCTGCTGATAAATTATCACCCAACATTCCTACTGGAGTTTTATATCCTAAAGGAAGGCCCATAATAAAATCATGAATAGACGCCATCTTACATGCGTTATATATATCTTCTGGTTTGGCATCTAAAAATGCAAGACGTATATTATCTTCTATAGTTTCATCAAATAAATATGTAGACTGACTTACCATCGTTACATTTTCAAGAAGGCTGTTTGTATTAATATTCTCAATATCAATTCCATTATATTCTATATTTCCTCTAGACTTTTGCCAAAACCTTAATAAAAGTTTAAGTAGCGTTGACTTTCCAGAACCACTGTCTCCTACTATTCCTATTATTTCGCCCTTTTTAGCTCTTAGACTTATATCTTTTAAAACTTCTATTTGATTATTATATGAAAATGATAAATTCTTTACATCTAGATTATGATATACAATATCATTTTTACTTTTAATTTCTTTTACTTGAGGCTCTTTTGCAAGCAAATCAAGAACTCTATTTCCACTTGCGAGTGTTTGTGTTAAATTTCCTGGCAATGAAGATATCGCAATTACTGGTCCAAATGAACTAAATATAGTGACAATCGCAATTAACATTCTACCAAATGATACAATTTCTTTTTTTACAAGGAAGATACCTAATAAAAGCGATAAGAAAATACAAATTGATACAAGCATTTCAACTATTGAAGATGATTTGGTTATATCGTTTTTCATTTTTTTAGTTTCTGTTAATAATTTATCACTTCTTCTATTAACTTCCATATTTCTTAAAGATGCGTTATTATTAAGAACAATATCTTTAATTCCTTTTATACTATCTAAAAAATAAGCATTGAAACTAGAAAACTCATTTCTATAAATAACACCTGAACTTTTTAATTTTTTTGATGAAATAATCGGAACTATAATTCCTATTACAATATATGAAATAAATTGAATAATTACGAGATACCAAGAAGATATAAGCCCTACAAATAACATTGATAATAAAGAAACTATACAAGCAATACATATTGGAGATATAGTATGTGCATAAAAGACTTCTAATGTTTCTATATCACTAGTAATCAACGCAATAATACTTCCCTTTTTATCATTATCAAGTTCTTGAGGTGCAAGTTTTCTAAGTTTAGCAAATATTTTATCTCTTAATACTGCAAGTAATTTAAACGCTATATAATGATTACTATATTGCTCAAAATACCTTAAAATACCTCTAAGTACTCCAAACAAAACCAAGAGTATAATAATTAAGGTATAAGATAGGCAAATAGTCTCACCTAATATTTTCGCAACACCTATTGCGCCAACTACAGTTACACCCATTGCACATATAAATCCCAAACTACCATTTATTACAGCAAGTATCATAATATATGAGAGACTACCTAACAATACAATTAGACTTGACATGATCTTTAAACCACTTCTTCTTATTTTTTGTTTCATCATAATAAGTATCCCTCCTCTAATTGTTTTTGTGTAGTATACATATTTTTATATCCACCATCTATCTTAAGCAATTGTTTGTGATTTCCACATTCAGAAACTCTTCCATTTTTCATATAATATATATAATTAGCATCTATGACATTTAAAAGTCTGTGAGAAATAACAATTACAAGTTTATTAAGTGATAATTTCTTTATATTATTCATAATAATAATTTCACTTTCAACATCAATATTACTTGTGGCTTCATCAAATATATATATATCTTTATTTGCTACTAAATTAATCGCAAGAGCTAAACGTTGCCTCTCACCGCCTGAAAGATTATTCGCATCTTCAATGATTAATTTATCTAATCCACCATTATTTAATATAAAATCCTTTAAATTTACTAATTCTAAGGCATTATAAATTTCCTCGTCTTTAATATATGGGCTAGCCATTAAAAAATTTTCTCTAACTGTTTCATTAAAAATATAAGTATTATAACTTACAACTGAAATGTGTGAATAATAATTTTCTCTACTAAGTTCATTAATACTAGTATTTCCAATCATTACTTCACCTTTATTAGGTCTTAATGAACCCATAATCATATTTACAATAGTAGATTTACCTGAACCACTCTCGCCTACTATTGCCATAAATCCTTTATTTGGAAAACTCATAGATACATCTTCCAATACATTACGATTTTCATCATATGAAAACGTAACATTTTTAATATCTATATTATAATCACTAACCATTTTATCTTGCCACTTTGGCTCTTCGGTATTTAAAATTGATAATATCTTTTTACCTGCACTTGCGCCATTCATTGCGACATGAAAAGCACTTCCGAATGCACGAAGTGGCAAGAAAAATTCAACAGCCAAAAGACATATGAACAAACAAGCAATAGGATTTAGAGTAGAAAATGCACTCTCATATACCGCTATCGCAATACCTAAACCAGCACCTCCATATGCTACAAGATCCATAATTGTCGTACTAGCAAGTTGCATAACAAGGACTTTCATTGTAATTTTACGAAATTCTTCACTTGTTTCATTCATTTGTTGATGTTTATAGTCGTCAGCATTAAATATTTTTAACTCTTTTAATCCTAAAACACTATCTAAAAACTTATCTCCCATTGTTGTATACTTATTCCAATATTTAGCGAATATTCTTTTTGCATATTTACTAACTGCAACAATTGATAATGGAATAAATGGGACACAGCATAAAAGAACTAATGAGCTATGCCAATCAAACCATACACAAATCATAAATAAAATAAAAGGAGCAATCATCGAATAAAAAAACTGAGGTATATAGTTTGAATAATATAGATCTATTTGTTCTATCCCTTCTATACTTACTTGTGTTAGTCCTGCCATATTCATACCATTTGTGCTTTTATCACATAATAGAATTATTTTATTATAAATTTTTTCTCTTAATTCTTTTTTTACATTTCTGCCAAGTTTCTCTTTAACACTACCTATAACTCTTGTATTAATATAACGGATGATAATACTTATAATAATACATATGGAAGGATAGATATATGTTTTTATTTCATAATCATTTAATGTTATATATAAAATTGCGCATATACCAGCAGTAATTAATACATTAAATAATAATCCAAGTATTTGAAGAAATACAACTATAAATATATATTTTTTATTTTTACCAAGTAAATTTAATAGTTCTTTATCAATCATATTTTTTCATTATCCTCTATTCTATAACTAGCTTGTTATCTAATTTTTCAAGATATCTCGCAATTCCTTCTCTTGCGGCATCGGATATAGCACAAGTTGCGTTTATCGCATCTTGATAGGCAATATCACCTGGTGTACCACAATGTTTTTTCAAATGTAATACCATAAAATTAATTATCAAGCGATAATCCAATAGTGCCTTAATAGCTTTATCTGTTAACATGAGTTTTCTATTAATTTTAGTTATATAGTTCTTTTCACAAAGCCTTTCAATTGCGTTAAATGCACTTACTTTTGTTACATTTAATCTAGATGCTAAATCTGACTGCTTAACTTCCTTATTCTCTTGTGAAATTTCATCTACGGTAATTAAATATCTTAATTCTGATGATGTCATATAAACCTCCTGGTTAGCCTATGCTAACTTCCGCACAAAATTATAACGCAAAAGTTAGTTTAGACTAACTAATGCGTATAAAATAAGTTCTTGAAAAAGAACAAGAAAATTATACATTATTTAATTATGGTAGTCAACTATTAAAAATTATATTTTAATTTTCACATTTTTTGTAAAGTTATATTCTAAATAAACCATAAAAAAAGATTCAGATAATTTCTGAATCCATTTTTTTATAGTTCGCCTTATTACTTGAACATAGGTATATCGCATCAATATAATCCGCAATAAATATAAATTGACAGATTGTATTGACTACTTTCCATACTATAGTTTCATCTGATTTTAATATACTAACAATATTTCCTACACTTGTAGAAACCATCACAAAGTATGTGAATAGTAAACTAACCAAAGCTATCAACGCAAACGGAAGTACAAACGTAATTGAAACTAAACCTATAAATAATAATACCAGTAATATAATAAATGCTACTACATAATAAGACATTAATATTGATTTAAATATTAATGTCTCCTTATATACTTTTTCATTATCCTTTCTCAAGGTAGATAACAAAATATTCGCAACACCTAAACAAAATGATAAAATACAAATTCCAAAAAAACATATGTCATAAACGAAAATATATTAACAAGGAAAAAAGATATTTCTATCATATATAAACATATTACATATGGCACCATTATTTTTTCACAAATTATTCTCCCTCATAAAAAATTTCAATATAAGATATTATCTCATCCATAGGTATATTATCTTTTATACCATATGTTGGATCATAAAATTTCGATTTATAATACAAACAATAATGATTTCTTCTACCAAGTCTTGTATTTATTATCCCCACACTTGGTAATGAATCAAATTTGTATGTTAATTTTCCATGCTTAATACCATAATAATCAAGTGTCTCTATTAATTTAGAAATAGAACCTTGGAAAGCTCTTGCTTGCATGCGCTCACAAACATCCTCTATAGATTCTCCCGTAAGCATAGATATAATCGCATGCATACAATATCCCTTAGATGGTTGGCTTACATACTCTATTTTTTTCCTTATAGGATTATCTACACTATATGGACTATCATGATTTATACTTTTAAGTTGCGGAATTAAATCAAATTCAACGCTTAATTTCTTATACTTAGATATTAATGCATAAGATTTAGGGCCAATAGGAATATAGAAATTCCCTTCTTGTCCTCTTGGAACTAATCTACACTCGAAATCTAACACATTTACAGTATCACTTAGTATTACTACTTTAGCATATTGTGTATTAGTTTTCTTATTTGTTTTAGTCCATACATTAAAAGGAATATTAATATAATATTTTTCATTATTTTGAACAATTGAACAGACAAATGATTCCATATATATCACACCTTTACTTTTTATAAATATTTTATCATATAACCTATTTTTTTGTAAATATTTATTATTTTAAAATCAACTCTACTTTTTTACCTGCACCAGCGTATGTTTTAGCTGTCTCTTTAGCATTTTCTGCAGTTTCAAGTAAAGAAACATCTGACTTTTTGTTTACTGAATCATAATAGAATAGCTTACTATTTATATCAAAATTATTGTAATCAGTAGTTCCATCAGGCTTACATGAACCACCACTAATAGTTTCAGTTCTTGATGAAACCTTAGTTGCGGCACTATTTTTAGAATTATTAAATACGTCATTATATGACTTTATAATCGCAGCATTATTTTTAATAACATGCGCATCCTTAGTTCCTTCAAAATAATTAGCTTCTGATAGAACAAACGCATTCGCTCTTATATCTTGAGCTGTACCACATTTATAATAATAGTTATTATATATATGCATATTAGCTTGTCTTCCTAATGGAAGTCTAGATTCTACTTCTTCGTAATAATTATGATGGAATGTAATATTCATTGTTAAATTACTATCACTACCACCAATAAGTCCTGTTTTCTTACACTTAACGAAATGATTATAACTTGCGGTAACATTGTGAACAATCTTTAAGTCCATTCCACCATCACCAGCATATTTATCTCTTTCACCACTTACATCCCAGTTATTTTTTCCTCTATTGAATGTATTATTATGAATCCAATAATTTCCATAATCAGTCACTTTTGAACTTTCAAAGCTACATGCATCTTCAGGATAGTCTGTAAATGTAATATTCTTTACTTCAATTGAATTACAATCTGCCCATGTTAATCCAAATTGGAAGAATTCAGCACTATCTCCAACACCTTCAAGTGTTACATTACTAACCCCTGAAACATCTAACATATTCCAATATGAATCATCATCATATACTGTTTTACCAACTAAATCTTTATATTCACTACCTTTATATGTTGTTGTTTTAGATGATGTACTTCCAGTACTTTTATCACCTAAGCCACTTGCTGTAGTAATATAAGTAGTAGACTTTCCTGTAACTTTATCCATATATTTTACAGTAAGACCCTCTAGATTATCTCCATATTTTGTCTCAAATGTATTAACCCAGAATGTATCTGATTGAAGATTAGTCTTATCAGCTAATCTTGGCTCATTTGATTTTTCACTCCATTGATTTGTCTTAATTGAATCAAGAATTCTAATATCTAATGGTACTTTTGATTTTGATTGTGCTTTTAAGATATTTACAAGACCTGTATATTCTTTTCCGCCTATAGTAGCTTTAACTGTATTCTTAGTTTCATTTGATACATAAACTACTACTGCATTACTCTTTAATGTACCATCATTGTTATACGCACCTATACCAGTAGTATTATTAAAATGAGCATATCCTGATCTATCTAGTTCATATACTTTAATATTACTTAAAGTTTTTTCTTTGTTTTGACTATTCTTAATCTTAATATCATAAGTATATAATGATGATAGCCCAATTAACTCTACTGTGGCAGCATTACCAGTTAAAGTTATTAACTCTTTATCTACATCTTTATAACTAGTTTCTGTAGACTTCTTATATGAAACTTTTGTCTTTGATAAATCAGTTTCACTATATTTAAGTACCACTCTTTCATTTAGTTCTTGATGTTCTACATCTAAATTACCAATTTCAACTATATTATCATTTTTTGGTGGATTAGCTTCTTCATCCTTATCTGTATCTTCAGGATTTGAAGGAACTGTTGACGGACTATCTGGTGTTGTCGTGTCATCTGGTGATACACCTGGCGTACATGAAATTAAAGATAAGATAGATATTAACATCATAAACAATAACCTAATTCTTTTCATTCAAACTCTCATAATCAAAATAGATTAATCCTTTTGATTATCTCCTTCCTTTTATATTCAAAAGCATTTTTTTCACTTCCATTATAACATGATTAATTTATATGTCATCATAAAAACGTTTTAAAATAATTCATTCAAATTTAAAAGATAAAAAATCCTAACTGGATATAGTCCAAATTAGGATTTTTATTACTATTATTTTATTGCGATTGCAACAAATACTAATCTATTGCTAGAAGATTTGATCTCATATTCTTTTCCACTTTCAATGTTAAATTCATATGCGTACGCAACCTTGTTTGACTTCTTTGAAGTATCTCCAACTTCTATACCACCTATCATTAAATTCCCCGATTTAGAAGCATTTGAATTTGTTGTGAATCCTGAATCACTAACAGTATAATAAAAAGTAATCGTACAACTTTTATTAGCCTTTAACTTGTATCCCGAACTTGAACCATTTGGAAGTAAAACATTTTCAAATACATTACCTGAATTATCATTAGCCGTTAAATTTCCAGCAGCAGACGTTGCTAACTTATAATTAGTTCCAGCATTTGTAGTAAACGTAACGTAATCATTATCAAATACTATATTTCCACCATTAACATCAGCAGTTGGCACTAATAATTTATTATCAGTAGTATTTGAAGTTTCTGATTTTATCCATTTGGCATATAATTTGAAATTTTCATTTACTGGCGCACTTGTATATTTATTATTAAGTGCACTATCAGTATACCAACCATCAAATTTATATCCAGATTTTGTTGATGTAGGTAGTGTAAATGTCTTACCTTCTTTTACAAGAATACTAGAAACACTACTTCCGCCATTCACTTCAAAAGTAACAGTATATGTTTCACCAGAAGAAATGACACCACCACTTTTTGTAGCATTTAAAACACCAGCGTATGTTTTAGCTGTCTCTTTAGCATTTTCTGCAGTTTCAAGTAAAGAAACATCTGACTTTTTGTTTACTGAATCATAATAGAATAGCTTACTATTTATATCAAAATTATTGTAATCAGTAGTTCCATCAGGCTTACATGAACCACCACTAATAGTTTCAGTTCTTGATGAAACCTTAGTTGCGGCACTATTTTTAGAATTATTAAATACGTCATTATATGACTTTATAATCGCAGCATTATTTTTAATAACATGCGCATCCTTAGTTCCTTCAAAATAATTAGCTTCTGATAGAACAAACGCATTCGCTCTTATATCTTGAGCTGTACCACATTTATAATAATAGTTATTATATATATGCATATTAGCTTGTCTTCCTAATGGAAGTCTAGATTCTACTTCTTCGTAATAATTATGATGGAATGTAATATTCATTGTTAAATTACTATCACTACCACCAATAAGTCCTGTTTTCTTACACTTAACGAAATGATTATAACTTGCGGTAACATTGTGAACAATCTTTAAGTCCATTCCACCATCACCAGCATATTTATCTCTTTCACCACTTACATCCCAGTTATTTTTTCCTCTATTGAATGTATTATTATGAATCCAATAATTTCCATAATCAGTCACTTTTGAACTTTCAAAGCTACATGCATCTTCAGGATAGTCTGTAAATGTAATATTCTTTACTTCAATTGAATTACAATCTGCCCATGTTAATCCAAATTGGAAGAATTCAGCACTATCTCCAACACCTTCAAGTGTTACATTACTAACCCCTGAAACATCTAACATATTCCAATATGAATCATCATCATATACTGTTTTACCAACTAAATCTTTATATTCACTACCTTTATATGTTGTTGTTTTAGATGATGTACTTCCAGTACTTTTATCACCTAAGCCACTTGCTGTAGTAATATAAGTAGTAGACTTTCCTGTAACTTTATCCATATATTTTACAGTAAGACCCTCTAGATTATCTCCATATTTTGTCTCAAATGTATTAACCCAGAATGTATCTGATTGAAGATTAGTCTTATCAGCTAATCTTGGCTCATTTGATTTTTCACTCCATTGATTTGTCTTAATTGAATCAAGAATTCTAATATCTAATGGTACTTTTGATTTTGATTGTGCTTTTAAGATATTTACAAGACCTGTATATTCTTTTCCGCCTATAGTAGCTTTAACTGTATTCTTAGTTTCATTTGATACATAAACTACTACTGCATTACTCTTTAATGTACCATCATTGTTATACGCACCTATACCAGTAGTATTATTAAAATGAGCATATCCTGATCTATCTGCTTCATATACTTTAATATTATTCTTAGTTACAGTTAAGTTATTAGATGAAACAACTTTTAAAGAATAACTTCCTGCAGTTAATCCAATTACATCTACTCTTGTTTCTGTAGTTGATATTTGTCTTACAAGTTCTTTATCAACTGAAGTCCAGTTAACTCCATCTACTGAATAAGAAACCTTCGCATTAGCTGCGTTTGTATCAGGGAATACTGCATACATTCCTTCATCATAACCTGAAACACTAGTTAATGTTAAACTACTAGATTGAGAATCCCATTTTGCATATAAAGTAAAACTATTAGTTACAGTATTATTAAAGTTATATAAATTTTTACAACTTGAATCAGTATACCATCCACTAAATACATAACCATTCTTAGAAGGTGCTTCTGGAGTTGTAAGTTTTTCTCCTTCATAAACACTTACACTTTCCATTGTTGAACCACCTTGAGTATTAAATGTAATAGTATACTTTACTATTTCTTCCCATTTTGCATAAAGAACTACATCTTCTGTTAAAGTCATTCCAGATGATGCGATTTTTTCATAATTACTATCTAAATACCATCCTAAGAAATTATACCCTGCAATATTTAATACAGGAAGAACATTTGGAAGTGATGTAACGTTAGTTAACTTATCTGGTGCCGTTGCGTATTTAGTAGAATATGTTACATTATATGTTTTTACATTACTTACTATTTCCCATTTTGCATAAAGATTAACATCTTTTGTTACTAAAGTTCCTGAATTAGCTTTAGTAGTATAATTACTATCTAAATACCATCCCTTGAAATCATATCCATCTCTTACATCTACTAAAGGTAATGATAATACTGAATTATTATTAACTTTAATATTTGGATATAATAAATAGTCATCATTAATAGTTACTTTATACATTTGTGTATTCTTAGCTTTATATTGTAAATATGCCATAATAAATGGCCCTACACCTTTTGCATCATCATTTCCTACAGGTTCAGCTAAATAATATCCTACTGACCCATCTCTATAAGTCTTATCACTTGGACCTAATCCTGCTGTAATACAAATATTACCAAGAGATATATTTCCATCTTCTTTTTTAAGTGAATATTTATAAACACCTTCATATATTTCAATACCTTTTTCTAAATATGAAGAATCTAAATATCCCATGCGAGCACCTTTCATAGCCACATATGCTGCAAGTGAAGAACCTGATGTTTCTAAATAATTACTAATATAAGTATCTTGATAACTATTACCTACTTTATAATCTTCATTCTTAAGACCTTCAAGATACTTACCTTGAACTAAGAATCTTTGATTACCTTTATCAATCAATTGATAGAACATCTTACTATCTTTATCTTGATATTGCATTAGACCATCTATAGCTTCTTGTAAAAGTCCCTTTAGATATTCTTTATTATCTCCTTCTGGAAAATAATCTATAACATCTACTAAAGATGCAAGAAGCCATCCTGTACTTCTTAACCAAAAGTTTTCACTATTTCCTGTATTGTTGTTAGCCCAGAATACACTCTTTGTTGTATCATGACCATGATAATATAACTTTTTAGTTTCATCAAACATATTTTCTCTTATATATTGATATTGTCCTTTTATTTCACTAAATATATTCGCATCATTTTTTAATAATGCATATCTAGCATAAAAAGGCGCATACATATACATTCCATCTAACCATATTTGATTTAAATATGTTACTTTATGGGAAAAATTATTTGTACCACTAGCTTTTGGGATTTCCATTAGATATTGATATGTATTTTCAATCGCATTTAAATATCTCTTATCATTTGTCATTTCATATAAATCAAATAATATCTTACTTTCACATATACTATCTAATTCACCTGCTTGGAATGATGCTTCTTTTGTTGATGGCTTGATAAAATTTCCATTTGAATCAATGTAATAATTTACATATTTGATTAAGAAGGTTTTATATTTAGCATTATTTGTTGTTTTATATAAATCAACAATTGAACTTAGAAATACTCCATCAATATAATTCCATCTATCTTTAAATCCTTCTTGATTCCATGAAGGAGTATAAGATGTAGTCTTATCAATTAAAGAATCGATATAACTTACTAATGTTTGATTTATATCGTATTCTAATATAATTTCCCACTTTGCATATAATGTTGTATTTTCATATATTCTCACTCCAGCTTTTGCCTTAGTTGTAAAATTAGAATCTAAATACCATCCTAAGAAATTATATCCTTCTTGACTTAAACCTGGTAATGTTTGAGGAAGATTTGTAACATCAACTAAATTTTGAGCACTTCCATATCCATTACATTCATATGTAACACTATACTTTAATTCTGTCCATTTTGCATATAAAGTCACATTTTGTTTAAGTGTATCTCCTGATGAGGCTTTTTTAGTAAAAGATGCATCGTAATACCATCCATTAAATTCATAACCTCTTTCACTTAATGAAGGTAATTGTGGAAGAATCAATACGTTATTTACATTATCTACTTCTTCTCCATGACCATTAATATTAAAATTAACATTATATGTACTAACCTCATTAGAAACCCATTTTGCTTCTAACGTAGTATCATTAACAACTAAAGTATCAAAATCATATCTAGTTTCACCTATATACCAACCAGTAAATATATATCCTTCTTTAGTTGGATCTTCTGGATATTTCACTTTATCTTTATACGTAACCTCTTGACTTAATACACTACTTCCACCATTTGTATTAAATGTTACAGTATATTTATTAATACTAAAATTAGCATATAAATCTAGATTTGATTTTACACCTTTTGTAAAATCATAGACTTCTCCATTTACTTTTTCTTTTGTCCAGTTTGTAAAACTATATCCTTCTTTAGTTGGGTCTTCTGGCTTGCTTACCTTTTTACCATGTTTTACACTAACTTCAGATATTAACTTATCATCATAAAATCTTACAGTATATTTTTTAAATAAACTACAAGATGCAAGTGATAAAGTTAAAACTACCATACTAATTAAAATCGCTATCTTCTTTTTCATCTGCTACCTCCAACAAATATGATTTTAAAATTTCGCATACATTGTTAAAATCACGTTCCATATTAACCTTATTTCTAATACTTGCGCTTCCCGGAAGGCCTCTTAAATAAGCACTAATATGTGTACGCATTTCTAAACATGCAAGATGAGTACCTTTTAATTTAACTAAATAATTATAATGTTTCATAATGGTATCATATATAACCTTATTTGACGGTCTTTCAATTATCCTACCATTTAACATATACTCATTTATTTCCTTAAAAATAAATGGATTACCTTGTGCTGCACGTCCGATCATTACAGCATCACATCCGGTATATTCTAATACCTCCATTGCCTTTTTAGGATCTGTAATATCCCCATTGGCGATAACTGGTATATTTAAGGCTTCTTTTACTTGTTTTATAACATCATAGTTAGCCTCGCCTGAATAAAATTGACTTCTGGTTCTTCCATGTATCGCAATAGCCTTTGCGCCCGCTTTCTCTATCATTTTTGCATTTTCTAAAGCGTTTATAGAATGTTCATCCCACCCTAATCTAATTTTCACTGTAACAGGTTTCTTAACCGCATCACAAACAGCCTTTGTAATCTCATAAACCTTATTAGGATCTCTTAATAAGTTACTTCCTGCCATTGCCTTCTTAGCTACTTTATTAACCGGACATCCCATGTTTATATCAATAATATCACAATCACTATTTTCATCTATCCACTTAGCCGCAAGTACCATAGAATCTTTATCTGCACCAAATATCTGCATACTTATAGGATGTTCTTTACTATGTACTTTCGTCATAGTTATCGTTTTTTCATTACCAAATCCTAATGCCTTGTCGCTTACCATTTCCGCAACTAACAAGCCACATCCATATTCTTTACATAATACCCTAAATGCTTCATTAGTAATTCCAGCCATAGGCGCAAGTACTAATTTATTAGGAATATATACATTACCTATCTTCCACATATAATAATACTTATCAATGTATTCTTTTATATCTTCAATAGGAAGACCTATTATATTATTTAAGCTGCCTTCATACTTTAAAATCAAATTAGAACCTAAGCCTTGTATCGCATAAGCTCCTGCTTTTCCAAAAGGCTCTTTTGTATTAATATAAGAATAGATATCCTCATCACTTAAGTCTTTAAATGTAACTTTTGATATAACCGCAACATTAATTATATCTTTATTAAATACAATACCTACTCCGCTAATAACTTCATGTGTTTTCCCACTTAACTTCTTTAAAATCCGATATGCATCTGCTTCATCTTTAGGTTTACCATAAATCAAGCCATCAAGGACAACAATAGTATCGCATCCTAATATTAAAGTGTCTTCATACTTTTCTGATACCACTAAAGCTTTATTAAGTCCGATCCTTTTTACATTTTCTATAGGACTTTTAGCATCATCTATTGATTCATCTGTATCAATCACATCTATATCAAATTTATACTTATATTCAGTTAAAATATCTTTTCTTCGTGGGGATGATGAAGCTAGCACAAATTTCATTTTATTATTCTCCTCGCATATTATGACAATATTATAAGCATAAAATTGTTATTATTTATTTAGGTGAGATTATGAAGTGTTTCTTTAATAAATGTTTTATACTAATAATAATTTCCTTAATATTAACTATTTCAAAATGTAGTGATGCATTTTACATACTAATAACTTTATTACTTTCATTTATCTCGCCTTATACTTATATAACAATTTTACCACTAATTTTATTAAAAAAATATCTTTTATTATTTTTTATACTTTCAAATATTACCATAATTCTTTTAATTAAGAAATATAATAAAACGTTTTTATTTCCTACTTCTTTAATACTTCTACTTAGTATTTTCATTTTTTATGATAATTTTCTCATATCTTTAATATATCTCCTAATTTTTATTCCTATTTTAATTATCGCATGGAAAACTCATAATTTTAACATAAATATGTATAGGATAGTTATATCAAGTATCTTAATTTCCATTTTATTTTTAAGTACTAATAAAACTGATGATATTATAATTTTATTCATTATTTTATATCTATTATACTATTTAGAAGCATTCGTTAGCGTTGTTATAACATGTATTGTAAGCAGTGTTTTTACCATATTGAAATCAAATTATTCTCTTGTTTTAATTATTTTAATTCCTCTTATTTTTCTTATTCATAATAATAAAAAATACACCATAAATACAAAAAAATATCTTAATTATTTCCTATACTTAAAAAAATATAACGAAAGAACTAGTTCATTTAATAACAAAATAGATATAAAGATAGATGAATTATCTAATTTATATTGTTTTAGATGTTCTAACTTTAAAGAATGTATAAAAAAGAAATTATCCTACTATATATTTTTATATACCTGTATTGTTAATACATCTATTAATAATTCTAATGAAACTATAAAAAAATATGCCTTAATATGTCCAAACTATAAAAGATTTTTATTAGGATTACGTCCTAATTATAATCTTGACTTTAATATAAATATTATAAAATCTATTACTGAAGATATCACTTTAATAGATAATAAATTAGAAACTAAATTACATAAACTAGGTATTACAATCCCTAATTTAAACGTTGAACAAAATCTCATTACTTTTAATAATAATGATTATTATTTAAATCAAATTAAAATAATAGAAAGAATAAATCAAAAGAAATATAGTTATAAAATTATAAATAATACTGTCTACTTATATATTAAGCCTAAGATAACATGCGATATAGAAGCTATAAGTATTAGTAAAGATAATAATAAATTGTGTGGCGATAACTATAAAATTCTTGATTTAGGATATCGTCAAATTATAATACTTTCAGATGGAATGGGGAGTGGGTTTAACGCATATTCTGAATCAAGTCAGATGATAAATTTAGTAAGTAATATAGCTCTTCTTAATTTTAACACAGATAAAACTATGTCTTTAATTAAAAATGGAATTCTATATAAAAATAATAAATCTAGTTATGCAACACTAGATTATTTAGATATCAACTGTAAAACTCAAGAATTATCTTTATTTAAATTCGCAAGTACTTCTACTTATATTATTAGGAATAATCATATTGACATATATGAAAATGAAAATCTACCATTAGGCTTTGATAAATTATCAAATTATTATAAATTAAGTGTTAAAAAAGGAGATATAGTTTTGTTATTTAGTGATGGTATAACTGAACATATTAAAAAAAACACCATAATTAATATCTTATCTAAAATTAATAATTATGATGCTCATAAAATAGTTTATTACTTAAATAATTATGTTTGTGCTAATAAACTTAATTATTACGATGATATCACAATTATTGCGATTAAAATCTCATAATATGCTATAATATTTTTGGTGATTAAATTGTTAGAAAAGGTAAAAAAATATATAAAAGATAATAATTTAATAGATCCTAATGAAGTAATAGTTATAGCCTTATCAGGGGGAGTAGATTCCATGGTACTTCTTAATATGCTATATCAATTAGGTTACAAATTAGTTATTGCACATGTAAATCATAAAAAAAGATTAGAGTCTGAAGATGAAGAAAGGGAAGTTAAGATTTTAGGTGAAAAACTTAATATTCCTGTTGAGATTTTACATCTTGAACATATAGATGGTAACTTTCAAAGCGAGGCTCATCACAAAAGATATAGTTTTTTTAGAAATGTGTGTAAAAAACATAGCGCTAAAACCATTGCGTCAGCGCATCATGCAGATGACAATTTAGAGACGATTTTATTAAATCTTATGAGCGGTAGTAATCTTTTTGGATATGCAGGAATCAGTAATTCTCTTATTTTAGATGATGTGAGGATTATAAGACCTCTTTTATCTCTTAGTAAAAAAGATATAAAAGACTATGCTTTAAAAAATAATATAGTATATTATGAAGATATATCAAATAGTCAAGATGACTATACTAGAAACAGATTAAGACATCATATTGTGCCTAAACTTAAAACAGAGTGTCCTAATATTTTAGAAAAAACCAATTCTTATTCTAGACAATTAAAAGAAGCTTTTAGTTTTATTAGAGGATTAAGTGAGAATTATTTAAATTTATATGATAATACTATTAATATAGATGAATTTAATAAATTACATATAGCATTACAAAAGGATATATTATGTCTTTTACTTGAAAGATTTAATATATTAAGAAGTGAAAATTTAATAAATGATTTATTAAATATCATCACAAACAACAAGCCTCAACTAGACTACAATTTAGGATGTAATATGATATTTAAAAAAAGGTATAATATATGTTTTATAGAAAGTATTAGAAAAAAAGATGATTTTTTCTATATGTTAAATACTAAAGATGATTTTATTGATGACAAAAATTTTAATATATATTTTACTAATATTGAACCAACAAATAGTGCAAATTATATAAAATTATGCTATAATGATTTAGTATTTCCGCTAACTATCAGAAATAGAAAAGATAGTGATGAGATTTTTATGTCATATGGACATAAAAAAATTAAAAAACTATTTATTGAGCGTAAGATACCTAAGGAAAAAAGAGAGCGAATTCCTTTAGTAGTAGATGGATTAGGTGAAATACTATGGGTATATAATATAGCCAAATCAAAAAAAATATTAGATTATAAAAATAATTTTAATTTATATCTAATCATAAAGGAGAAATAATTATGATGAATGATATTAAAGAAGTTCTTGTAACTCCACAAGAAATTGAACAATTATGTGAAAAATTAGGACATCAAATTGAAAAAGATTATCAAGGAAAATCACCTTTAATTATTGGTCTTTTAAAAGGATGTCAACCATTTATGGCAAATGTAATCAAATATATAAACTGTTATATCCAAATCGATTATATGAAGGTTTCTTCTTATGTCGGAACTAAATCTACTGAATTAGTAATTAAAAAGGATTTAGATATAGATGTAAAAGATCTAGATATAATACTAATTGATGATATTGTTGACAGCGGTAGAACAATAAGTGAAGTAGTTTCTTTACTTAAGAGTCGTGGAGCTAAAAGTGTAGAGGTATGTTGCCTTTTAGATAAACCTGATGGTAGAGTTGTACCTGTTGAAATCAAATATCCTGGATTGTGGGTTCCTAACAAATTTGTTGTAGGATATGGACTTGATTACAATGAGCTTTATCGTAACCTTCCTTTTATTGGAGTTTTAAAAGAGGAAGTATATCAAAAATAAAGGAGTATTTTAATGAATAATAATCAAAATAATCAAAATAACAACCAAAGACCAGTAAGGAAAAAGAGTTTCTTTGGGACATTTGGAATTTATATTTTTATGGTTATCCTACTTATTATTACTTGGGTAACTTATTCACAATTATCAAAACCAACTTATGAAACGATTTCATATACTGATTATACTAGTTTAATCGAAAAAGGATATATACTTGAATCTTCAGCTATACCTGCTGGCGGAGAAAATGATGCAGTATATGTTATAAAAGGAAAATTTTATAAAACTGTAGAAGATAAAGACAATGATAAAGTATCTTATTATACTATCAATGTAACAGAAGGTCAATTTAATCAAGTATCTAACTATACTACTCTTAAATTAAATGTTATTAAAGAAAATACTTTCTTAAATATTTTCCTTACATTCCTACCATATGTAATAATTATTATAGGTATAATAATACTTACAAAATCAGCTGGCGGAAATAATAAAGCATTTGAATTTGCGAAGAGTCGTGCAAAATTATCTAATAGCAAATCTGTTACATTTAAAGATGTTGCAGGATGTGATGAGGAAAAAGCTGAATTAGTTGAAGTTGTTGATTTCCTTAAAAATCCTAAAAAATATGTAGATATGGGTGCTCGTATTCCAAAAGGAATTCTTCTATCTGGTCCTCCTGGTACAGGTAAGACTTTATTAGCTAAAGCTGTTGCAGGTGAAGCTAATGTGCCTTTCTTCAGTATTTCAGGATCTGACTTTGTTGAAATGTTTGTAGGTGTTGGTGCATCTAGAGTTCGTGATTTATTTAAAACTGCTAAAGAAAACCATCCTTGTATCATCTTCATAGATGAAATTGATGCGGTTGGTCGTCAACGTGGTGCAGGTATGGGTGGTGGACACGATGAACGTGAACAAACACTTAACCAGTTACTTGTTGAAATGGATGGATTTACTGCAAATCTTGGAATTATCGTAATGGCCGCAACTAACCGTCCTGACGTTTTAGACCCAGCTCTTCTTCGTCCTGGAAGATTTGACCGTCAAATTACAATTAATACACCTGATGTAATAGGTCGTGAGGCAATTCTTAAGGTTCACGCAAGAAATAAAAACCTTGATCCTTCTATTAATTTAGATGAAATTGCCGCAAGAATCCCTGGATTTAGTGGTGCAGATATTGAAAACTTATTAAATGAGGCTGCCATTTTAGCTGCTCGCGATAATCGTAAAGTTATCACTGAAGAAGATCTTGATGAAGCTACTGACCGTGTAATGATGGGTCCTGCAAAAAAGAGTAAAAAATATACTCCTCATGAAAAAGATATCGTTGCGCACCATGAAGCTGGCCATGCAGTAATTGGATTAAAGTTAGAACATGCAAATATAGTTCAAAAGGTTACTATTATTCCTCGTGGTCAAGCTGGTGGTTATACATTAATGCTTCCTGAACAAGAAACATTCTTAGAAACTTCAAAATCTTTAACTGATAAGATTATTGGATTACTTGGTGGTCGTGTTGCGGAAGAAATTATGTTTAAAGAAGTTTCTACTGGTGCTTCTAATGACTTCCAAAGGGCTACAAAAATTGCACGTGCAATGGTTACTGAATATGGTATGTCATCTTTAGGTCATGTTCAATACGAACAACCTCAAGGAAGTGTATTCTTAGGTCGTGATTACATGAAGGATAAAAACTTCTCAGACCAAGTTGCGCTTGAAATAGACCAAGAAACTCGCAAGATTATCGAAGAATGTTACCAAGAAGCTAAAAAGATATTAAGTGAAAATAAAGAATTAATGATTCAAATCGCTGAATACTTAAAGAAGGTTGAAACATTAACTAAGGCTGATATTGATGAAATTGCTTCTACTGGTCATCTAGAAAGAGCTGACAAACGCGAAGCAGAAAAAATCACAATTAATGAACCTATAGTTACTATTGAAACTGAAACAAATAATGTAGAAGTTAAAGAGGACGACAGTGAGACTAGATAAATATTTAAAAGTTTCTCGTCTTATTAAAAGAAGGACAGTAGCTAAAGATGTAGCTATGAGTGATCGTATTTTAGTTAATGATAAAATCGCAAAACCTTCTACTTCTTTAAAAATAGGTGATATCATAACTATTTACTTCGGTAATAAAGAAGTTAAAATAAGAGTTCTAAATCTAATCGACTCTACAAAAAAAAGTGATGTTGAGAATATGTATGAACTTGTAAGTGAAATAAAGAAAGAAATAGAGATAGATTAGGTCTATCTCTTTTTTTAAAATAAACGTCAATACAAAATGCATTGACATTTATTTATTATATTATACTTTGGTAATTACTTTCAATTAATTCAATATTTTTCTTTACTTTAAAGAATCTTCTTAAATTAACAAAGAATCTAATCAAATAAATGATTGAAACACCCCAGATAAAAGTACAACTAATAAAAAAATTAAACAATCGCATTCAAAAAAACTTAAGTGTTGTTTTCTCACATAATAGAATAAATTAATTAAGTAGGGTATACTATATTTATAAGGTCAGGTGATATTATGGCGAATTATTTAAATCAAGATAATGTTAAATTTTTAAATTATTATAACGATGATATTTTTATTGATAAGTCTTTGCTTATTAAGGAAATGAATAGTTTTATTAATAAAGAATCTAAAAAATATATGTGTATAACAAGACCCCGCCGTTTTGGAAAAACAATGGCCTTAAGTATGCTTAATGCATATTATTCAAAAGGAGCGAATTCAAAAGAATTATTTAATTCCTTAAAAATATCACAAGAACCAAACTATATTGATCATTTAAATAAACATAATGTTATATGGATAGATATGGCATCATTATATTCTAATATAGGTAATAAAGATAACTTTACAGTAGAATTAACTGAAAGAATTATTAAAGATTTAGATGAATCATATCCTAATGTTTTAACAGAAAACGAAAAGACTATAGCTGACTCTTTAAGAAAAATATATAATGATACAAAAGAAACATTCATATTCTTAATAGATGAATGGGATGTAATATTTAGAGAATCTACTAATAATAAACTAAAAGATGACTATATTATGTTACTTAGAAGTTTGTTTAAAGCCTCGGATACTTCTACTTGTATAGATTTAGTATATATGACAGGAATATTACCAATAAAGAAAGACACAACGCAGTCAGCATTAAATAATTTTAAAGAATATACAATGTTAAGTTCAAAACCCTTATCAGAATATATGGGATTTACTAAAGATGAAGTAATAGGCTTATGTGACAAGTATAACATGGACTATAAAGAGATGAAAAGATGGTATGATGGATATACTTTAAATGGAGTGGAATTATATAATCCAAAATCAGTAGTAGAAGCTATAACTGAACAAGACTATAATAATTACTGGATAAGTACATCAGCGATAGAATCAGTTAATAATTATATAAAATACCAAGATGGTAATTTATATGATGAACTTCTAAATTTAATAAATGGAGAGGAAGAGATAGTAAGTATAAGTGGATTTAATAATGATATTCATGATATTGATAATAGAGAATCAGCACTTACTGTATTAATCCATTTAGGATATTTAGCATATAATGGATATGGTAAATGTAGAATACCTAATTATGAAATAAAAAATGAAATGTTAAAGAATCTAACAAGAATAAAAGAATCACCATATAACAATATAATAAAATTATCAAGTAGTGGAGTTATGGGATTATTTAAAGGTGAAACAAAAGATTTAGATAAAGCTTTAACATCAAATCATAAATTACTCGCAAGTAATTTTAATAAAACAAAAGAAGATGTATTATCTTGTGTAGTATTATTTACGTTTATTCCTCTATTAGAGGGGTATATCCAACAAAAAGAAGTAAATAGTATAACAGGAAGAGCGGATATAATATATTTATCAAAGACAAATGAACCTCCGATTATAGTAGAGTTAAAGGTAGATAGTAGCCCTTTAACTGCAATAGAACAAATAAAAAATAAAGGATACTCTAATGCACTAGAGGGATATCATGGTAAGGTTTATATAGTTGGTATAAACTATGATAATACTACACTTGAACATAAGACAATTATAGAAGAGATAGAAATATAAAAATCACCAAAAGGTGATTTTTATTTTACTTATTTACATTTTTAGATATATTTAATATAGTTGAAAAAGTGAAATCAATTTTAAAAATTAAAGAACACTTTAATAATGGCATACTACCTGAACAAAATATCAATATTTATTTGAAATCAAATAGACTATTTGATGAAAAATACTATCGCATATTTTTGACTTTGAAAAAGAAATAAATAATGAAAAAATACTCAATTTATAATTGATAAACTGATTATTTTTTATAAGTAGTTTTCAATTTCTAATAAACTATCTATAACAACACTACCTGTATTTTCAAGTCTTCTTCTTGACATATGACCCTTAGAATATAATAAAGAATCACACCCTAAAGATGAGGCTACTTCAAAATCATGAATACTATCTCCTATTAGAATAATATCATTTTTTGAAATATTATTGATAGACATAAACTCAATACCTCTATCAATTTTAGATGCGCCTTCATAATTATTTAGACCTAATACATTATCAAAATAGTCATATATTTCATAATATTTCAATTGTTTTTCTAAGTTATTTTGTTCAGTCGCAGATAAAACAATTAACTTAACATTCTTATCTTTTAATAATTTTAAAGTATCAATTACCTCACTATATAATTTACATTCTATACTTCTTTTCATATACTTTTCATTATAAATTAATGCTAAGTCTGAAAATTTATCTCTTTTTAAATCTATTCCAGCTCTTACATAATAATCACTTATTGGAAATCCAAATATTTCTTTATATCTTTCTAATGTAACTAATGGCTTATTTTGATATTCTAAGAATTCATTTAATAAAACTAAACAAAAATCAACATCATCTAATAGAGTTCCATTAAAATCAAAAATAACGTATTTTTTCATAATTATAAGCTCCTTTAATATAATTATACTTTAAAATAAACTAAATTTGTAGTATAATTGATTTGTTATTTGAGGAGGAATTTATTATGCCATTAGTTAATGAATTAGAAATGCTTAAAAAAGCTTATGATGAAGGATACGCTGTAGGAGCATTTAATATAAATAATATGGAGACAATTCAAGGAATTGTAGATGCTGCAAAGCTTGAATCATCACCAATAATCCTTCAAGTTTCAAGAGGGGCTAGAAATTATGCTAACCCTATTTATTTAAGAAAACTAGTTGAAGCGGCAGTTGAAGATTCTAATCTTCCAATTGCCCTACACCTAGACCATGGTGATTCTTTTGAAACTTGTAAAGATTGTATAGACGGAGGATTTACATCTGTTATGATTGATGGATCAAGTCTTTCTTTTGAAGAAAACATCGCTCTAACAAAAAAAGTTGTAGATTATGCACATAGTCATGTACCTTATGTTACAGTTGAAGGTGAACTAGGTACTCTTGCGGGTGTTGAAGATGAGGTTAATGTTTTAAATTCAACATATACAGATCCTAATCAAGTAGAAGAATTCGTTAGACGTACTGGAGTTGATTCTCTTGCGATTGCGATTGGTACAAGTCATGGAGCTTTCAAATTTAAACCTGGTACAATTCCAAGTTTAAGATTTGATATTTTAGAAGAAGTATCTCGCCGCCTACCTGGATTCCCTATTGTACTTCACGGAGCTTCTTCTGTTTTACAAGATTATGTTAGTATGTTTAAAGAATCAGGAGGACAAATTGAAGACGCTATAGGCGTTCCTGAAGAATTATTAGCAAAAGCTAGTAAAATGGCTGTATGCAAAATTAATATCGATTCTGACATACGTCTTGCATGTTATGCACCAATGAGAAAATATATAATTGATAATCCTACTTGTTTCGACCCTCGTAAACCTTTGGGAGTTGCAAGAGAAAATATTATTAAATCAGTTCAACATAAAATGAAAAATGTTTTAGGTTCTTCTAATAAAGCATAATAAAATTATGAGTAGAATTTCATATAATTCTACTCTTTTTCATATACTTTATTGGTGATACAATGCAAACAATTACAATTACTAATAAAGAAGAAATTAAAATATGTGATATGTTAAAATTAAAAGCCTTTGATTCTTCTTATTTCAATATTGAAACATCTATTGGAAAGGTATTAATTTATGGAAGTAATTTATCAATGGATAATATTAATACTTCTTCAAATGAAATAATAATTAAGGGCACAATTTATAATATTATATTAAATAATTCAAAAGAAAAAAAAGAATCTTTTATGAAAAGACTATTTAAATGATAAAAGCGTATTATGATTTATACATCCTCCTATTGAATTTAATTTTAGGATTTTTTTTAAATATTTCTTATAATATCATATTTAGTAAAAAGTATAAGCTTAAATTAATGTTTGAGCTTATATTTTCATTAATATTTAGTTTCTACTATATACATATTTATAATAAATATAAAATTGATTTTAGGACAATACATTTATTATTCTTAACTTCTTCTATTTTGATATCAAATAGGTTATTTAAAAAAATCTCTATTAGATTATCTAACGATTTTAAAGAACTTTTAAAAGGTATATTAATTGTATTAGTAAAATTATCTAAATCTAATATTATTTTTATAGTTATTCTAACAATAAGAAAAGACAATCAAAGAAGAAAAAAGTTAAAAGAATTATTCTAATATTTTTTCATTTCATGACATTGTGAATGTAGTTATAAATTTGAATTGATAAAAGAAAAGAAAATTTGATTTTATAAGTAATATTATGATATAATATTTTAAGATATTCATAGGAGGAATAACCATGCAAAACAAATTATCAGAACAAGAAATTGTTAGACGTGAAAAATTACAAAAATATAAAGAATTAGGATTAGATCCATTTGGACAAAAATACGATGTTACACACAAAAGTGCACAAATAAAAAAAGCATACTGTGATAAAACTCATGAAGAACTAGAAGAAATGCATGTTGAAGTTTCAATTGCAGGAAGAATTATGTTCATTCGTAAAATGGGTAAAGCATCATTCTTTTCAATCCAAGATAGAGATGGATTTATTCAAGTATATATACAAAAAGACACTGTTGGAGAAGAACAATATGCATTATTCAAATTAGCAGACATTGGAGACATTGTTGGAATTAAAGGTTCTGTAATGAAAACAAAAACAGGTGAAATCACTGTAAAATGTGAAACATACACACACCTTGTTAAAGCATTACGTCCGCTTCCAGAAAAATTCCACGGATTAACTGACGTTGAAGAAAGATATCGTCGTAGATATCTAGACCTTATTATGAATGAAGAAGCTAAACGTGTTGCAATCCAAAGACCAAGAATAATTAGAGCAATGCAAGAATATTTTGATAATAATGGATTTATTGAAGTTGAAACACCTGTATTACAAAATATTCAAGGTGGTGCTACAGCTCGTCCATTTATTACTCATCATAATGCTCTTGATGCAAACTTCTACTTACGTATCGCAACTGAATTACATTTAAAACGATTAATTGTTGGTGGACTTGAAAGAGTTTATGAAATCGGACGTATTTTCCGTAACGAAGGTATGGATAGAACTCATAACCCAGAATTCACAACAGTTGAATTATACCAAGCATTTGGAGACTTAGGTTCTATGATGGAATTATGTGAAGGAGTAATCAGATTCGCTGCTAGTAAGGTTACAGGAAAGACTGAATTCCAAAATCCATTCAATCCTGAAGGAGAAAAAATAGATATTAGTAAACCATTCCGTAAAGTTACTATGTGTGAATTAATTAAAGAAGCTTGTGGTGTTGATTTTAAAGCCAATAACTACTCTTTAGAAGAAGCTATAGAATTAGCAAAGAAGCATGAAGTTGAAGTTGAAAAACATTTCACAGTAGGACATATCATTAATGCCTTCTTTGAAAAATTCTGTGAACATACTTTAATTCAACCTACATTCTTAATGGGACACCCACTTGAAATATCTCCACTAACAAAGAAAGATCCTGAAGATCCTAGATTTGTTCAAAGATTTGAATTATTTATGGGTGGTAAGGAATTCGCAAATGCTTATACTGAACTTAATGACCCAATAGATCAAAAAGAGAGATTTATTGAACAATTAAAAGAAAAAGAAGCTGGTAATGATGAAGCAAATGAAATGGATACTGATTTCGTTGAAGCATTAGAGTATGGTATGGCACCATGTGGCGGTATCGGAATTGGTGTTGATAGACTTGTTATATTCTTAACTGAATCTACTACTATCCGTGATGTATTACTATTCCCTCAAATGAAGACTAGATAATAGGTGATATTATGGATATGATTACTGATTATGGTAATTGGAAATTTGAAAATTACACTTTAATTGATACATTAATAAAAAATAATTCTAAGATAATTAGAAGATTCCCACATGTACTTCTTATTGTTGACCACTTCTACAATTTAGTTACACATAAAGGATATAAATTATCAAATGATGAAGAAATAATATTCTCTACTGGTTTTAATTATATTTTTGATCATTTTTCTACTATCAAATTAATATTAGAAAAATATTTCAATAATGACATAAACGCTATGGAAAAAATCAGTAAAACCATCAATCTATTACTATATGTTAATGACTTTCAAAGAGAACTTGAAAACAAGGATACTCAAAACCTTACAGATGAAAAAAAATTAAGTGATTTTGAGGAAAGAGTACTTAGATATATTGAAGCTAAACTTGATGCGCCTGATGAAATGTTTGCGTTATTAAATGACATTACATCAACAATTTTTGATGAATATTATGGTATAAATGAAATAATGTATGATATAAGTGTTCAATTAGGCCTTGCGCCTGATGAATCTGATGATGATTCATACAGTATTGTATTTTAAGAAGCATTTTATGCTTCTTTTTTATAGGAGTTAATAATTATGAAAAAAATCCTTTTTATATGCCATGGAAACATTTGCAGAAGCCCTATGGCCGAATATATTATGAAATATTTAATAAAATCATATAAATTAGAAAATAAAGTATATATTGAGTCGCGGGCTACGAGTTATGAAGAAATCGGAAATGATATATACCCAAAAGCTAAAAATATTTTACTTAAAAATAATATTCCATTTACTAGACATTATGCTACACATCTAGAAGAAATAGATTGTGATAATTATGACTATCTAATTGTTATGGATGAATATAATCTAATAAATACTAAAAAGATTGCGAAAGATAAAAATATACATAAAATACATAAACTATTAGAATTTACGAATTCTAATAAAGATGTATCAGACCCTTGGTATACTAATAAATTCGATGAATGTTATAAAGACATATATACTGGATGTATGGGGATTATAAAAACAATAAAGGCTAGTTTATAATAAAACTAGCCATTTTTTTATATACTCTTAAACGCTAAATCAAGATCTTGAATAATATCATCTATATTTTCAGTACCAATAGATAGTCTAATAGTATTTTTATATATTCCTGATGATAATAATTGTTCTTCATTTAATTGAGAATGAGTAGTTGATGCGGGATGAATAACTAAAGATTTAACATCAGCAACATTCGCAAGTAAGCTAAATAATTCAAGATTATCAATAAACTTCTTCGCATCTTCTTCTGTTCCTTTTATCTCAAATGTAAAAATAGAACCACCACCATTTGGAAAATACTTGTGATATAACTCTACTTCTTTAGGGTCTGTAGAAACTTTAGGATGATGGACTTTTAAAACCTTAGGATGTTGGTTTAAATAATCTACAACCTTAAGTGCATTATAAACATGCCTTTCAACTCTTAAAGATAACGTTTCTAATCCTTGTAGTGCAATAAAAGCATTTACTGGTGATATACAAGCCCCTGTATCTCTCAACAATAACGCCCTAATACTTGTTATATAAGCAAGTTCTCCTACTGCTTCATAAAAACTAATTCCATGATAACTTGGGTTAGGTTTAACTATTTGAGGATACTTATCTGTCTTAGCCCAATCAAATTTACCACTATCTATTATAACTCCTCCAAGACCTGTACCATGTCCTGTAATAAACTTAGTTGCTGAATGTACTACAATATCCGCACCAAACTCAATAGGTCTTATTAAATATGGAGTACCAAATGTATTATCAATAATAACTGGAATATTTTTTTCATGAGCTATTTTTGAAATAGCTTCAATATCCACAACATCACTATTTGGATTTCCTAATGTTTCAATAAATACTAATTTTGTATTTTCCTTAATTGCTGATTTTACTATACTAGGATTAGAAACATCAACAAAAGTTGTATCTATTCCAAAATCTCTAAGTGTATGATCTAATAAATTATATGTTCCACCATAAATATTATTTGCCGCTACAATATGATCATTTTGTTTAGCTAAAGCTATTATAGCGTAATATATTGCTGCTGCACCTGAAGCTACAGCTAACGCTCCTACTCCACCTTCTAAAGCCGCAATTCTCTTCTCGAAAACTTCTTGAGTTGGATTTGTAAGTCTACCATAGATATTACCACTATCTTTTAATCCAAATCTATCTTCTGCGTGCGCACTATTGTTAAATACATAAGAACTTGTTAAATAAATTGGAACTGCTCTTGCGCCTGTTGTTTGGTCTGGTTCTTCTTGACCTACATGTAGTTGTAATGTTTCAAATTTGTAATTTCTTTTTGTCATATTTTAATTCTCCTTCTTTTATCATATTATTTCTTTTATATATACACATATCACAATCGCATGTCATAATAATCACCTCTTTTATCTTTTTCCTAGTGGAATACTAGGAAATACAAATATATAATACTCTTCAATTCCTACTTTGTCAATAGGAATTGAAGATAAAATAAAAAAAGTATCCATTTCTGAATACTTTCTCTAAATTAGTCACATAAAATTAAATGTTTAAATAATAAGCACCAAAGCATATCAAGCCATCCTATTATTATACCTGAAGGAATAGTAACAAGAATCGCAATAATATACTTTAATAATGTTCCTTTTCTTAATGCATGACTCCAACGTACTAAAACTTCTACTACCCAGTTAACACCTGGAATAAGTAATAATAGAATTTGAACTAATCTTGATTGTTTTTCAAACCATTTTTCCATATGTTTTTTCTCCTTTTCTTTCTCAATTTCTACTTTAATTATATCATAATTTCTAATTAAGAAAATACAAAATATAATATTTATACAAATTTTATATCATAAAAATAGGTTCTGATTCATTTTCCATTTTAACCAAGTCCTCTAGTGTATATTTACTAAGGACATTTTTTATTGAATCATATAGTTCTTTCCATACTTTAACCGTTGTACAGTCTCCTATTCTTTCACATGGTCTATTACATTCTTCTAAACATTCTACTGGCGCTAGGCTACCTTCAATCGCACTAACTATCATATACACCGTATATTCTTTCGGTTCTTTTGTTAATCTATATCCCCCTTGTGATCCTCTAATGCTCTTTACGTACCCTACTCTATTTAAAATAGCGACAATTTGCTCTAAATATTTTTCAGATATATTTTGTCTTTGTGCAATTTTATTAAGTTTAATGCATTCTCCATTTTGTTCATTTTTCGCTATATCTAACATTAATCTTAATGCATATCTACCTTTCGTTGATATTTTCATTAATATATCACCTCTAATCATATTATAATAATTAATTCCTATTATTTCAATAGGAAATATTCAGTACTAATCAAATAAATATTTACAGTAATTTACAAAATACATAACGTATAATATTCTATAAATAAACTATTTCATTACTTTTCAAAAATAACTATATATGTAAAAAAATAATTTTACAAAATAACGTATTAACTTTATAGCTGAAATCACTTTTACAATTAACTAATAAAATTTTCCTATTTTTTCTTGTTTCTTATTATTGAAAATATAGGCTCAAAAAGATATAATAGATTAGTATTGAAATTAGGCGGTGACTATAATGAAAATTGCATTTGACAATGACAAATATTTAAAATTACAATCAGAAAATATCTTAAATAGGGTATCTCAATTTGGAGATAAACTATATTTAGAATTTGGAGGTAAATTATTTGATGATTTACATGCATCAAGAGTATTACCTGGATTTTTACCTGATTCTAAGCTTAGAATGCTTCTTACTATAAAAGATAAGGTAGAAGTTGTAATTGCGATTAATTCAAACGATATCCAAAAAAATAAAATGAGAAATGATTTAGGGATAAACTATGAGTCTGAAGTATTAAGACTAATAGATGCGTTTAGATCTTCTGGTTTATATGTAGGAAGTGTATGTATAACACAATATCAATCAGTACCTCAAGTTGAAATTTTCAAAAACAAACTAAATAATTTAGGTATAAAAACATATCTTCATTATCAAATAGATGGTTATCCTCATGATATAAAGAAAATCATTTCAGATGAAGGTTTTGGAATTAATGATTATATTGAAACAACAAGACCAGTAGTGGTTATTACAGCACCTGGTCCTGGTTCTGGAAAGATGGCGACATGTCTTTCTCAATTATATCAAGAAAATAAACGTGGTATAAAAGCTGGGTATGCAAAATATGAAACATTCCCTATTTGGAACATTCCTCTAAAACATCCAGTAAACCTTGCCTACGAGGCAGCCACAGCTGATTTAAATGATGTTAATATGATAGACCCTTATCATTTAGAAGCTTATGGTAAACTTACTGTTAATTATAATCGAGATGTTGAAATTTTCCCTGTTCTTGAATCTATGTTTAAAGCTATTTACGGAGAGTGTCCTTATAAATCACCTACTGATATGGGAGTAAATATGGCAGGTTTCGCAATATGTAATGATGAAAATGCCTGTCAAGCATCTAAAGATGAAATAATAAGACGTTATTTAAATTCTTTAGTAGATTTAAGGAATGGTAAAGTATCAAGTGAATCTTGCGATAAAATCGCTTTATTAATGCGTCAGTTAAACATTACAGTAGATGATAGAAAAACAGTTGAAGCCGCAAGACAAAAGAAACTTCAAACAAATACCGTTTCTATGGCGTTAGAATTTGAAGATGGGCAAATAGTATGTTCTAAGACGACAAATCTATTAAGTGCACCTGCAGCGCTTGTTTTAAACGCTCTTAAACGTCTTGCCGGAATCAATGATGACATACTATTAATATCTCCTGCGATTATTGAACCTATTTCTGAGCTTAAAATAAATAATCTTGGAAATCATAATCCAAGATTACATGCTGATGAAGTATTAATAGCACTTGCGATTTCTGCAAGGACTAATCCTTTAGCTGAAATGGCATTAAAACAATTACCTAAACTAGAAGGTTGTCAAGCACATTCAACAGTAATCTTACCACAAATAGATGCTTCTATCTTTAAAAAATTAAAAATCGATGTGACAACTGATCCAGAATTTTATGCACATAGATTATATGTAAAATAAAAAGAAAACCCCCGAGTTTTCTTTTTTTTTAAAAATATTAATTTTCCTAGTATATCTATTAAAGTATATTGAGAGCGAAAAGAATTAAATTAAATTATGATAATATACTAGGATAAACCCCCTTTCATATTATTCCCTGTCCTAAGACAATTATAGTATACATAATAATTATCTTAAAAATTTTGAAAACTTATGTGAAAATGTGTAATGTATTACTTAAGTTAACAAAAAAAATAAGAGATAAATCTCTTACTTTTTAGGAACAATTTTTGTGATTCCACCCATATATGGTTGTAGTGCAGCTGGAATATTAATACTTCCATCTTCATTATAATTATTTTCGATAAACGCAATTAAACCTCTTGGGGATGCTAGTACAGTATTATTTAAGGTATGTACTAAATAAGTACCATT
>CAZJSR010000001.1:0-140469 GCA_964548855.1 uncultured Anaeroplasmataceae bacterium | reverse complement strand
TAATTTGAATTAATGCGACATTGTCGCATTTTTTCATTTTTAAATATGTTAATACAATAATTTAATTCTATGATATAATTAAATGCGTAAAGGTATAAAATATATTACGTATTTTGTGAGGTGATTGACTGTGATAGAAGTTAAAGATGTATATTATTCATATACTAAAAAAGACCATGCATTAAATGGTGTTTCATTTAACGTTAATGATGGCGAATGGATTTCTATTATCGGTCATAATGGAAGTGGTAAATCAACTATTTCTAAACTGCTTGTAGGCCTTATAGAAGCACAAAAGGGGAGTATTATCGTTGATGGAATTGAAATGACTGAAAAAAATGCTCCTCAAATTAGAAAAAAGATTGGAATAGTATTCCAAAATCCAGATAATCAATTTGTAGGAGTGAATGTTAAATACGATATTGCGTTTGGTCTTGAAAATAAAAGAGTTCCAAGAGAAGAAATGGTAGACATTGTATCTTCATATGCTTCTAAAGTAGGAATGGCTGAGTCATTGTCAAGAGAGCCTCAAAGTTTATCAGGTGGACAGAAACAAAGAGTTGCGATAGCTGGTATTCTCGCCCTTAATCAAGATGTAGTTATCTTAGATGAGGCGACTTCTATGTTAGATCCTCAAGGTACAAAAGATATTATAGATTTAATAAAATCTTTAAAAAATGATTATAATAAAACTATTATAACAATAACACATGACCTAAATCTTGCGTCGCTTTCAGATCGTGTTATAGTTTTAAAAGAAGGGAAAATAATAGCTTCTGGTACGCCGGAAGAAGTTTATAAAGATGCATCTATATTAGAAAGTTCAAATTTAAAGAAGCCTTTTAGTTTAAGACTTTATTCAAAAGCTGAATCAGATGATATACTTAGAACTAATAAAGAGCTTATGGAGTGTTTATGGGAATTAAGTTTAAAGAGGTAGAACATTCTTATAAAGGATATAAGAAAAGTGATACTGTTATTGCGATAAAAAATATAAATCTTAATATAGAAGAAACTAATGAATTTGTAGCTATTGTTGGTAAAACTGGAAGTGGTAAATCAACGTTAATAAGCCATATGAATGGATTATTATTGCCAACTAGTGGTAGTGTAACTATATCAGAGTTTACATTAACTTCTAAAAAAAATAAGAATCCAAAACTTAAAAATATAAGAAAAAAAGTGGGTTTTGTCTTTCAATTTCCAGAATATCAATTATTCGAAGAAACGGTATATAAAGATATAATTTTCGCACCTAAAAATTTTGGATTTAAGCCTGAAGAAATAGAAGAGAATGTTAAAGAGGTTTGTCAAAGATTATCTATTGATGAAGAACTACTACAAAAATCGCCATTTAATTTAAGTGGTGGACAAATGAGAAAAGTCGCAATTGCTGGGATACTTGCTTATAATCCTGATATTTTAGTTCTTGATGAACCAACTAGAGGTCTTGATCCAATTGGTGCAGAAGAATTGATGGAAATGTTTAGTCAAATAAATAAAGAACTTCATAAGACAATTATCTTAATATCTCATGATATGAATTTAGTATATAGATATTCAAACAGAGTAATAGTTATGAAAGAAGGAGAAATTGTATTTGATGGGAAGAAAGAAGAATTATTCAAGGATGAAAAATACATTTCTTATAATTTAGAAAAGCCTGAGATTCTTAAAACTATTGATGCAATAAATGAAAGACTTGGATATGATTTAGATTATAATTATTATAATCAAACAGAACTTCTTAACGCTTTAAGAGTTAAAACGTTAGGAGGCGATATATAATGTTAGAAAATATTTCAATAGGTCAGTATATTCCTGGAAAAAGTTGGATATATAAAATGGACCCTAGAATGAAAATAATATTAACATTTTTGTTAATGGCCGTCATATTTATATTGCCTACATTATTAAGTATATCTATAGCACTTGGTATATTTGTTTTAATATTACTAACAACAGGAATTCCAATTATAAAAGTATTAAAAGGGTTAAAACCTGTAATATATTTATTGTTATTTACGTTTGTATTACAAATTCTTTTTACAAAAACAGGTGATTTAAAAGCAAATATGCTTTTTAGTTTTAATTTCTATAATTTATTAATTATCTTAGGTATCTTTTTAGTATATATATTTACTAAAAAGTATATACCATTTAAAATGATATACTTTTTATTGTTTATTGTATCAGTTTTTTTAGTACAGTATTATGTCAATATTGACAAGCTTTTTAATTTAGAATACCATGTTTTAATTTATGAAGGAGGATTAAATAAAGGTTTATTTATAGCTATTAGAATAATCCTTATGATATCCTTAACATCTCTTCTAACCTTTACTACTACAAATATGGATATTAATAATGGTATTTCGTTTGTTTTAAAGCCACTTAAGGTAATAAAGATACCAGTTGATACAATTAGTATGATGATGTCACTCACATTAAGATTTATTCCTACTTTATTATATGAAACAAAAAAAATAATGAATGCTCAAGCATCAAGAGGTATTGATTTTCAAGAAGGTGGACTTAAAGATAAAGTTACACAAATTGTATCATTACTTATCCCGATGTTTGTTATATCAATAAGGAAAGCAGAAGATTTATCTAACGCAATGGTTGCGAGAGGGTACGAAATAGGTGCACCACGTACTCAGTATGATTTATTAAAACTTAAAGTAATAGACTATTTAACATTAATAATAGTTTTATTACTACTAGGTTTTAGTATTTGGTTAAGAGTAAATGCCTAGGATAAAATGTATTGTAAGCTATGATGGTTCAAATTATATGGGATTTCAGGTGCAAGATTCCTTACCAACAATTGAACTTATGTTAACAGAGGCTATAAGTAAGCTTACAGGTGAAAATAATAAAATATATGGTTCTGGTAGAACTGATAAAGGTGTTCATGCGAAGGGGCAGGTTATCCACTTTGATACTAAATTAAATATTCCACCTCATGGATGGATAAGAGGAATTAATTCATATCTTCCTCAAGATATTAGAATAAATGAAGTATTTATAGTAGATGAGAATTTCCATGCTCGTTTTAGCGCAATAAAAAAAGAATATAGATATTTAATTAAAACTAGCGACTATGATGTATTTAGTAGAAATTATTATGCATTCTATAATAATTTAGATATAGAACTTATGAAAAAAGCTTTATCTAAATTAGAAGGAAAACATAATTTTGAAGGATTTTGTAGTGCTACAGTAGATAAAAGAAAGGATTTTAATAAGACAATATATAAAGCTAGACTTAATGTTTTAGATGATGTATTAGAATTTATTTTTGAAGGTGATGGATTCCTTAAATATCAAATAAGAAGAATGATGGGACTTATAATAGATATAGGAATGCACAAGGATACACTTGATAAAATAGATTTGGTTTTTGAAACAAGAGATCCAGGTCTATCGCATAAAAAGGCTATGGCATGTGGATTATATTTATATAAAGTAACTTATTAATGGATTATATATGAAAGGCATATTTATTACCCTAGAGGGTGGAGAAGGTAGTGGAAAAACTACTGTTATAAATAGTATAAAAGAATATTTTTTAAAAAAGGGAAGAAATGTTATAACATCAAGAGAACCAGGTGGTATTCCTATTTCTGAACAAATCAGAAATATTATCTTAGATGTTAATAATACAAGTATGACAAAAGAAACAGAGACATTACTTTATGCAGCAAGTCGTATGCAACATCTTGCACAAAAAGTAATCCCAGCATTAGAAAATGGTGATGTTGTTATATGTGATAGATATATAGATAGTTCTTATGTTTATCAAGGTATTGCTCGTAATGTGGGTATAGAAAATGTGAAAATGGCAAATAATTTTGCGTTATCTTATCTTCCTGATTTAACAATCTTTTTAGATGTAAGACCAGAAGTAGGTCTTAAAAGAATTCAAAATAGAGGAAATTTAGATAGATTAGACCTAGAAGCTCGTGAATTTCATAATGTAGTTTATGAAGGCTATAAAAAAATAGCTAATATGTTTAGCGATAGAATTGTTACAATTAACGGGGAAGTTAGTGAAAAAGAAGTAATTGAAAGTATTTATAAATTATTAGACACTAGATTTTAAGAAAGGAAGTCATTATTATGATTAAAGATTATATAGATGCTCAAGAGAATATAAAAAAACTATTATTAAATTTGAATCATAATAATAGACTTACTCATGCTTATATTTTTTCAGGTGAAAAAGGTGTTGGAAAAAAAGAAATGGCCTTGTATTTTGCCGCAATGTTATATTGTAAAGAAGAAGAGCCTTGTTTCAGTTGCCAAAATTGTAAACAAATTTTCGCGTTAGAACATCCAAATGTATATCATATCGCACCAGATGGTAATAGTATAAAAAAATCTCAAATAGAGTCTCTTCAAATTGAATTTAGTAAAACATCTTTAGTTAAAGGTCCTAGAGTGTATATAATTGAAGATGCATATAAGATGAATGCTAGTAGTGCAAATAGTTTGTTAAAATTTATAGAAGAGCCTACAGGTGTCGAAACATATGCTATACTATTATGTGATGATATAACTAATTTACTTCCGACCATTGTATCTAGATGTGGACATATTCATTTTAAGAGTTTAGAAAAAAATGTGTTATTAAGAATGTTAGTAGATAATGGTATTACAAATGAAGATGCTGAAATCTTAAAAGAATTAACTAATAACATAGATGAAGCAATTAAGTTATCTAATAGTGATGATTTTATTTCAATAAAATCTTTAATTGAAGAGTTTTTAGATATCAAAGATAGCAAAGATGGTATAGTATATTTAAGAAAGAATTTAGATATGTTATCAAATAAAATAAAATTATTTTTAGAACTATTAGCTTTATTATATGAGGATTTATTACATGAAAATCCTATAAGATTTCCTTATCTAACAAGTAAAATGACAATATATAAGTCAAATAGGAATAAAAGTAAAATAATGAGTGATTTAGAAATAATATTAAATTTGAAAAAGAGATTAGATAGTAATGTTATTGCGAGAAATATTTTAACTAATCTATTTTTAGAACTATTCTAGGCAGGTGTTTTTATGAAAGTATGTAAGATACAATTTAAAAAATTAGGAAAGAAGTATTTCTTTTCTTGTGAAAATATGAATGTTAATAAAGGTGATTATGTAGTTGTAAGTACGGTAAGAGGATTAGAATTAGGTACTGCATGTGATGATGTATTTGATCTTTTTGATGAAGAAATGATAAAAGAATTAAAAGCTGTTATTAGAATAGCTACTAAAGAAGATATTAAGAATCATTTTGATAATAAAGAGTTAGAACCTGAAATAATTTCTAATACAAAGAGATTAGTAAAAGAACTTAATTTACAAATGAAAGTTTTAGGTGCAGAATATACATTAGATAGAAGTAAACTTATTGTATATTTTGAGGCTGATGAAAGAATTGATTTTAGAGAACTCGTAAAAGCGATTGCGGATATTTATAAAACACGTATCGAATTAAGACAAGTTGGAAGTAGAGATGGAGCTAAGTTCTTCGGTGGAATTGGGCCATGTGGTCTTATTGTATGTTGTCAAACCTTCTTAGTTGATTTTGAAAATGTTTCTGTAAAAATGGCTAAAAATCAAAACTTAAGTTTGAATCCAGTTAAGATATCAGGTAGTTGTGGTAAATTATTATGTTGTATTAATTATGAAAATGATACATATACATATTTAAGAAAGAACGCGCCTGATGTTGGAGATTTGGTAGATACTGATAATGGTAAGGCTAAAGTTCTTTCATGTGATGTTTTAAATAGAAACTTAAAAGTTAAATATTTAGATAGTGAAGGATTTGGCTATTTGAAATTTGATGATGTTAAATTTGGGTCAAAGAAATAAGAAGGCATAACTATGAAAGTAATTAATGAATTATTAGGTTATCCATATTTAAAGATAGTACAAGATCCGGAACGTTTTAATTTTTCTGTTGATTCTATGTTACTTGCGAATTTTGCGCAAATCAAATATAATACAAAAAATATTATAGATTTAGGAACTGGCAATTGCCCTATTCCTTTATTCCTGACACTTAGAACAAAAGCGCGTATCGATGCGGTTGAAATTCAAAAAGAATCATATGAACTTGCTTGTGAAGGTGTATTATTAAATCATAAAGAAGACCAGATTCACGTTATTAATGATGATATTAGAGGAATTAATAAAAAGATTGGTTTTCAAAAATATGATTTGGTTTTATGTAATCCACCTTTTTTTAAATATAAGAAAGAAAGTAATATTAATAAAAATGATGCGAAGACTATCGCAAGACATGAGGTTATGTTAAATTTAGATGAACTATGTTATGAAGTTTCTCAACTTTTAAATAACGGAGGTCTTTTCGCAATGGTCCATAGACCAGATAGACTTACTGACATATTTTTCACATTAAGAAAATATGGATTAGAGCCTAAAAGATTTTGTTTAGTATATCCAAAAGCTAATAGTACAGCTAATCATGTTTTAATTGAAGCTAAAAGAACTACTCAACAAGGTGGATTAATATGTGAAAAGCCAATAGTTATTCATAATAGTGATGGCACATATACACGTGAGATATTAGATATATATAATAAAAAGGATGATGTGAATGAAAAGACAATATAGTTATAATCATAATGGCGCTATATTATATTTAGTTGCGACACCTATTGGAAATCTTGAAGATATTACATATAGAGCAGTTAGAATATTAAAAGAAGTTGATTATATCTATGCCGAAGATACAAGAAATTCTAAGGTATTATTGAATCATTATGATATACACACACCGCTTAATTCTTACCATGATTTTAATAAAGAAATAAAAAATGATGAGATTATTAATCTTTTAAAATCAGGAAATAATGTAGCGATTATATCGGATGCTGGAAATCCTGTTATTTCAGATCCGGGATATAATATTGCGGTATCATGTATAAATGAAAATATTCCTGTCACAACTATTCCAGGGGCATGTGCATATGTTTCAGCACTTGTTTCAAGTGGAATAAGTCCAATGCCTAATACTTTTTATGGTTTTTTAGATAGTAAACGTACAAGTAGAAAAGAAGAACTTAATAATTTAAAATTTAATGAATCTACTTTGATCTTTTATGAGGCGCCTCATAGAATAATAGATACATTAAATGATATGCTAGAAGTATTAGGAGATAGATACATTGTACTATCAAGAGAACTTACTAAGAAATTTGAGGAAATAATAAGAGGAAATATTTCTGAAGTACTAAAAGATACTAATTTGTTAAAAGGTGAAATGGTACTTATTGTAGAGGGATATAAAAAAGATTTAGAAAATAGTGAAATAAATCCTTATGAAAGAATTGAGGAGTTAATTAAATTAGGATATAAGCCAAATGAAGCTATAAAAGAAGTTTCTATGTTGTTAAAACTAGATAGAAGAGAACTATATAAATCATATATTGATTATAAAGACAAAAAATAGTATTTGTTTTAATGCCTTATTTGTTATATAATTAGAATGTTTAGTGAGGTGCGTAATCATGAATAAAAAATTCTATTTAACAACCGCAATTGCATATACTTCAAGTAAACCACATATTGGTAATGTATATGAAGCTATATTAAGTGATGCCATTGTAAGATATAAGAAAAAATGTGGATACGATGTTTATTTCCAAACTGGAACAGATGAACACGGACAAAAAATTGAACAAAAAGCCAATGCGTTAGGTATCACACCTAAAGAGCATGTTGATAATATAAGTCAAATGATAAAGGATATTTATAAATCAGTAGATGTAGATTATGATAATTTTGTAAGAACTACAGATGAGTATCATGAACTACAAGTTCAAAAAGCTTTTAAGAAACTTTATGATAAAGGAGATATATATAAAGGATCTTATGAAGGATGGTACTGTGTTGATTGTGAATCATATTATACTGAAAAAGATTTAATAGATGGTTGTTGTCCTGATTGCCATGCGAAAGTAAGCAAGGCAAAAGAAGAATGTTATTTTCTTAAATTAACTACATACCAAGATAGACTTATTAAGCATATTAAAGATAATCCAGAATTTATTCAACCTGAAAGTAGAAAGAATGAAATGTTAAACAATTTCCTTGCAAATCCACTTCCTGATTTATGTGTTTCTAGAACATCTTATAAATGGGGAATACCTGTTAGCTTTGATCCAGGGCATGTTACATATGTTTGGATTGATGCCTTAATGAATTACATTACAGGAATCGGATATGATGTAGATGGTAATAGTAGTGATATCTTTAAGAAATACTGGCCATGTGATGTGCATGTTATTGGAAAGGATATTTTAAGATTCCATACAATATACTGGCCTATTATATTAATGGCATTAGATATTGAATTACCTAAACGTGTATTTGGACATCCTTGGGTTTTAATGAATCATAATAAGATGAGTAAAAGCAAGGGTAATGTAATTTATACAGATGATTTAATTAGATTTTTCCAAACAGATGGTGTAAGATATTATGTATTAAGTGAAATTCCTTTCGCTCAAGATGGAAATTTAACTTATGAATTAGTATGTGAAAAATATAATTCAGATCTTGTTAATACATTAGGTAATTTAGTTAATAGAACAATTGCGATGGCAAATAAATATTTTGGTGGACATGTATCATATAAAGGTGTAACAACTGAATTTGATAATGATCTTATAGAATGTGCTAATAATACAGTTAATACATTCTATTCGTTAATGGATAATTTTAAAGTAAGTGATTCATTAGCTCTAATTATGAAACTTTTAAGACGTGCAAATAAATATATTGATGAAACTGCACCATGGGTTTTAGCTCGTAGTGAGGAGTTTAAAGATAAGTTAGAAACTGTAATTTATAATATTTTAGAAACTATTAGAATTTCAGCAGTTTTATTAGAATCATTCTTACCAAGTACTGCTAAAAACATCTATGCTCAAATTAATACAAAAGATACTACATATGAATCAATTAATAACTTCCAAACAAGTTATGATTATAATGTAGGAGAAGCTTTAGTTTTATTTAAGAGACTTGATGTTAATAAAGATGTACTTGATATAGTTTTAAATGAAAAAGAAGAAGTAAAAGAAGAACCTACAAAACCTTTAATTTCAATTGAAGATTTTGATAAGTTAGATTTATGTGTTGGAGAAATAAAAGAAGCAAATAAACATCCTAAGGCTGATAAATTATTAGTATTTAAAGTCGATATAGGAAGTGAAGTTAGACAAATCGTATCTGGAATTGCTAAATGGTATGATCCTTGTGATTTAGTTGGTAAAAAAGTAGTTGTAGTTAAAAACCTAAAACCTGTTACCTTAAGAGGAGTTAAATCAGAAGGAATGTTACTTTGTGCAGCTGATAAAGAAGATAAGGAATTAGAATTAATTCAAACTTCAAGAAATCCAGGAGATATAGTTAGATAACAAGAATGCTTCAGTTTTCTGAAGCATTTTTTCGTATTTTACAATAGTAAAATAGTATGATATAATAAAAAAAAGTAGGTGAGATAAGTGCGTGTAAAGGACTTAAAAACGTATATCATCATTTTAATATTTTTGTTTTTATGCTTCTTAGGCTGTACTATAATGTATGAAATTGGTGTGGGGACTATTTCTAGTGATAACGCACTTGCTCAAACATCTAGTAATATAAGCCAAACACAAGCATTAGTAGAAAATGAAATTTCTAAGTATTATGTAGATTTTGTTAGAGATAGTTCAAAATATGAATCTATAACTGTTTTGGATGAGAAAATATTTACAAATACTAATAGTGTTATTAATTCATCTAAAATTGTTGAAGGAAAAGAAGAAGGATATTATTTATATCTAAAAAATAATACAATGTATACTAAAATTAGTTTAAATGAATTATTAACGAATACGTATAATTCAATTAATATTGAAACGAAAGATCCTTTGTTATTAGTTACTAATGATGGATTGATTGTTTCATCAAATGTGGCATATAAAACTGAAAGTTTTGAAAAACTTCTTAAAGCATCAAATGAAGAATTTGTTGTAAAAAAATGTGTTGACGCACTTGGAAAAGAAGAAATATTTACACTTGATGTAAATGTTTTGGTTTCTGAAAATGAAACGCTTGATGGATATATAGGAATTACATCATTTATGGGACTAAATCTTATTAGAGTTGTAGATTCATCTTTAGTAAATACTTCACATAAGAATTTAGCAGACTTAAGATATGCATATATTGGTGGTATATCAGTTGTTTTAGTTGTTACAATTGTAATCCTTGTATTATTGTTTAGAAAATTATCTAAATCATCAGGTATTGATGCGGGAGTTAATACTAAAACAGCTAATATTGTATTAATTGCAAAATCAAATGGTAAAATTATTAAATATAATAAATCATTTAAAGTAGCTTTCCCGGAACACATTGTTCCAATTAAGTCACTTGATGAACTTAATCAAGTGAAGGGCGTTGAATTAAAATCAGCAATAAAAGAGCAAAAATCATTTGTTCTTGAATATGTTTGTCCACTAGATGAAAATGGTAATAAAGTATATGACAATGTATATTTTGAATTTTTATCGATAAAAAGAAGTGGTGATTACTCAATTATTGGTAGGGTAATTACGGAGGAATATAAAGAAGAACGAATCTTAATTGATAGTTCAACAAAGAGTTCTGTTACTAATGATGACAACTCTTTAGTATTAGATAAATATTATAGAGAGGCTAAAAATAAATACACTACTCTTAAAGACCCATATTTATTATTAATAACTAATTTAAAGGGATTTAAGAATGTAAATACTTTATTAGGATTTAAATCTGGAAATGATGTTTTAGCCTTCTTCTCAGGTATTTTACATGAAATATACGAAGGCTATAATATTTTCCATATTGGTGCAGATGAATTTGTGCTTCTTACTACAACAGACACGGAACAAGGAGCTATTTCTAAAACTGAAAGATTGTTTGAAGAATTAAAGGCACCAATTGAAATATTTAATAATGAAATTATGTTACGTCCTGCAGTAGGTCTTTTATCATCAGATATGGATGGTGATGTTGAAACAAGTCATGATATGTTAATTGAAAAATTACGTATAGCTTGTGAAAGAGCAAAACATTCAGCCGCAAGACCTTTTGCGAAATATGATACAAACCTTGAAAATTCAGCAATTAAAGATAGAGAAATGGAAGAAGATTTAAAACAAGCGATTTTGAAAAATGAGTTTGTTATGTTCTATCAACCACAATATGAAATTAATCAAGAAAGAGTATGTGGGTTTGAAGCGTTATTACGATGGAATAATCCAAAATATGCTGGAGTATCACCTCAAACATATATTGAGTTAGCTGAAAAAAATGGATTTATAATAGATGTTGGTAATTTTATTACCAAGGATGTTTTAAAAACAGCTAAAGAAATGGAACAATACGATGTTCATATTTCTGTAAATGTAAGTCCTGCACAAATCGTACAAGCTGGATTCGTTGCGGATTTACTTGATGAGTTTGAAAAAAATAATTTACAACCGGGATCAATTGCGGTTGAAGTTACTGAAACATTTTTGATGGAAAATTTCCAAACTGTTGTTGAAAAGTTGAAGATTTTGAAAAATAGAGGTATATCAGTCCATCTAGATGATTTTGGTACTGGATATTCTTCAATGTTATATTTAAAAGAATTACCTATTGACACTATTAAGGTAGATAAGGAATTTATTAAACACATTGAAACAGATAGATTCAGTAAGGTTTTAACTTCAAAGATTATATCTTTAGGTAAAGAACTTGGTGATAAAGTTATTTGTGAAGGTGTTGAAACAAAGATTCAAAAAGATATCGTCGCAAAATTTGGTGCTGATATCATTCAGGGATACTATATCGGAAAAGCATTATCTAAAGAAGATGCGTTTGCGTTACTTAAAACGGGTAAGGTATCTAGTGAAAATAAAACAAATACAAAAGTGGGTGGAAATTAATGAGCGCAATAGTCGTTATGATATTAGTTGTATTTGGAATAATAGCGCTATCGGTGCTAACATTCTTCTTAATTAAATATAATGTTAAAAGATTCAAAGAAGAAAATGATATTTTAAATGATAAGACATTATCTAAGAATGAAATGAATAAATCAATTTCATCTTATATAAAAAAAGTCGGACGCTTTGGAGATTTCACTTTAATTTATATTGATATCGATAATTTTACTAGTTTAAATGAAATTTTTGGTAAGGAACAATGTGATGAATTTTTACAAGAAATATCTCAACGTTTTAGTAAAAGATTACCTTATCGTACTGTAATATCAAAATATAATAATGATGAATTCTTAATATTTATTAAAGAAAATCTTACATATGAAAATGCATGTAAGATCACAGAATCATTATTATCTGATGTAAAACAAAAGTTATTTGTATCAACTAATGAATCAATTGTTTTAACAGCAAGCGCAGGTGTATGTTTATATCCTTCTTGTGGTAAAACATTAAATGACTTAATTAGAAATTTAGAATTAGCTACATATATATCAAAACGTGAAGGTGGAGCTAAATATACTGTATTCTATAATACATTAACAAAAGAAGAAACTAATAACTTTAAATTCTTTAAGGAAGTTAAACAAGCTATTCTTAACAAGGAATTCTGTTTATATTATCAACCAATAATGGATTTAAATAGAAATGAATTATATGGTTTTGAGGCTTTAATGCGTTGGAATCATCCTGAAAGAGGTGTATTACCTCCAAAAGAATTCATTGATATAATGGATAAATCTGGTGATATATATTGGGTTGGTAAATGGGGACTTGAACTTTTAACTAAGATGTTACCAGAAGTTCAAAAGTTAACACCTAATGGTGAATGTCATATTTCACTTAACTTATCAACAAAACAATTAACTTATGAATCCTTAGCTGACGACTTGATATTAGTTGCGAAAAAATCAGGTGTTAATCCTAAAAATATCATTCTTGAAATTGGTGGATACGCAATGTTTGAGAAATTAGATAATGTTAAGCAAAACTTAATGAAATTAAGAGATTTTGGATTTATGACAGCAGTAGATGGATTCGAACTTGACTATTCAACTTTAACTCGTATTCAAAAAGAACCAATTGATATGATTAAACTTAATAGAACATTCTTAACTGATGTAAATTCAAATGATGAAATTAGAGAAAAGTTTGTTAAGATGTTAACTGAAAGTGCGGCTATCGCAAAACGTTTAGTTGTTGCGGAAGGTATTGAAACACCTGATAATGTTGAATATATTAAAAAACAAGATATTGTATATGGTCAAGGATATTTATATTCAAAACCTATGCCAGATAGTGAAGTATTAGATTTCGTTAGATATCGTGAGTGGGAAAATAATAACACTGAGGATAATAAAGGAGAATTAGCGCAAGAAAAAACAGATGATAATAGCAATGTAGATGATACTAATAGTGTAGAAGATACAAAAGATGAGGATAATACTATTTTATCTGATACAAAAGTAGAAGAACCTTCACAAACTGATGAAGAAAATAAAAAAGAAGAAGTCAATGTTGAAGCTAATGATGAATATGTATCAATGGAAGAATCAGAAGAAGATGATTCAGAAGATGAAGAATCTGATGATGTAAAAAGTAATGTAGAAGAATAATTTCGTTGACTAGTAAATAAAAATAAACTATAATATGAGATAGCAAAACTAGAGTAATTTAGTGACGCAAAGCTAAAGGGTCCAAAAAGGACAGCCAGTTGCCGTAGGATAGTATGGCAACTTTTTTTATAGGAAGGAGGAAAACAATTGAGTAAAAAGAATGTTTTAAATTCTAAATCTGTTTCTATATTTAGAAAGAAAAAAGTTTTAATAATTTTAATCTCTATTTTCCTACTTCTTTCTGTAACGATTGGTGTAATATCATTTTATGGTACTAGTACAGGTGGGTTTACTATAAGTGTTCCAGATGATTTAAAAGGAATAGGTATAAGTCTTTATGAAGATATAGATGATCCAAATGGTGGTAAACAAGTATTATCTGGAAATTTACTTTCAGAAGCAAATCCGATAGATATGCATAATATTAATCAAAAATTAGTAATTAATAACGGCGGTGGAAGATATGAGTCTAAAGCTGGTGATTATATTGGATATACTTTCTTTTTGAAAAATGAAGGTACTGAAATATGTAACATTGATGCAGTCTTAAAGATAACTTCAGTATCTAGAAATGTAGATAATGCCGTAAGATTTTGGGTATTTGAAGATGAAGATACTGAAGGTGTAGTTTATAAAAAGTATGAAACAAAAGAACAAGAAGAAAGTGCACATTATACAAGAGAAAAAGAGTATAATGAAAAAGGTCTTGTGAAATATTTTGATGAAAATGAAATATATTCTCAAACATTTAAGGAATTTAAACCTGGAGATGTGAAGAAATATTCTATCATAATGTGGTTAGAGGGTGAAGACCCTGATTGTACTGATGATGGAGAAAATTCGATTGTTGGTGGTTCAATCAAAATAGGTATGTCATTTAATGCATACGAAGAAAAAGTTATTTAAAAAATATTGACAACTTTTGGTAATATGGTAAAATACGTGTGTATTTAATACTCGGCAAAACTAAAGTAATTTAGCGACGCAAAGCTATAGGGTCCGAATGGATAGCCAGTTGTCATTGTTTATGAAAATAAAAGTGACAACTTTTATTTTTACTAAGCTAATAAAGGAGTTGATAACAAGTGATCAATTTGTCTAAAAAACTTTATATTAGTTTATTTTCACTACTATTGTTAGTTGTGGTTGCGGGTACTGCGACATTCGCATGGTTTAAGCTAAACACAAATGCATGGTTTGATGATTTAGAATTAAAAGCTAATGCTGAAAATGGTATTAAGATATCTGTAGATGGTAAGAATTTTAAGAGTAATCTTACTGAAGAGGATTTAAAGGTTGCGATACTTGCGAAGGTTTATGGTTATTCTGTTGGATATATAGACGGTGAGATATATTATACAAAAACAAATTCTAAAGGAAGTTTAGAATATCTACCTGTAGGAAATTATAAGGAAGATTTTGAAAGAATAATTGTTTTAGAACCTCTTACATCTAATAATGGTAATACTTTTAAAGACTTATATGGACGTAGTAAGGGTATTGATACTGGAGAATATGTAAATTTAGATATTTATTTTAAGGGTGATGATAATTCAGCTAGAACTGTATATTTTTCAAATAGTGAAAAATATTATGATGATTATGTCGTTCCTAAAACAGAAATAGTTGTAAAAGATGAGGAAACTATTTCGTTTCCTAATAATTTATCTGGTTCATTTTCAACATATAATCCACAAACTGGAGAAATATTTAAATATGAAAAGTCATTAAATAATCAACCTGAGTTTGAATTTAGAACTCTTGCTTCAAACGCTGCGAGATTTTCAGTTAGAGCAACGAGTGGCGAGGTTGTTGAAGAAAATTATCGTATTTATGAAATAAATGAAGGAATTGGTTCGTACGCAACTGATTTCAATGAAAATTATTATGTCGGTGCCTCAGGTGCTAAATATGACGCGAAGAAGAATGCAGCATTTACATATTATAACAATGTTAGAGGATTTGAAACTGGTCAATATATTGAAGAGATTAGTTTTGAAGATGTACCAAATACATTTAAAGCATTTGATACCGTGGAAGGTGCGACAGTTGTTAGGCTCGATGAATCTAATGATTATGGACAAACTGGAAAGGCTAAAATTAATATGAATATATGGATTGAAGGATGGGATGCAGATTGTATCGATTCTATTTGGGATCAAAGTATTCAAGTTAAATTTGCGTTTACTGGTTTTGAAATACAAGAAGAACCGATTGAATTAACCTATAGAGTTACACATCCTGAAACTGGTGAGACAGTATCTGAAAGAACTGTTCATCAAATACAAGGTGAAAAGATTTCTGAAAAAGGTCCTGTAAAGGATATTTATTCAAGTGTAGCGCATAAATTTAAATGTTGGGGACAACTTCTTGAAGATGGAAGTGTTGTACCTTATGATTTTGATCAAACGGCTTTATTAGATAGAAATGAAGCTCCAAGTTGGATTTTTGTCACAATTTGGGAAAATTAATGTTGAACAATTACCAGTGCAGTGGTATAATTGTTATATAGTGGCTAGTGTATAGTCACAAAAAAATTAATTACAAAAGGAAACAAAAAAATAATAAAGAAGGAGAAAAAATGAATATGAAAAAAATTTCTAGAAAATTAGTAATGAGTATCGCATCTATGGCATTCGCAGTCGTAGCATTAGGTACTACAACATTCGCATGGTTCACAATGAACTCAACTGCAACTGCAAATTTAACAGTTAATGTTCAAGGTGGATCAGACGGAATCTTATTATCTACAGACGGTGTTAATTATAATTCAACTGTAGATGTAACTGTGGCTCCAGATTTCAAATTACAACCTGTAACTTATAATTACACAAAAGAAACTGGAACAGCTACAGCAATTGGAGATTTCCAAAAGATGACTGAAAGTGGATTAGAAGCAGCATCAGCTGGAATGATTCTTGAATTTGATTTATATGCTCTAACTAGTGGAGTAGATACAAATGTATATTTTGATATCGCATCAGCAAACACTGTTACAACACAAGATGATACTGTTGAATCTTATACATTATTAAGTTCATTTAATTGTGATAATGGAAACTTTAGTGCTGGTACATCTATTAAATTATCTGCAGTTAATGCATTAAGATCAGTAGTAGATGTATATAGTGAACCTAAGGAAAGAAGTCTTGTAGCATCAATGGCTAAAGAAAATAATGTATCATCTGTTCCATTTGGTACAGCTAAGAGAATTACTCCTATGTTTGGATTTACTGAAAATACAATTGATGGAGCAGCTGCAAAAACTGAAATTCAAGCTTCAGATGCTGATAACTCTTCATATAATTTCGGACAATCATTAGCTTTAACAAATGCCGCAAATGCTTATTTAACATCTCTTAATGCGGATACATTTGCTAGTACAACTGCACCTGAAAATCCAACTTTAGTTGATGGATTTGCAGCATATACTAGCCCTATCTATACATGCGCTAATGCAAACTACGTTACTAAGTTAACATTCAGATTCTGGTTAGAAGGATTTGACGCTGACTGTATGGACGCAATCATGGGTCAAGCTATTGATATTAAGTTAGGATTTACTACAACTGAACGTACTTCTGCTGAATAATTAATATTATAGTATTAAAACGTTAGATTAATTTCTAACGTTTTTTTTGTCGTTTTATTCTTTTTTTTTTTACTTTTATTATTTTAATAATAAGAATTACTATGATAGTATAAAATATATTTTCTTTTTTTTGATAAATGTGATAAAATATAATAAACTGTGAAGTGTCAGGAGTGATTTTATGGAAGACAATCAAAATGTTGATAATTGTGTTAATGATTTAGAAGAATCAACTAACAAAACACAAACAACAAAAAAACAAAAGACATTAAAAATAGTATCTATTACTCTTAATACTATATTTTATATATTCATATTTATGTTATTAATATTTTCAATTACACAAATAACTGGTTCTGAACCTGATAAAGTTAAAAATATATTTGGACTAGGTTATGAAACAGTCGCATCTAATTCGATGAAGCCTGATCCTAATGGACTTAATGTTGTAGATGAATCTAGAGCTGTGTTTAAGAAGGATTCTTTTACAAATAAAGATGTGATTTGGGTCTCTACTTTAAATAATAAAGAAAAGAAAAAACTTAAAGTAGGAGATATTATTACATTCTGGGATACTATTTCAGAACCACCTGCAGGTGTTGAATATTCTAATGGTTTCTTAAATACCCATAGAATTGTAGAAATTATTTACACACCAAGTGGTGAGGTTTCTTCATATATAACACAAGGAGATAGTTATTTTGGTACTCCTTATGAATATGGAGTTTATGAAGGAGAAACTGGACAATTAGTTAATGAAAGACATGCACAAAATGTTAGCCTAGATTCTATTAGAGCTAAATATATTGGTAAATGGACTAATGCAGGAAGCTTCATCAGATGGATTAGTGATCCTAGCAAAGGATTTATTGTAGTAATTATTTTACCAACTATTTTATTCTTATTATTTGAGATGTTTATGGTTATTAAAAATATTATGGCAATTAAGACTCAAAAGATGGCCGTTAGCGCTTCAGAAGAAAAGGAACAATTACGTCTTGAACTTGAAGCTGAAAAAGAAAAGATGAAACAAGAATTATTAGAGCAATTAAGAAAAGAAGCTTTAGAGGAAGCAAAAAAACAAGAAGAATCTAAAGAAGAAAAAGAAGAATAACAAATCTAAGAGAGGAGAGATTGTATGAAAGAGTTTGCTAAATATTATGTCCAATTTTTAAAAAGTTTACTTTCTAATATTGGGGATTTCTTTGTTACAATTGGGAAAGCATTTAAAAATGCATTTTACACAGATATTAAGGAATATGTATCACAATTAAAGGATGCGAGTATCCACAATAAGTATTGGGGTGCATTAGATTGGATAGTATACATTATTGTATTATTTATCAATTTAGCGTTTATTGTATTATTAGTTACATTAATCGTTGTATTATTTAAAAGATATTTTAAATTTAGAAGAAGAGAAATTGAAAAGGATGAACTTGTTGATCAAGTTCAAATGTTAAATAAAAAAGTTATTGACTTAGTTGATGAAAAGAATAAGATTCTAGCTCTTCGTGTAAGCCAAATTTCAGGTGGTGATGCAGGTATTGATCCAGATGATTTATTTAATCCACAAGGTAAACCTGAAGAAGAAGAGGAAGAAGAAATCTTCCAAGGAAGATTTATCAAACTTAATCAAGTTGATACATATTATAAAGCTAATCCAGAATATACAATTATGTCAAGTGATGATATGTTAGATTTACCTGGCTTAATTGATAGATATATTGGATATGCTGCAAGCCAATTAAAACTTTATTATACAAAAGAAATTATAGCTAGATTCTTTGCTGGTATGGCTTCTACTAAATTATTAATCCTTGAAGGTATTTCAGGTACAGGTAAGACTTCTCTACCTTATTCAATGGGGAAATTCTTCAACAAACCTACAAGTATAATTTCAGTACAACCTTCATGGCGTGATCGTGCTGAATTATTAGGATATCTAAATGAATTTACTAAGAGATTTAATGAAACAGACTTCTTAAGAAGTGTTTATATGGCTGGTTATAGCGATAAACCTAATTTTATCGTACTAGACGAAATGAACCTTGCGCGTATTGAGTATTATTTTGCTGAATTCTTATCAGTAATGGAAATGCCAGACGCAACACAGTGGCTAATTGACCTAGTTCCAGGTACTGATGCGTTAGACCCTAAATTATTAATTAATGGTAAGTTAATGATAAATCAAAATACTTGGTTTATAGGTACGGCTAATAAAGACGACTCTACATTTACAATTACAGATAAGGTATATGACCGTGCACTTCCAATTGTTATTAACCATAAGGCTGAACTTGTAGACGCACCATATACTGAAAATGTTCAAATGTCATATGAATATTTAGATGATTTATTTAAACAAGCTCAAAGAGATATTACATTATCAACAAGAGTTATGGAAAACTTCGCTAAACTTGATGAATTTATTCAAGAAAAATTCAAGATTGCGTTTGGTAACCGTATTATGAAACAAGTTAAATTATTCGTACCAGTTTATATTGCATGTGGAATGACTGAAATTCAAGGTCTAGATTATATGTTATGTAATAAGATTTTACGTAAGTTTGAAAGTTTAAATTTATCTTTCTTACGTAATGAATTAGATCAATTGATTACCTTATTAGATAAATTGTTTGGTAAGAATTCATTTAAGGTATCAATCGACTTTATTAATGATTTGAAGAAAGTAAGCTAATAAAATAGAAAAGAAAAAAGAGAGGTGAGTAATGTGGCAGATATAAATGAAAAACAAACTGAAGAGGTTAAACAAGATATAATTGAACCTACTGTAGAAGAAGAAAATGATGATGCAATCGCAGAATTCTACCGCATTCTCAACGAAAATTTTGATGATGAGAAAGAAAAATCTTCTATAGGAAATTTCTTATTTAATCAAATAAAAGGTGGTTCAAGAACTGTTTATTCTAAAACAATTCGTGAAACAAAAATATTTGAAAAGTCTTTTATTCCAATTCTTGAAACATGTTTCAAAAGTATTTCAAAGATTTTAAAAGACCCTAAAAAAGCGATAAGATATGAACAAGAAGTTGTTCCGATGGAGAAGGTTAAAAAAGTTAATTCAGATACAGTACGTCATCTTGCAAGTCATACTCAAAATATTAAATTAGTAACTGAAGAAGGAGATATTATTCCTTCTAAGTTACTTACGACTTTTGCAGAAGATGAAATAGGTATTTATGAAAATAGATTTATTAAGACATTAATTAACCGTATTTGTAAATTCTTATCTTTACGTGTTCAAATTATGAAGAAAAATCTTGATAGTTATGAAACAAAAAATACGACTGTAACTAATAGTTTTAAATATGAAAAAACAAAGGTTAAAGTTGAATTATCTGTAAAGATGGAACGACAACTTGAAGCGCAAATTAAAGCTGCGCGTGATACATTTGAAAAAGCTCAAGCAATTCATGAGAATTATAAAACTCTTCGTTCATCAAAGTTAATGCAAGATTTAAAAAATTATAAGGAAGTTACACCTCCAATTTTAAAAACAAATATTATATTAAAGAATGCTGAATTTAAGGTTTGTTATAATACATGGGTCTTCCTTGATAGATATAATGAATTAGCATTTGATGTAAACGTTAAAGAAAAGAAAAATAAGTACCCAGACGAACTAGCTTCTTCTATTGATTCAATTATGACAGAAGCTGTAGGTACTATGTTATATTTTAATGGGGATTCTGAATTAGATCCTGAAAATATGCCTTATAAAGAATTTACTACACGTAAAGCAAGAATGCTATCAAAGATGGATGATGAATATAAATTTAATCCATCTAGTCAAAAACTTGAAAAGTTTGAGATGAGTGAATATTTCTTAAATAAAACCCAAGAGTTTTATCAACAATCTCTTGATGATAAAGTAAATTCTGGTATGGAAAAGAAATATTCATTAGAATTAGTGTTTAGAGAAATGCAAGAGGTATTAAATTCTATATATCCTCCTTTATTTGAACTTCCAATTGAAGGGGATTATGAAGAAATACCACTTCCTTTAAAGTTAGAAAGAGCTAAGAAAAAATCTGAAGTATTAGAAACTATTACTAGATTAAAAGAAATAGATTATAATAATACGAAAAAAGAATACGATGACACTTTAGCAGAAATTCAAATGCTTGAAGAAAAGATACGTCAACAAGAGGCTCGTGAAGCTCGTCTTCAAAAGTTGGCTAAAGAGAAAGCAGAACGTGCAGAAAAGAGAGCTAGAGAACGCGAGGAAGCTCAAAAATTACATGCTGAAGAAATGGCACGTAAGAAGGCAGAACGTGAGGCTGCTAGAGCTGCGGCTGAAGAAGCTAAAGCACAAGAAAAAGCACGAATGGCTGAAGCAAAGGCTAAACTTATGGAACGTCGTGCTCAAATTAAGGCTGAACAAGATGCATTAAAAGCTAAGAGAGCACTTGAACGTGAACAAAAGAAGGCAGAGCGTGAAGCGCTTGAAAAAGCAAGACAAGAAGAGGCACTTCGTATTGAAGAAGAAGAACGTAAGCTAGAAGCAGAAAAAGCACATCTTGATGCGAAAGAATTATTAAGACGCCGTCGTGAAATTATTCGTCAAAAAGCGGCTGCCGCAAAAGCTCATGAAGAGGCTATGAAAAATCATGAATTAGAAGACGCAGATTCAGATTTAGAAGAATCTGATGAGGTTAAAAAAATAGATGCAGAAATTAATGCATTAGATGCGATAGATGATAATGAAGATGCTTCGGCTCTTGTAGATTCAGATCTAGAAGAAGAAACTTTAGATCCAAAAGAATTATTAAGACGTCGTCGTGAGGCAATAAGGCAAAAAGCTTTAGCTAATAAACGTAGTACTTCAGTAATTGATGATGAAGATGATGAAAAACCTAAAGAGGAAGATGCTAGAACTAAATTAATGCGTCGTCGCGAAGCTTTAGAAAGACAACAAAGAGATGAATTATTTGATGATTCTAAAGATATTTTCGCAAGTGATGATATTTTAGATTCGCATCCACAAACTAGACAAATGGATTCTAAATCAATGTTTGAACGTAATAGAGATTTAATTAGAAGGCGTGCCTTAGAAGCACAAAAACGTCAACAAGAATCTGAAGATGTAAAACCTGAGGCAAAAACTGAAGTAAAGACATCAAGTGATGATGAAATTAAAGAAGCTTTAAGACGTCGTCGTGAGGCAATAAGACAAAAAGCTTTAGAAGCACAAAAACGTCAACAAGAAAATAAGGTTCAAAATATTGATGAGGATGAAGATACACCAGTTGAGGAAAGTATTGATCCAAAAGAATTATTAAGACGTCGTCGTGAGGCAATAAGACGTAAAGCGTTAGAGGAAAAAGCTTTAGAAGCTAAGAAAAAGGCTGATGGATGGTCTGATGTAAGTGACGAAGATAGGAAGAAAATACTAGATAGTCGTGGAACTGATGACGATGAATAAAAAAGTAAAAAAAGGAATTAAAATAGGTATAGCGTCTTTAACTGGAGTAATAGTACTACTGGTATTATATATGTTAGTATGCAATGTTATCGCAGTTAAAACGTCTAAACCTGTTAATTATTTTGGATATTCTTATTCATATGTACCAACAAGTAGTATGGAACCAACTATAAAAGCTGGAGATACTATTATTTTTAAGAAATGTTCTTATGAATCTCTTAAAGTAGGTGATATAATTGTATATCAATCTAAAGAAGGTTCAACTAAGGGGCTATACATAATCCATAGAATTAAAGATATAACAGAAGATGGATTTAAAATGCTTGGTGATAATAATCACGGTATAGTTGATAAGGAAGTTGTCACAAAAGATATGTTGATTGGAAAATATGTTCGTCAATTTAATTTCTTAAACTTAGGAAAACTTGCAAGTAATAAATCCCTTATATATGGTGTTTTAGTATTGTTTTTTCTTGCGATAATTGTACTTGAAAGTGTTAATATTATATTAACTCAAAAACGTCAACGTATAGAAAAGGAAAAAGGAAAACTAAAGACAGAAGTTTTAGAAGATATGAGAAAAGAGTTACTTAAAGAGCTAATAGAAGAACAAAAACAAAAAGATAATAATAAATAAGAGGCTGAAACTAAGTTTAACAGCCTCTTTTTGTTTTATATACATATGATTTATTATTGATATAAAGTGCGATAAGAATATATTCTTCATATTCAACAACAACGCTATATTTATATAATACATCAATAGAATATGGAGTAAGTGATATACTATCGATGTATCTTATCAATTCTTTTTTATTACATGGTCTATCCCACCATATTTTAGCTTTTACATTATTATATTTTAAGTAATCTTCGATTAATAAAACATGCGCTTCTTTATAAAAAGAATAATTCTCTTTGATAAACATATCAAGTAAATAAAATAAATTATGTAATCCAGTATGATCATTATTCATATAGTATATACCTAAGTTATAAAAGAACATAAATGCATTATCAATATTATCTAGAATGTAATTGATGCTAGTTTTCATATAGCCATAGTTGTAATATTTCTCAAACGCATCTTCACAAATATGTATTTTTTTAATATCTTCTTGACTTAAAGAATCATTTTCAATTATTTCATATGGTGCAGTTTCTTCAAATTTATAATTATATTTGAAACATTCTTTTTCAAGTCTAGTACCGTGAAGTAATTTTAAGAAACCTAATTGAAGTTCTTTTGGTCTTAATGATAATACTTCATTAAATGTGTTCATAAAACTATTATAATCTTCTTTAGGAAGGCCTGCGATTAGATCTAGATGTAGGTCAATAACGTTAGCGTTTTGAATTAATCTTATGTTATGAAATAGTTTTTCATTATTTTGAATTCTATATACTAATCTATTACTTTCAATATTAGTAGATTGTATTCCTATTTCAAATCTAAATAGGTTTTTAGGCGCTTTTTTATTGATGAAGTCAATTATATCTTCATCTAATAAATCACCTGTAATTTCAAATTGAAATGAATTATATTCCTTGTGATTATCTATTAAGAATAAAACAAGTTCAATAAATTTCTTTTTATTTGCGTTAAAAGTCCTATCTAAAAATTTAATAACTCTTGCGCCTTTATCTAAAAGGTATTTTAAATCTTTTTTAATTTTATCCATATCAAAGTATCTTATATTGTTTTCTAAAGAAGCCATACAATAAGCACAGTGAAACGGACATCCTCTTGATGTTTCAAAGTAAACGATTTGATTAGAAACATCATCAATAAGATCGTATGCTGTATTGATGTCTTTGACATTTACATTTTCATCAAAAGTAAATCCGTTTTTATGATATAAATTAGGAATTTTGTTAATATCAGTATTATTGTGGATATGATCAAGTAACATATCCCAAGTTTTTTCACCTTCGTTTTTAATAACATAGTCAACAATATGAAGATAATCTCTTGCATTATAGGATACTTCAGGTCCTCCTAGGACTATTATCAAATCTTTCTTTTTCTCTTTTAGTAAAACGATTAATTTTTTTACTAATTCTATATTCCATATATAACAACTAATTCCTAATATATCATATCCGTTATCTATTACATAAGAAATGATATTATTGATATTTTCTTTTATTGTAAAATCTTTAACATCTGTTATGTAAGAAGTATTAGCTTTTAGTAATCTTGTAGATAAAGCGGGATGGATATATTTAGCGTTTATAGCAAGTAATAATGATTTCATCGTGGTTTTATTAAACATTCCTTTCCGTATCCTATTAAATCAGTACGATTAGCTTTAATTAAAGCTTCTTTAACAAGATCATAATTTTTAGGATTTTTATATTGCATTAAAGCTCTTTGCATAGCCTTATCACGAGGCTTTTTAGGAACATATACTTCCTCATTAGTAAATGGATCAATACCTGTATAATACATACAAGTACTTGCGGTACCAGGAGTTGGATAGAAGTCTTGTACTTGTTCTGGCTGATGTCCTGTGTCTCTTATATAACACGCTAGATTAATTGCACAATCAAGAGTAGAACCAGGATGGCTTGACATTAAATATGGAACAAGGAATTGTTTCATATTATGTTTTTCATTTAATTTATAATATAAGTCACAAAAACTATCATATAGTTCTCTTGATGGTTTTCCCATATGCGCAAGTACACGGTCATCGACATGTTCAGGCGCAACTTTTAGTTGACCTGATATATGATATTTGACAATTTCTTCTAAGAATGTTTTATCATGATCATACATAACATAATCATATCTAATACCTGAACGAACAAATACTTTTTTTATTCCTGGTATCTTTCTGATTTCACGAAGGGCATCTATGTAATCAGTATGGTCAGCAACTAGATTTTTACAAGGTTTAAAAGATAGACACCTTTGATGACGACAAACACCTGCTTTTTCTTGTTTTGCACATGCAGGTTGATAGAAGTTAGCAGAAGGGCCTCCTACATCATGAATATAGCCTTTGAAATTAGGCATTTGAGTAATTTTGATAGCTTCTTTGACTAATGATTCTTTACTTCTTGATTGGATGATTTGTCCCTGGTGGAATGTTATAGCACAAAAGTTGCAGTTTCCAAAACATCCACGATTCGCAACAATTGAAAATTGAACCTCATCAATTGCAGGTACATGTCCTTTCTCTTCAATAAGAGGATGTGTTTTTCTCATAAATGGTAAATCATATACTTGATCCATTTCTTCTCTAGTAAGTGGAAATTCTGGTTCATTTTGAACAACATAAACACCTTTATCATATGTTTCGATTAAAGGTTTTCCAATAAATGCATCGCAGTTTTTATATTGAAGTTGGAAAGCTTCAACATATTTATATCTATTTGTACGTATTTCATTAAACTTGGGCATGAAAACACCGTTATATGGAAGAATATCTTTATCAGTAGTTTTCCATACAGTATTTCTAACATAGATAATATCCTTAGCTCTAAGCCCGCTATCAAGAGCGTCAGCTACTTGAATAATTGTCTTTTCTCCCATTCCATATAGTAATAAATCAGCATTACTATCTAGTAATATAGATTTTCTAACCGCATCATCCCAATAGTCATAATGAGATAATCGTCTTAAAGATGCTTCTACGCCACCAATAATTACATCACTATCTGGATAAAGTTCTTTTAATTTATTACAGTATTTTATTACCGCTCTATCAGGACGTTTTCCCATAACTCCACCAGGTGTATAATAATCTTTACTACGTCTTCTTTTAGAAACAGTATAATGATTAACCATAGAATCTATATTTCCACTAGACACTAAAAAAGCAAGTCTAGGTTTAGGGAAAACTTTAAAATCATTGTCATTATTTATATCAGGTTGGGAAATAATACAGCATTTGTATCCGAAATTCTCAAGTACTCTAGTAATGATTGCCGGACCAAATGAAGGATGGTCAACATAAGCGTCACCTGTTATATATATAAAATCAGGCTGTTCCCACCCATATTCTTTCATTTCTTTAAGTGTTATTGGTAAAAATGGCATATAATCATCTCCTTATCACCCTATAATTATAACATATTTATTTGACTTTTAATTAGTAAAGGTACATACATTGAAAATTAAATATAAAAATCTCACTTGACATATCAAACATGTTAATATATAATTATTTTCGGTACATTTTAAAAAAATCCACAATGCCCTTAATTATAATTTTAAGGAGGAAATATTCTATGAATACTTATATGGCAAATAATCAAACTGTACAACACAATTGGTATGTTGTTGACGCAACAGGATTAACTCTTGGACGTTTAGCAACTCAAGTAGCATCTTTATTAAGAGGAAAGCATAAACCAACTTATACTCCACATGTTAACTGCGGAGATAACGTTATCGTTATCAATGCTGATAAGATTAAACTTACTGGAAATAAGTGGCAAGACAAAATCTACTATCGTCATTCAGACTACAATGGTGGATTAACTGCAATTAATGCTGAAAATATGATGACTAAGTTCCCTACAAGAATGGTAGAACTTGCAGTATTTGGTATGTTACCTCACACTAAGTTAGGTGACCAAATGAGAAAGCAATTATACGTTTATGCAGGTGCAAATCATCCACATACAGCTCAAAAACCAGTTGAGTTTGTAGTGAAGGCTTAATAAGGAGGAAAACAACTATGGCAAACAAGAAAGTTCAATATTTCGGAACAGGGCGTCGTAAGAGCTCTGTAGCAAGAGTAGTTTTACAAGCAGGAAAAGGAACAATTACTATCAATGGTAGAGCATTTGAGGATTATATCCCATCTGCAGCTGTTAGATTAGATGTTCTTCAACCACTTGAGTTAACTGAAAATACTGATAAGTTTGATGTAAATGTTAATGTATTTGGTGGAGGAATCACAGGACAAGCAGGAGCTATCCGTTTAGGAATCACTCGTGCTTTAATGGAAGTTAATCCAGACTTTAGAGCTATTTTAAAGCCTGCAGGATTAGTTACTCGTGATCCACGTGCTAAAGAACGTAAGAAATACGGTCTTAAGAAAGCTCGTCGTGCTCCTCAATTCTCTAAGAGATAATATTTGTACAGATTATTTAATAAGTTTAGAATTAATATGGATAAAGAAAAAACCTCAATTTCCCAAATTTGAGGTTTTTTTGTTTTTATATCTTAGGTATCGCTCTTAAAATATGTTGGCTATTGTAAACAAATCATATAAATGGTAAAATATTAATTGATTTTTATGATCATTTATGTTGGGAGTTAGTAGTTATGAAAAAGAAGATGATTATATTATCTTTTATCTTTACAATTACAATTTTACTTACTAGTTGTAGAAGAAAAGATTTTATTTTAATTTATTCAACACAAGAAGAAGAAAGAATAGAGTTCATTCAAGAAAAACTTTATAATAAATTTCCTAATTATGATATTGTTATAGAGTATTCTGGTACTGGTGCGTTAGTATCAAGACTTCAAGGTGAAGAAAAATACACAGAATGCGATATAGTATATGAATTAGAATGCGCGAATTTAGAAATCGTCATGAATTCGGTCCCTAATATATTTAGCGATTTAGATGATTATGATTTTGATATATATGATGAGTCTGTGCTTGGATATAATCATAAAAAATACGCAATAGAAAATAGAAATTGGGGTGGGGTCATCTATAATAAGAAATTATTAAAAGAAAGAGGACTTGAAATCCCTGAAACATATAATGACTTACTAGATCCCAAATATGAAGGATTAATTTCAATGCCAAATCCTAAATCTTCTGGTACCGGATATTTATTTTATAATGGATTAGTATCTGAATATGGTACCGATAAGGCACTTTCATATTTTGATAAACTAGATAAAAACATTAAAGAATACACAACCTCAGGATCAGTTCCAATAAAATCTGTTGATAGAGGAGAGATTGCAATAGGTTTTGCGATGTTGTGGCAATGTGTAGAGTATAAGAATAAAAATAAAGACCTAGATTATACATTCCTAGATTTAGGAGCTCCTTATAATTTATATGGAATGGGTATTGTTGAGGGACATGCTTCTCCACAAGTCAAAGAGGTTTTTGAATACATATTTTATGAATTAAACAAAGAGGCTGTAGATGCCTTTGTTCCGGATAAGATATATAAAGAACAAAGTCCTAAAGTTCCTAATTACCCCGAAAATGTTGTTTCAATACAAATGAAGGGTGTGTTTGATCCAAAATATAAACAAAATTTACTAGATTTATGGAGAAATTAATATGAAAGAGATTATATTACATGCCGATAATATCGGTAAGAATTATGGAAATAGAATTGTTTTAGAAAATATACATTTTGATGTTTATAAGGGCGAATTTTTATCTTTGCTTGGTTCATCAGGGTGTGGTAAAACAACACTTTTAAGAATTTTAGTTGGTATAGAAAAACCATCATATGGTAATATCTATAAATATGGAAAAGATATTACAAATCTAACACCACATGAAAGAAATATAGGAATAGTTTTTCAAAACTATGCATTATTTCCGAATATGACAGTATACGATAATATTGCATATGCATTAAAGGTTAGAAAACTTGATAAGGAAGTTATAAAAGAAAAAGTATTAGAGATTGTTAATATTGTTGGTCTAACTGATCATATTAACAAATATCCACATCATTTATCTGGTGGACAACAACAAAGAGTTGCGATTGCTCGTACTTTAGTATTAAATCCTGATATCATTTTATTTGATGAACCTATGTCAGCTCTAGATGCAAGTTTAAAATTAAATTTAAGAAAAGAATTAAAAAGAATACAAGAAAAATATAATATTACAATGATATATGTAACACATGATCAAGAAGAAGCCTTTAGTTTGTCTGATAGAATCATGTTAATTGATGATAACAAAATCGCTCAAATAGATACACCTTCTAATATATATCATAATCCAGCTAATGAATTTGTTAAGAATTTTATTGTTAATCAATTAGATGAAAAAATTAAATCTATTGAGGATAGTATAAATGGAAATTAGAAGTATAAAAAATAAAATTCATTCTAAAGATATATTAAGAATTATATTCATTGGTTCTATTATAGCGTTTTGTATATTACCTTTAATATTTTTATTATTTAATATTAGTGGTAGTGATTTATCATTTGTATTCAAAGATAAGAATTTTTATTTATCAATTAAAAATTCTTTATTAGTCTCTTTAATAAGTACTATATTTTCAGTACTGTTAGCGTTAATCGCTGCTTATTTACTTAATTTTTCAAAAATTAAGCATAAAAAATTAATATGTATATTATTATCTGCAACTATGCTAGTTCCAACATTATCTATTGGTCTTGGGTTAAGAATACTTACAGGTACAAATGGACTTTTAGATAAAATGTTTAATATTGATATAGATATTTTAGGAATGCCAGGGGTAATATTAGGTTCGATTGTTGTGAGTTTCGCACCTACGTTTTTAATAATATACGATGCGTTAAGGTATGAGGATAAACAACCTTATGATGCAGCTAATATTCTTGGTATTAGTCGTGTAAGTGCGTTTTTTAAAATAACATTACCTTATTTAAAGAAACCTATTATTACAGCATTTTTCGCATGTTTTACATTGGTATTTTCAGATTATGGAATTCCAATGGAACTTGCTGGTAAGTTAAAAACATTACCAATGTATTTATACGAACAAGTAATGTCTAACTTTAAGTATGGTAGAGCTGCGATTACTGGTATTATATTATTAATACCATCGATTATATCCTTTGTTGTAGATATTTTCCTTAAAGAAGATTTGTCAGGAGAATCAAAAGAATCTCTTATAAAATCAAGTAAATTATTTGATATTATATCTACAATAATAATTAGTTTAATAATAATATTTTTAATAATTCCTTTAGTTGCGTTTATATCTTTAGCGTTCATTAAAGGATATCCTAATAACATGGAGTTTACTTTATCAAATATTACAAATATATTTAAAAAAGTAAGAGGAGTAGGTCTTAGTACTTATATATATAATTCAGTAATAACTGCACTCCTTACTGGATTTATAGGAGTAATATTTGCGTATGTTGCGGCATATTTTACATCAAGAGTTGAAGGAATACTTGGTAAGGTATTAAACTTTCTTGCGATGGCTTCAATCGCAATACCTGGAATTGTACTTGGTATTGGATATATTTTTATGTTTAGGAGCACAAGAGGTGTATTTTATGGAACCTTATCAATAATAGTATGTGTAAATGTTGCACACTTTTTAGGGTCACCATTTATTATGGCAAGAAATTGTTTATCTAAAATAAATAAAGATTATGAAGTTATAGGGGATACTTTAGGTTTATCAAAAGTTAGAGTGTTTTTTAAAGTCTTAGTACCTATGTCTATCGGTACACTTTTAGAAATGTTTTCTTATTTCTTTTTAAATTCAATGATAACTATTTCAGCTGTAGCTTTTTTATCAACATATAGAACACAACCTCTAGCTGTGTTAATATCTACATATGAAAAGACTGCAAATTATGAAATGCAAGCTGTTATTTCCCTTATTATTTTAGTTATTAATATTGGATTTAAAGGAATAATTAGTCTACTAAATTACATTCTTGTAGATAGAAAGAAAGGAAATTATGAAATTATGGGATTAAATAGATATCAATTTAATTTGTTAACATTTATAGAAAAAAATGGTAAAGCAAATTATTCACAAAAATATATTGCGGATTGTTTAACTGTATCAATGGGAAAGGTAAATAAAGAATTAACTAATTGTTTAGAATTAGGATACATTCAAATTGATGCACAAAATATGATGAGTATTACTGAAAAAGGCCTAAAAGCTTTAGAGCCTTATAAAGTAAGAAAAGCCATTATATTAGCTGCAGGATTTGGCTCTAGAATGGCGCCAGTTACTTTAAATACGCCTAAACCTTTAGTAAAGGTTAATGGTGTTAGAATAATTGACACTCTTTTAGATTCATTAGTGAATAAAGGTATTACAAATATTGTGATTGTAAGAGGATATAAAAAGGAAATGTTTGATGAATTATTAGAAAAATATCCTTTTATTAAATTTGTTGATAATGAAAATTATAATGTAACAAATAACATTTCATCTGTAGTTAAAGCGGTAGATTATATTGATAGATGTTATATATGTGAAGCAGATTTATTAATAACTAATCCAAATATTATTAATAAATATGAATACACAACAAATTATTTAGGAATTGAAGTAGATGAAACTGATGATTGGTGTTTCTTTAAGAAATCTAATTATATTGATAAACTTCAAATGGGTGGAGAAAATTGTTACCAAATGGTAGGAATTTCTTACTGGAATGAAAAAGATAGTATTAAATTAAAAGAAGATGTTGTAAAGTTATATAATGCTAGAGCAGGTAAAGAGAATTTCTGGGATAATGCTCCTTTAAAGAATTATAAGAAAGACTTTAAAGTTGAAATTAGATTATGTCAAAAACAAGATGTAATTGAAATAGATAATTTTAGTGAATTAGTTTTATTAGATGAATCTTATAAAGATTATCCAGATCATGACAAATACTAGGGAGAGTTATATGCAATATTTAGAAGAAAAGAATGTTAAGTTATTAGAAGACGTTCATTATGCTAATTATGAGTTATTAAAAGAAGTAGATAGAGTGTTTAAGAATAATAATATTGAGTACTATATGGTTGCGGGAACATTGCTGGGGGCTATTAGACATAAAGACTTTATACCTTGGGATGATGATGTAGATATAGCTATAACTAGAGATATGTTTGATTTAATGATGAAAAATAAAGTCTTAGATCAAGTATCAGATGATTTTAGTGTTGTGTACCCTGATGAAGAAGAGTTTTTCTTCGATATGGTTATTAAATTAAATTATAAAAATAGTCAATTAGTTAATTCAAATGAAGAGACTAAGTATTATAATGAAAAGCATAATAAAATTTCCTTAGATATATTTGTAATAGATAAAACATATAAAGGCCTAAAAGGAAAAATCCAACGTTTTAAATTAAAAATGATTTATGGACAAGCTATGTCTAAAAGATATACTATTGATTATTCTAAGTATTCTTTTTCTGAAAAAATGAAAGTTAAGTTACTTGCGTTTTTAGGTAAAAAGAAGAGTATACAAAAATTATATCAAAAGTATATTAAGGTATCATCAAAGTATAATAAGAAGAAACTTAATAAGTTATTTATCTCAAATGATTTATTAACTTGTATTGATTTTATATTTGATGCAGACGATTTTAAAAGTACAATAGAAGTTCCTGTAAGAGACACATTACTTAAAGCTCCTGTTGGATATGATAGATATCTTCGTATATCTTATGGGGATTATTTACAACTACCACCACTGGACAAGAGGGTACCTTTACATATTAATTTTGATGAGGTAAACGTTATAAGAAGAGAAAAGTAGATAAAAGTCTACTTTTTTTGTCTTAATATAGAGATTTTTACAATTTTTTTACAAAATTTACTCGAAAACGTTTTCATTAGAGCCTTTTTATGATAAAATACAAATATGGTAATAAACCATAAAGAAAGGGCAGGATAAATATGAAGAAGAGATTTAGAAAAGGATTGGGACTATCACTTGCGGTACTTGCAGGTTTAGCTATGGTTGGATGTAAAGATAAAAAAGAAACAACATCAACACCAGAACCAACAGGGCCAAGTGAAACATTAAAGTATTCAATAACTTTTAACGTAAAAGGACATGGAACAACACCTAGCAAGGTTGAAAATGTTACAAGTATTCCAACAGAATTACCAACATTAACAGAAGCAGGGTGGACATTCTTAGGATGGTATACTGATGAAACATTAAATAATAAGGTTGTTGCAGGTGCGACTATTAGTGCAAATACTACATTATATGCAAAATGGGAAGCTGCACAAAAGTATTCAATAACTTATGAAGTTAAAGGACATGGAACAGCTCCTAGTGCAGTTAGTAATGTCGATAAGTTACCAACAGAATTACCAACATTAACAGAAGAAGGTTGGGTATTTGAAGGATGGTATACTGATGAAGCATTAACAACTCAAGCAGTTGCGGGAGCTAGTATTACTAAAAATACTACACTATATGCAAAATGGACTGAAAAGTCTATGTATGATACATTAGTATCAAAAGAAGGATTAGTTATTAAGGATGATTTTAATAGCTATACAGCAGATGATAAACTTAAAAAATTTGAACAATGGGGAACAAAAGGGGTATATCAATTCATCAATGAAAAGAATGGTGTAGCTGATGAAACTCAGAATAATATTACAGTAGGAAATGGTATTGCACAAACTGTTGACTTAGGAAACAATGGTACACAACTAATGGTTGACTTTGGTAAGACTTTAGACAATGGTACAATTGAATTATATACTGAATTAAAGACTACTAATGTTGGTACAGGATGGACATTCTTCCAATTATACGGATCATCTAGTCAAAAGAATAATAGTGAAGTATTTGGAATTAGAAATGAAAAAGATGGTCTAAAATATAGAATTGATGGAACTCTAAAAGACAAAATTGCTGATATAGTTCAAACTGGTGATGAATTAAAAATATATTTAAATATTAATCTTGAGACTGGTAAATTAAATTTAAAGATTAATGGAACAAATGTACTTACTGATTTAGAGGTTTCAATTAGTTCATTAATTGGATTTAAGGTTGTTTCATCAGATAATAGTTCAGCTACAATGGATATTGATAATATTGCCGTTGTTAATACTGAAATTTCAGTTTCAGAATATGGTCAAAAGTGTATAAATCAATTTAATGCAATCTATGATTCTTTAGATGTAGATAATAATTATACACAAAATAAAGACACACTTGTTCAAATAAAGAGTATGGTTGCGGCTGTATTTTCTGAATTAAAATATACTGATCCAGATGATGAAATAGAAATAACTTTATCAACTATTGATGATGTTAGAATGATGTGGAATGGGGTATTAGAATCTTTAGAGAGTATAAAGAGTGATGAAGAACTTGCGTTTGAAAATGCTATTCAAGAAAAAATAGCTGAATTACGTGTATATAAGGATTTTTCAAATTATCAAATAAATCAAGTAGAATTTAATAACGTATTAAATTCAGCAATTGAAGCAATTAGCAAGGCTAAGACAGCTGATGAATTAGAGTCTCTTTTAGCTACTGCGAAAGCCGCTCTTGATGAAATCAAAACAGATGATGTGATGATTGCGGCTAGAAAAGGTGAAGTGACTACAGAAATTAATGAATATTTAGATATGTCTATCTATACAATTAATAAAGCTCAAGTTGAAGAAATTATTTCAACATTTACTTTAAACCTAGAATCAGCAATGGAAATGTTTGAAATTGAAAATCTTGTAATAGAAACTAAAGCTGCATTAGATAGTGTTAAAGATGATGCGACAGTAGTACAAGAAGCTCGTGAGGTTGTTTATACAAATATTACAGGTATTGCTGATTATGAAACTGATTTTAATAAAGATGAACATTTAGATTTAGTTTATAAGGCAACTGAAATAAAAGAAATTGATGTTACAGATGAAGATAAGAATAAAATATTTGAACAAATTATTGAATTATTTGGAAATATCAAAGAAAGACTTGGTCAAGAAACTGAATTAGCTAAGGTTAATGCATTAGAAGCAACAATTAAAGCTGAAATTGATAATTTAATCACATCAACTCAATTATCAGTAGATGATGCGAAAACTGCTGCGAAAGCATCAATCGCTGAATATATAGCAACTTTTGAAGGAAATGATATCTATGCAGATGAATTTACTACATTAATAGATGCGGCAACATCTGTACCAGAAGTAAATGCATTAAAAGATGAAGCTATAAACTATGTTAATATTGTTGCGTATGTATATGATATGATTGCTGAAGTAGCAACTAGTTATGCAGATATCCCTGATGGTTATAGTGAAGAATTTAAGACTATACTTGCAGGTGTTGCACATGATTTAAATGAGATGAGTGATTTACTAAATAGCGCAATTGTTAAGGAAGAAGATTCTTCAGATACACTTCCTAAGTATGATTTAACTACATCTAAGGATAATGCGGATGTTATAAAGGCATTATATGAAACAAAGAAAACTAAATTAATTGCGATATATGATTATGCTAAGGTTCAATATGAAGGAATTAAGGGTGCTTCAGATGCAGCTACAACTGCAAAGGATGCGATTAAAGCATCATTGCCAACTGAAACTGTAGAAGCTATATCAGCTGCAACTAGTGTTGATGATTTAGATACTATTTTAAATAATTATAAAGCATCAATTGATGATATTATTGATACTCTTATTGCAACAGAATTTACTGTTACATTGAAGGACCAAACTGATTCTACTTTAACAGTAACATATGGACAAACTCCTGTGTTACCTGAGCAAAGTGCAAAAGATGCAGTATTTGTAGGTTGGTTTACAGATAATGAATGTAGTGAGGCTTATACAAATGGTCCATTATATGATAATCTTATCTTATATGCATTATGGCATGATGCAAGTATAGAAGGAACTGGTATAACAGAATCTGGTTTTGTTAATCCAAAAGAATCAGGTTCATATTCTGATTCTATACTTGATATGAGTAGTTTTGCTTCATCTTTTGAAAGTGGAAGAAGTATTAAAGGACTAGATCGTGATGGAAATGAAGTGATTTATACTGATTTCTTAAAAACTGGAGGAGCTACAGGAAGCGATAAAAGGTATTTTAAAATAACCCTTGATAAAGCTGCAACAGTATTTGTTGCGTTTAGAACAGGAAGCAAAAATGCATCAAGAAGTTCATTCATTTCTACTAAGGCAACAAAAACTGTGGATCAAACATATGGTTATGCTACATCATCTTCACAAGATGAAGTAACAACATATACAGCAACACTTACTGCTGGTACTTGGTATATTAATTGTGATAGCAATATTCAATATTGTGCTTTACAAATAACTGCGGGTACTCCAAAAGTAGTAACTGAATATACTTCTATTACTGCAACAGATGTTAAAACAGAATATAAAGTAGGAGAAACTTTAGATTTAACTGGTCTAGCATTAAATATTAAAGATAGTGAAGATACTATAGCTTTAACAGATGATTCAGTTAAGGATAATGTACATAAAACAGTTATGTTAAATGGAGAAATAGTTACTTCATTTGAAACTGCAGGTAAATATACAGTAATTATTCAATATGGAAAATATACTAAATATTCATATAATGTAACTGTGACTGCAACAGAAGAATAATAAAAATTTTAGGCAAGAATACTTAATAAGTATCCTTGTCTATTTTTTTGTCAAAATTTATACTAATCCTATTGACTTAGTAGGAATTAAGGAGTATTATCTAATCATGAGGTGATTAAAATGAGTAAAATATATAAATCAATATTAGAATTAGTTGGAAATACTCCAATATTAGAAACACAAAGATTTAAAGAAGAAAATAAGCTTGGCGCAAATATTTATGTAAAATTAGAATATCTTAATCCAACAGGTTCAGTTAAAGATAGAATCGCAAAAGCTATGATTCTTGATGCTCTTGATAAAGGATTAATAAAATCAGGCGCAACTATTATTGAACCAACAAGTGGTAATACAGGTATAGGTATATCAAGTATTGCTACATCATTAGGATTAAAGAGTATTATAGTTATGCCTGAAACAATGTCTATTGAAAGACGTAATCTTATTAAAGCTTATGGAGGAGAAGTAGTGCTTACAGAGGGTACGAAAGGAATGAAGGGTGCGATTTTAAAAGCGCAAGAATTATTAAATACTATACCTAATAGTTTTATGCCTTCGCAATTTGAAAATCCTATAAATCCATTAACACATTACAACACTACAGCACAAGAAATATATAATGACCTAGATGGTAAAATTGATATATTTGTCGCAGGAGTTGGTACAGGTGGTACTATTACTGGAATCGGTAAGTATTTAAAAGAAAAAAATCCAAATGTTAAAATAGTTGCGGTAGAACCAAGTTTATCTCCAGTGTTATCAAAAGGACAATCTGGGGCACATAAGATTCAGGGAATTGGTGCAGGTTTTGTTCCTAATGTACTAGATACTAAAATATATGATGAAATAATTCCGGTAGATAATGAAGATGCATTTACGTATTCTAAATTATTTGGTAAAACTGAAGGTATTTTAGTTGGAATATCATCAGGTGCTGCATTATATGCTGCATCTGAATTGGCAAAAAAAGAAGAGAATAAAGGAAAAAATATAGTAGTCTTATTACCTGATACTGGCGATAGATATTATTCTACAGATTTGTTTAAATAGGGATAAAATATTCCTATTTTTTTATTGGTACTAGGTATTATAGTTTATTTATGTTATAATTATTATGTAAATACGTTTTAATATTTTATATTTAAAAAAATGTGCTAACATAATAAAAGCAGGGTGATTTGTATGCAAGAAAATTCATTTTTTGCTTCTAAGGTGGATAAATTAGATGGTTTAACTAATGTTTATAGAAGAGAAGTTATGTATGAATACATAGAATACTTAATAGATAACAATAAACCATTTAGTTATGCTATATTAGATGTTGATAACTTTAAATATATAAACGATTCACATGGACATCTTTTTGGAGATGTTGTCTTACAAAATATTGCATTACAATTAATTAATGTAGTTAAAGATGATAATGGTGTTATTGGACGATATGGTGGAGATGAATTCATGATTATCTATGAAGGTATAGAAAATTATGATGACCAATGGCAAAAATGCTTTAATTTGTTAAAATCTACTAAACCAATAGATTATGAAGATATATGTGATTTTAGTTGGACATATACAATTGGAATGTCAAAATTTCCACAAGATGCTAAAAACTTTAATGATTTATTAGATTTAGCTGATAAAGCATTATATAGAGGTAAAACAAAAGGAAGAAATTGTTTTATTATCTATTTAGAAGAAAAGCATAAAGATATTTTATTACTATCAGAAAGAGATAGAGTATATAGCCCGATTTATTTACAAAATAAAGTATTTCAAGAACTTACAAGAAAAAATACAGATATAAATAAAAATATTAATAACATATTGTCTTTTATAGGATCTCATATGATGCTTGAACAAATATGTATTGAATATAATGATACAATAATTAATGCATATTCACATCCTCTTGCAGAAGGTATTGAGATAAAGGTACTAGGTACAAATCTTATCAAAGAACATGTTAGAGATAATGTAGGATATTTTTATGAAAATACTACAAAAGATTCAAGGTTTAGACAATATGATCCTTTATATAGTAAGATGATTGAGTATGGTATTGAAGCTACTGTAATTATTGAACTTAAGGCATATGGAAATTCTTACGGATATTTAAGAGCAGATATGGTTCTTCCTGGTACAGGACGTATTTGGCAACAAAATGATTTAGTCGTTCTAACAACACTTGCTCAAACAATTGCCTTAGTTAAGTATATTAATGAAAAGTCTAGTTAAAACTAGGCTTTTTATGTTTATTATCTAGATAAATTATGTGTTTGTGGTAAAATAATACTAGGTGATTATTTTGGAAATAGATACACATAATATGAATTTTAAGGAAGCTAAGGAATATATTCTATCATGTATTGAAAGATGTTATAATAAAAAAGATGGAAGATTAACAATAATTCATGGTTATAATCATGGAACAAGGATTAAGGAATGGATTAATAACGCAAAATTTAATGAAATGGTATCTAATGTAATGCCTAGTTTAACAAATAGTGGAATTAGTTATGTTTATATAAAAACGAAAATTAAATAATTGGCAGGTGGATATATGATAAGCTTATTATATAAAAATGAAAAACAATTTAAAGAGTTTGATAAGAACTCTATAATATTCAAAGATTTAAATTTAGATGATATTATTAGTGAAATATTAAGATATGCCAAGGGATTTAATATTGAAAAATATTTCTATCAAGTACTTACATCTAAAGAAGATATTCTTTATCGTCAAGAAGTATTTAAAGATTTTGAAAACGAAAAAATCTATGATGCACTTAATTTATTTTCATTCACAATGAAAAAGAAAATAGATGAATTAGAAGAATCAAAAGAATTCGAACATGCAGTATTAAAGCAAGTTAGACTTAAACAAAAGATAACGGACTATATAGAGATATTAAAGAAACTAAAAAATGATTTAAGTTTATGTGATATTAAATCAGAAGGAGTTAAAAAGATATATAATTTTATTGATGAATATCTTAATAGTGATGATATTAAATATATAGTCGAAGATATGAGATTAATAGATGAAGAAATGACAGCTGTTAATTTTAGAATGGGATATATGGAAGGGCTTATTAAAATATCAAAAGATGAAAAAAAGACATCTATTAAAGAATATATAGATCCTATTTTAGATATGTATCCATTAGATAATCAACTTACTTTTAATAAGAATTATGGTCAAACTCCTAATCATATATTAGCTCAAGTATATAATGAATTAAGTAAATATTATCCTAAGGAATTTAAGCATTTAGAATTATTTTCAAAACATTTTAATGATTTTATAAATGAAGATATTAAAAATATAGTATCAGAAGTACAATTTTATTCAGCCTATATTTCTTTAATGAATAAGATTAAAACTTTAGGATTAAGTTTTAATTATCCTAAAATTAATGAAGAGAAAGTATATTGTAATGATGGTTACGACTTAGCATTAGCTATTTCTTATTTAATTAAGAAAAACACTATTGTTCCTAATTCTTTCTTATTTGAAAATAAAGAAAGAATTATTATTGTATCAGGTCCTAATCAAGGTGGAAAGACAACATACTCTAGATTTTTAGGTCAAACGTTCTATTTGGCTTTATTAGGACTTTTAACAACAGGAACAAGTTCAAGTATACATATTGTAAGCAATATTTGCACAATGTATGAAGTAGAAGAAGATTCTTCTAATTTAAATGGTAAATTAAAAAGTGAACTTATTAGAATAAAAGAAATTATGGATAATATAGGGGATAACGGACTTCTTATAATGAATGAAGTATTCGCATCTACATCACTTCATGATGGTATTATTCTAGGTAAGAAAGTAATTGATATGTTAAATCAAAAGAATGCGTACGCAATCTTTGTTACATTTATTGAAGAGTTGAGTAGTTATAATGAAACTACAGTAAGTATGGGTTCTACTGTAGATAAGAATAATCCTTCAATAAGAACATTTGAAATTCTTCGTAGATTAGATAATAGTAATGCTTATGCTAAGAGTATTGCTAAAAAGAATGAAGTTTCATATGAAGATATACTAAGGAGGATTCAATAATGAAATCATATTTATTATATAAAGATAAAGATTATAAACCATCTTCATCTAATAACGATTTTTATGAAGATTTATGGTATCCGACTATAGTAAATCATATTTGTGTATATGATATAAATATAAAAAATATCTATCTAGATGCAAGAAATCTAATGACTACGGATGTTCTAACAATTAAATATAGACAAGACATTTTAAAGGACTGTATTAGAAATAAAGATGTTATTGTTAATTATTATTCATTTTTAACTGAATTATTAAATGATTTTTATAATGATAGATATGAAATAAAACTAAACGAAGCTACTAATAGTTTTAATGCATGTATAAGAATTCTTCCTAAGTTGAGAATGGCATTAGAAAATATTAATAGATATTTTAATGAATATAAATCAAGATTTAATAGTGAAGGATTTCTTAATTATTTTGATAGATATTTAAATGTATTTACTTTAGATTATATAACAAAACTTAATGATGTATTTGATAGAGTAAATTTTAAAAAAGGTATTTATTGTAATGTAAAATTAGATAGTGAATTAAATCCATCTAAATTTGATATTTATGATGTTGTTGATAATAAAAAAGAAATTAAAAATAAAGATGGATTAAAGGCTAATGGTATTAAATTAAGAAATACTTTATCAATTTTACCTAACTATGAATATGATGTTAAAGAAGATAAAAAATGGAAGAGAGCTAAATTGTTAGAATCTCCTAGAGTTACATCATCAGCTGAAGCTGAATATGTATATCAAACTGATGAAGTATTGTTATCAATTGTTGATAAATTTGTTTCTGTAATTGATGATATTGTTAATTTCTTTAAACAAAGCCAAGTAGAATTAGCTTTTTATATAGGTGGTATTAATCTATATGACAAACTAATGAAGTTAGGAGTTCCTATTTGTAATCCTCAAGCATATAACATAGATGAAAATGTTTTTAAATGTGATGGTTTATATGACATTGCCCTAGCTCTTGAAAATAACGGTAATGTTATAGGAAATACATTAGATAGTAATAATAAGAATATATTCTTTATTACAGGGGCTAACCAAGGAGGTAAAACTACTTTCTTAAGAAGTTATGGTCAAGCAATTATAATGATGCAGTTAGGTCTTTTTGTTGCGGGTAAATCTTTTAGTAGTAATGTATTTACTGATATTTTTACTCATTTTAATAAAGAAGAAGATAAAACAATGACTTCAGGAAAGTTAGATGAGGAATTAGGTAGATTAAGATTATTAGTTGGACGTATGAAGAAAAATGCTTTAGTGTTATTTAATGAATCTTTCCAATCAACATCTGAAATAGAAGGAAGTACTATTGCGTTTGATGCTCTTAGGGCATTACATGAAAAAGATATTTCAGTTGTGATGGTATCACATATGTATGCTCTTTATAAATTATTAGAGGATAAGTATAATGATGATGTATATTTCCTTAGAGCTTTAAGATTAGAAGATGGAACAAGAAGTTATAAATTAGAAGAGGCACTTCCTCTAAAGACAAGTTTTGCACTTGATTTATATGAAGAAATATTTAAATAGTGAGGTATTAAGTATGAAATTAAAGAATTTACAAATTAGATGTAAGAAAATGGATTTTATGAATGATTTTAGAAATATTAAGTTTGCATTAAAACCAGTTATTAATTTCCATGTTGGAAAAATAAGTGATACTATGTGTAGTATCATGTGTGATATCAAAATTGAAGCTACTAATGACAATGATATGCCAATTAGAGCAAACTATTTAGTTGAAGGTGTTTTTGAATTTGAAACTCCTTTCGCATCAGATGAAGAAATGAATCAATATACTTCTAAGAGTGGTGTAGAAACAGTTTATTCTTATACAAGAACAATTGTTGCGTCTACTACAGCTATTGCTGGTATTCCTGCAATTAATCTACCAATTCTTAATTTTGAAGCTCAACATAATGATAAAAACGCAAATTAGAAAGAAGGATGAAATTTATGAATAAGAAAATTCCTGTTACTCTTATTACTGGGTATTTAGGTGCTGGAAAAACTACTTTATTAAATTATGTATTAAAAAATCAAGAAGGATATAAAGTAGCAGTTATAGTAAATGACATTGGAGAAGTAAATATTGATGCAGAACTAATTGCTAAAACTGGTGTAGTTACTGAATCAAATGATAATTTAGTCCCATTATCAAATGGATGTATATGTTGTACTTTAAGTGTTGATTTAATGAATCAAATCGTTAAATTAGCTGAAAGTGGGAAATATGATTATATTCTTATTGAAGCATCAGGAATATGTGAACCACTTCCAATTGCCCAAAGTATATCTGCATTAGAAGATGAAAATAACCTTGATTTCCCATCATGTGTAAGACTTGATAATATTGTTACAGTTGTAGATGCGAAAAGAATGTTTGATGAATTTTTAAATGGAGAAGCTTTACTTCGTAAGGACATGGAAGAAGATGACATTGAAAATTTATTAGTTCAACAAATTGAATTCTGTAATACTATTGTATTGAATAAAGTTGATGAAGTTAGTAAAGAAGATAAGGCTAAAGTAATTGCGGTTATAAAGGCTTTACAAAAGGAAGCTAAGATAATTGAAGCCAACTTTGGTAAAGTGGCTTTAAATGAGATTTTCGATACATATGCGTTTGATTTTGAACGTGTAGGTATGTCTGCAGAATGGATTAAAGCATTAAATGATCCAGATAAAGTAGAAGATGAAGAAGAACATCATTGTTGTCACCACCATGATGAAGATGAAGAAGAACACCATTGTTGTCACCACCATGATGAAGATGAAGAAGAACACCATTGTTGTCACCACCATGATGAAGATGAAGAACATGATCACGAACATCATTGCCACTGTCATCACCACCATCACCATAAGGAGGGTGAGGCTTTAGAGTATGGTATTGATACTTTTGTATATAGAGCACGTAGACCTTTCGATAGATTAATGTTTGAAGATTATGTTGCTGAAAAGTGGCCAAAGAGTATCATTCGTGCTAAAGGAATGGTATGGTTCTCTAATGAACGTGATATGGCTTATTTATTTGAACAATCTGGTCGTCAAAAAACATTATCAGAGATGGGACGATGGATTGCTTCAGCTCCTAAGGCTCGTCAAGAAGAGATGTTAAGGGATAATCCTGAAACTTTAGAAACTTGGGATGACGTATATGGTGATAGAGAACAAAGATTTGTTATTATAGGTCATAAGATGAATAAAGAGGAAATAATAAAAGCACTTGATGAGTGTTTAAATTATTAAAATGAATAAAAAGTTATTTATTATTCCTATTATTTCTTTAGTATTATTAATTATTCTTTTTATTCTTGTTGGTAATGATTTAACTTTGAAGTTAGATAAATCGATTATGAATTTTATTTATGATATTAGAGGAAATAAGGGTGGAGTTTGTTACTATCTTAATAGGATTCTTACTGAATTTGGTTATTTCTTTGTAGTAGTTCCGATATGTATTGTTTTACTTGTTGTTTATAGATGTGATTATCGTGCATTAACTATTATTGGTTGTGTTATAATCGGTGCATTACTTAACGTAGTTTTAAAACAAATACTTAATAGACCTAGACCTGATGTTTTATATAGATGGATGGAAGAAACATCATCTAGTTTTCCTTCGGGACATACTGCCGCATCTTCTAGTTTTTATTTAGCTATGATTGTTGTTTTAAGAAAGGTAATCGAAAATAAGAAATTAAGGATTTCTATAATTACAATATCTTCTATATTATTAGTTATTATTCCAATCACGAGAGTAGTACTTGGGGTACATTATCCTTCAGATGTATTAGGAGGATTTTTAGTGGGATTTACAGTTGTATTTAGTATTTATCCTATATTTCTATATATACATAAAAAGATGTCTACAGAATAACTGTAGACTCTTTTTCATTGTTTATGATAGAAGTTAATAATGTTAGATTTAAGATATTATATACATAGCCTTTAGAGGCTATGATATTTTTATTTTTTAATATTGCAAGAGCTTCTTTTAAATCTTTTAAAGAGATTCCTAAATATGATGCAAGGGTATGTTTATTATAAGGAAGAACTAGTGATAATGAATTTAGTTCTTTATATTTATATATTAGGTATTTAGATATTTTTTCTATTGGCGTTAATTGTGATAGAATAAGGTTTGTTTTTTCAAGTTGAATTATTTTATTTGTTAGCATATTATAAAGTTCATCTTTATTTATATCTTTTAATTCTATTTTGGAAATTATGCTTTCAATTTTAGTTTCATATGTGTATTCATATTTATTATTAGTATATATAATATCAAAGTATTGTCCTTGATGATATTCTTCTATAACTTGATAGCCATCTTTTTTTTGTACAATACCTTTTTCTAAATAAAAAAGGTAGTATGGTATATCCCCAGGGGATATTATTATACTACCTCTTATATATGATTTTTTTATAGTTTAACCTCTTCGTCTAATGTTTCACGAGCCATTGAAAGCATAAGTTTTATACGATTTTCTTGATTTACTTTTGTTGCGGAAGGGTCATAGTCTATCGCAACTATATTGGCATCAGAATGCATACTTTTTATTTTTTTCATAACACCTTTTCCACAAATATGATTTGGTAAACATCCAAATGGTTGTGCACAAACGATGTTTTTAAATCCAGTTTCTACTAATTCAACCATTTCAGCAGTTAATAGCCAACCTTCACCCATTTTTACACCATGGTCAATTATTCCTTCAGATAATGTAAGAGTATGACTGAATTTTCCCATAGGAGTAAATTTTGTTTTCTTAATTGAATTAATTATAGCTTTTTCCATTAATTCAATATACCATATTACTAATTTAGTTAATCTAATAGTTTTTTTCTTTATTCCACCATAATATTTTGCATCAAATAATGTGTCATATAATGAATATAACATAAATCCAAATAAACCTGGTACTTGTATTTCAGCACCTTCACTAACTAAGAAATTTTCTAAGTCATTATTTCCAAGTGCGGCATATTTGATATAGATTTCTCCAACAATACCTACTTTAGGTTTAACTGCCATAGTTATAGGCACATTATCAAAATCTTTAGCTATCTTTTTCATATACTTTTTAATAGATGGTAAGAATTTGATTTTATTTTTAGAAAATTTCATAGCTAGAAATGATACCCATTTATCTAGTACTTTTTTTGCGTCACCTTTATTTGTTTCATAGCTTCTAACTTTATTATATAGATACATCATTTGATCTCCTATTGTTAGAGCTGCGGCTAATTTTAAAATTAATCTAGGAGTTAATTTTAAAGCTGAATCTTTTTCAAGATTATTCATGTTAAGTGAAACAACAGGAATATAACCATATCCAGCTTTAATTAAAGCTTTACGTAAAAGGTGAATATAATTAGATGCACGACATCCTCCACCTGTTTGTGTTATAAGAAGTACTACCTTATCTAAATCATCACGATGGTTTAGGTTGTCTATAAATTGACCTATTACTAGTAGAGCTGGATAACATGTATCGTTATGTACATATTTTAATCCTTCATCAATTACGGATTGTCCAGTATTACTTAATATTTCAGCTTTGAACCCTTCAGTTATCAAAACTTCTTTAAACAAAGTAAAGTGGATATCTAACATAGATGGTATTAGTATGGTATGAGTTTTTTTCATATCAATTGTAAATTTAGGATATGTATTTGTATTTTCCATTACTTTACCTCCATTTGTTTTATTGCTTCAAATAAGCTTCTTAATCTTATTTTAACAGCACCTAAGTTAGTTATTTCGTCGATTTTTATCTGAGTGTAAATCTTACCTTTACTTTCAAGAATTGCTTTACACTCGTCAGTTGTGACTGCATCAAGTCCACATCCGAAACTAACTAATTGAATTAGATTCATATCACTTTGAGTTGTGCAGTAGTATGCTGCTTGATATAATCTAGCATGATATGTCCATTGATTTAATACTTTAACATCAGCTTTAGGATACAAGTCTGAGACACTTTCTTCTGTTACAATCGCAACATCGAATGATGAAATCATTTTATCGATTCCATGATTTACTTCAGGGTCAACATGATAAGGACGTCCTGATAGAACAACTATTTGATTTCCATTAATTCTAGCTAAAGCGATTATTTCTTGTGCTTTTTTCTTTATATCATCTAAATGTTCTGTGTGTTTAAAGTATGCATAAGTAGATGCATGAAGAACTTCTTTTTTATTGATGTCAGGGAAGTATTTATGTAAGATTGGAAGAATATGATCTTCGAATTCTTTTTTATCATGGATACCAATAAAATCAGATATGAAATTAATTTGTTTTATTTCATCAACATTGTTTTTTATTGTCTCTGGATAATATGCCACAATAGGACAGTTATAGTGATTATCACCTTTATGTTCATTCATGTTATAACTCATGCAAGGGAAGAAGATATTTGTATATCCTTCTTCAATTAGTTTTGCGATATGGCCATGAACTAATTTTGCGGGATAACATATTGTATCAGACGGAATTGTTTGTTGTCCATCTTGATATGTTTTTGAATTTGAGAATCCTGAACTATGTACCTCAAATCCTAATTCTGTAAAGAAAGTATACCAGAAAGGGAAAAGTTCATAATTGCTTAAAACTAGCGGAATTGCGATTTTTCCACGGAACCCTGTTTTAGGTTTATATGAATCTAATTTGTTTCTAATATATTGATATAGGTTTAAATCGTCATTTGATTTTTTATTTGAAGTAGGTCTTTCACATCTGTTTCCACTTATAAATCTATTTTTATTTCCGAATGTGTTTATTGTAAGATTACAGTGATTATTACATAATCCACAATTAACATTTTTAACATTATGTACGAAGTTTTTAAGTTCATCTTTTGTGATTGTTTGACTCTTAGATATATTAAGACTCATTGCATGAAGTGCAGCACCATATGCACCCATTACTCCAGAGATATTAGGACATACAACATCAAGTTGTAATTCTCTTTCAAACGCACGAAGAACAGCTTCATTGTGGAATGTTCCACCTTGAACTACAATATGACGTCCTAATTCTTTAACATTAGTAGCACGAATAACCTTATATAAAGCATTCTTTACAACAGATATAGATAAACCAGCTGATATATCTTCAATAGTCGCACCATCTTTTTGCGCTTGTTTAACAGAGGAGTTCATAAATACTGTACATCTTGATCCTAAATCTACTGGTTTAGGTGCAAGAAGAGCCATTTTTGCAAAATCTTTAATGTCATACCCTAAAGCATTTGCGAATGTTTGTAGGAATGAACCACATCCAGAAGAACAAGCTTCATTTAGGAATATATTAGATATAACACCATTGTCTATTTTAAAACATTTGATATCTTGTCCACCAATATCTATGATAAAGTCAACTTCTGGCATAAAATGCTTTGCGGCAGTGAAGTGAGCCATAGTTTCAACTAGACCCGAATCAAGGTTAAAAGCATTTTTCATTAAGTCTTCTCCATATCCAGTAGATGCAGAAGCTTGAATATTTATGTCAGGATATTTTTCGTATATTTCTTCAAATATTCCTTTCATGATATTAACTGGATTTCCTTGGTTTGTATAATATCTTTGGAATCTAATATTTTTATCTTCATCAACAAGTACCATTTTTAATGTAGTACTTCCTGAATCGATTCCTAAATATAAAGGACCGGTATAACCATCAAGTGGAAGAGTTTTTACATCATCTTTTGCATGTCTTTCTCTAAATTCTTTTAATTCTTCTTCAGATTTAAAAAGAGGAGAATTGAAAGAGAAAGAACCTTCAACGTTATAATTTTCAATTATTTTTATTAATTCTTCTAAATCGTATTCAGTATGTGAACAAAGTCCCGTACCTATTGCAACATAGTATAGTGAGTTTTCAGGACATATTCCATCAAGTTTTAAAGTCTCATTAAAACTTTCTTGAAGTTCACTTAAGAATGTAAGAGGTCCACCTAAATATGCAACCTTACCTTCAATCTTTCTACCTTGTGCAAGACCACCGATTGTTTGATTGACAACTGCTTTAAAGATAGAAGCGGCTATATCTTTTTTAGAGGCACCTTGATTTAAAAGCGGTTGAATGTCAGTTTTAGCAAAAACACCACATCTAGAAGCGATATTATATAATTTCTCATGTTTCTTTGCTTCATCATTCATTTCTGGTACTGTTATATTTAATAATGTTGCCATTTGGTCAATAAATGCACCTGTACCACCAGCACATGAACCGTTCATTCTAACTTCCATTCCATCAGATAAGAAAAGAATTTTGGCATCTTCTCCACCTAATTCAATTATACAGTTTATATCAGGAAGTAATTTGTTAGCTGCAACTCTTGTTGCGTAAACTTCTTGAATAAAATCTATACCACATCCATTTGCAAGTCCCATTCCTGCGCTTCCTGAAATTGCGACAGATATTTTAGAAGTAATTAGATTTTCATTTTTTAAATTATTTAAAACCTTTATTAAATTAGTTTTTATATGTGAATAGTGTCTTTGATATGTTGAATATAATACATTAGCATCATCATCAATAACAACACATTTTATCGTTGTAGAACCTATATCCAAACCTATTTTCATATTATACACCCTTTCTAATTCTACTTTTCTTTTAAAAAAGAAAACTACACTAAATTATAATTTAATACTAGTGAAATGTCAATTTATATTGTTAATTGTCGCAATTGGTTTATCTAAGTAAATTATTCTATTTTAAAATAAATATTTGATTACATTGAATTAATTGTAATAAACTAATTATTGACAATACTTAACTGACTATTAAGTAAAAAACAAAAAAACAAGGTTGTATATTTTATTTTTTTTTTGTATAATGTATAAGAGACAAAATAATAAAAGAGGTTTTAATATGAAAAAAATACGTTATGTATTCACAATGTTAATAGCGATAATATCTTTAGTAGCTCTTGCATCTTGTGGTCACACTGCTAAAGTTGAGATAGTAAATGTAACTACAATGAGAACAAGAATAGGGTTAACTATTAAGGTAGATGATCCTGATGGTGAAATTACTAAGGATAGTATTGTAGCTAGACTTTATGATGAAGATGAAGAAATTGTTTCTACTTTAGTTTTTAATGAATTAGCAGAAAAAGAAGAAAATAAGATTTTTGATTCGCTTGAAGAAAATACAACCTATCGTTTAGTAGTTAAAGCAAGTGTTAATGATAAGAGCGTTACTTATCTTAAACAAAATTATAAAACTACATCTGTAGGAGCTAAAGCTGAAGATCCAATTATTATAACTAATGTAGAAGACTTTAAGAACATTAAATATGATGATGATGCATACTATAAGTTAGATGCTGACCTAGATTTTTCAGATGTTTCAGGTGAAAAAACAGCATATGATACTATGTTTAATAAGACAACTCAATTTAATGGACATTTAGATGGAAATGGTCATAAGATATCAGGTTTATCAATTACTAACACATTAGTATATTCAGGATTATTTGGATATATTGGTCAAGGTGCATCTGTTAAGAATTTAACAATTGATAATGTAGAATTAAAATCAACAAAAGGATCTGAATTATATTTAGGTGTACTTGCAGGATGTAATGAAGGAACAATTGAAAATGTAAAAGTTTCTAATGTAAAGATTACTCATGAGGGTACTGGTACTACTAAACAATATATCGGAGGATTAGTTGGTGTTAATACTAATGTTATTAAGGATTCAAGTGTTAGCAAGATAACAATGAATTTAAGAAGCAGATTATCATCTACAGTTGGTGGATTTGTTGGTGAAAATGGTGGAATTGTTCATACTCCAGTTGCTGGTGCATATGTAAGTGGATGTAGTGCAACTGATGTTGAAATTACATCAAAATTTGAAGCAACTCGTGTTATCAGTAAAGATGAAGATGAAAAAGAATATATTCAATATACAGGTGGATTTGTTGGTGAAACAAGAATTGATATTAAAGATTCATATGCACAAGCAAAAATTACATCAACTGTATCTTATGTAAAAGAATCATATGTAAAGGTATATTCTGTAGCTATTGGTGGTTTTGCAGGTCGTACTATTAATGGATGTAAGATTGAAGGTGTAGCTTCAGCCGCAACAATTAATGTTACATCTAAAGATGCATATAGCGTTAATGCTGGTGTAATCGTTGGTGAAGCTTATGATACATTATTTAAGAATTGTTATGGAGTTTTAACTGGTGAAAATGGTGTTGCGGTATCTTCTAAATATGAAGATTTAACTGATGATATCAAAACATATTTAGAAAAAACTTTAACTTCATTTGTAAAGAATTTTGGAGTTGTTGGTTTATACGGTGATATTTTAACTGAAACTGTATCTAGACAAGAAAATGTTCTATTTATGTTAGCTAAGGACGCTTCTATTATAACAACTGATACTGAGACAGTAACAGGATATATGGATATTACAGGTAGTCAAGCATCTACATTTGATACAACTAAATTAGCATCATCTGTAGCAAACTTTATTAACAAATATTTGGCATAACAAATGGAAATTAAGCATTAGATTAACTATCTAGTGCTTTTTTTGTTTAAATGATTGTAAAAATCTAATAATTTAATTATAATATATAGTGATATATTATGAAAAAAGTTGGTGTTTTATTATGTCTTTAAGAATTTATAATTCTTTAACAAATCAAATAGAAGATTTTAATCCTATTGAAGGAAATAAGGTTAATATGTATGTGTGTGGACCTACAGTATATAATTATATACATATTGGTAATGCAAGACCTGTAATATTCTTTGATACCTTAAAAAGATATTTAGAATTTTCAGGTTACGAAGTATGTTATGCTTCAAATGTAACAGATGTAGATGATAAAATAATTAATAAAGCTATAGAAGAAAATGTAAATGAAGAAGAAATATCAAAAAGATATGCTGATGCATATTTTAAGAATTGTGCTTCATTAGGTGCAAATATGCCAGATGTAATTCCTTATGCAACTAAGTATATTGACCAAATGATAGATTTTATCAAATCTTTAGTTGATAAAGGATATGCTTATCAAAAAGATGGTAATGTATATTTTAGAGTAAGTAAGATTAATGATTATGGTATTTTATCAAATCAAATATCATCAGAATTAGTTATGGGTGCTAGAATTGATGTTTCAGATGTGAAGGAAGATCCTAGAGATTTTGTACTTTGGAAAAATACTGATAAAGGAATTAAGTGGGATTCTCCATTTGGAGCAGGAAGACCTGGATGGCATACTGAATGTGTAGTAATGAATCAAGATATCTTCCATAAAGAACTTGATATACATGGTGGAGGAATGGATTTAAAATTCCCACATCATGAAAATGAAATAGCACAAGCTAACGCAATGTTCAATAACCATTTATCTAAGTACTGGATGCATGTAGGAAGATTAGATATGAATGGTGAAAAAATGAGTAAGTCGCTTGGAAATGTTGTTAGAGTAAATGATATTAAAGATCATGATGATTTAATGACATTAAGATTACTTATTGTATGTAGTCCTTATAGAAGTAATATTAATTACAATGATGAACTTTTTAGTCAATTTAAAAAGGAATATGAGAAAATCACAAGAGGATTTAAACAAGCAAGTTTACAACTTGATTTAAATGAAATTAAAGATAATTCATTATCTAGTGAAGATATTAATGAATTTAAAGAATATATGGATAATGATATTAATACTCAAAATGTTTTAACATTAGTTAATAAGTTAGTTAAGGAAATAAATCAATTATTAAGAATTAAAGATTATAGTAATTTAGCTATGAAAACTAATACATTAAAAACTATTATGTCTATTTTAGGAATAGAACTTAAGTATAATGAATTAGAAAAAGAGGATAGAGAACTTTATTATTCTTGGGAAAATGCTAAGAAAGAAAAGGATTTTAATTTAGCAGATAGCATTAGAGCTAAATTAATTGAAAGGAATATTCTTTAATGGAAGCAGGATTATATTCAGGCCTTACTTTAGCTTATATAGGTGATGCATATTATGAATTAACAGTTAGAAAATTGATTGTAAATAGAGGATTAACTAAAGTTGATGATTTACATAAAACTGTTATTAAATATACTTGTGCTGAACATCAAAGTAAGGTTATTAAGTATTTACTTGATAATGATATTCTTAATGAAATGGAAATATCTATATATAAAAGAGGAAGAAATAGCAATACAAATAAGACAAGAAAAACATTATCTAAAGCAGATTATAATAATGCGACTGGTTTTGAAAGTCTTGTTGGCTATTTACATTTAACAAATAATGAAGTAAGAGCAAATGAATTAATAAATATTTCATTAGAGTTAGATGATTAGGAGGTGTACTTATGTCAAGAAAGAAAAAAACTGAGGATGAAACTTTAGTTGTTGATGATGTAGTTTTAGAAGAAAATGTTGTTGATGACGAGTCAGGAAAAGTAGATGAAGATGATGGTGATGATATTCCCGAAATGATGGAAGAGGTTGCATCATTAAAGCATAAGGAGAAAAAGCGTAAGGTTCTTCAACAAATATATGAAAGAAAAGCCGAAGCTGTAAGAATAGAGGCAGATCCTTTAGTTGGTCTTACACGTGAACAAGTAGAAGATAGAATTTTAACAGGATATACTAATAAAAAGCCTAATTCTAACTCTAAATCAATAAAAAATATTATTTTTACTAATATTTTTACATTCTTTAATATATTAATGTTATGTATCGCTGGATGGTTAATATCAATAGGTGCAATTAAGGATTTATTCTTTATGGTTATTGTATCATTAAATATGATTATTGGTATTGTCCAAGAAATCAGAGCAAAAATGACAATAGACAAGCTATCTATCTTATCTTGTCCTACCGCAAATGTATTGAGAAATGGTGCTGTTCAGGAAATAGGTGTTAACGATATTGTCTTAGATGATATTATGTTACTTGAATCAGGTAAACAAATTTCATCAGATGGTATAGTTATATCAGGTGCGATAGAAGTTAATGAATCACTTTTAACAGGAGAAAGTGATGCCATTTTAAAACACCCTGGTGATAAACTTTATTCAGGGTCATTTGTTGTTTCAGGTGAATGTAAGGCACGTGTTAATGCAGTTGGTGAAGATAATTATATTGAAAAACTTACAACACAAGCAAAAAGGTATAATAAACCTAAGAGTGAACTTTTAATATCTCTTAATTTAATTATTAGATTTATGGCGGTTGTAATTATCCCAATTGGAGCTATTTTATTCTGTATGCAGTATGAAAAGATTTTGGGTAGTCTTACATATTCTGAAGCTGTTCGTAAAACTGCAGGAGCGATGATTGGTATGATTCCTTCGGGATTATATCTTTTAACATCTATTGCGTTAGCTGTTGGAGTTATGAAGTTAGCTCAAAATAATGTGTTAGTACAAGAACTATATTGTATAGAAATGCTTGCGAGAGTTGACTGTTTATGTTTAGATAAGACAGGTACTATTACAGATGGTACTATGACAGTAAAAAATGTCATAGAATATCAGGGTATTGCAGGTCTTTCTACTAAAAATATTGTAAGTGCAATTTTAAATGCTACAAATGATCAAAATATGACTGCAATTGCGTTAGAACAAAAATTTGGTAGAGCTAAACGTATTAAGACATTAAGTACAATTCCATTTAGTTCTCAAAGAAAATATAGTGCCGCGACTTTTGATAAAGTAGGAACGTTTGTAATGGGAGCTCCTGAATTTATTTTAACTAAGAATTATAATTTAGTAGCACAAGATGTTTTAGCTGGTGCTAAACAAGGATACCGTGTTCTTTTAATTGCACATACTAATGAGCCAATTGTAGATGGCAAGATTAATACTGATTTACTTAATCCTACAGCATTAATTCTAATAGAAGATACTATTAGACCAGATGCGATTGAAACTATTAATTATTTTAAGAATTCAGGAGTAGAAGTAAAAGTAATATCAGGAGATAATCCAGTTACTGTTTCGAAGGTAAGTGAAAGAGCTGGAATTGAAAATGCAAGTGAATATATATCACTTGATGGACTAACCGATTTAGAAGTAATAAGAGCAGCTACTAAGTATACAGTATTTGGTCGTGTTAGCCCTGCTCAAAAGAAACTACTTGTAACAACGTTAAAAGAAGCTGGAAAAACAGTTGCGATGACCGGAGATGGTGTTAATGATATTCTTGCGTTAAAGGAAGCAGACTGTTCTATTTCAGTTGCGTCAGGTAGTGAAGCTGCTAGAAATGTTTCGCACTTAGTTTTATTAGATAATAATTTTGGTTCAATGCCTAAAGTTGTTGCGGAAGGTAGAAGAGTTATTAACAATGTTGCGAAGGTTTCTAAGTTATTCTTAACGAAAACAATATTCTCTTTATTACTTGCGATATACGCAATTAATTCAGGTGGTAATTATCCAATTTCAACAAATCAATTATTTATGATTGATGTATTCTGTATAGGTATTCCATCATTTGTATTAGTATTAGAACCATGTAATGTTAAATCTTCAGGTGGATTCTTGGCTAATATCATTAAAGGAGCATTGCCTGGCGCCATAGTCATATTGTTTAATGCGATGATAGTTCTGACGCTTTCAGCTCAGTTAAATCTTGATAAACGTGATACGTCAACTTTAATTGTTATAATAGCTACATTTACATGTTTAATTGTTTTATTCCAAACATGTAAACCATTTACATTGATAAAGAAATTTATGTATGCGTTATTGTTTATTGCATGTGTATTTATTACTTTAGTACTTCCTCAATTTTTAGATTTCACACCAGTTTCTTCAATAGGTACATATTATGATAAAAATTTAGTAGTTGAAACTATAGCTGAGTCACCAAAATTAGAAATAAGTCAAAGTGAATATTTAGTAATTGAGGGAGAATATAGTAATATTCAAGCTTCTTCAGTTACTAATAAAAAATTAGTTACTGTTGGTGGTGTTGATTACTTGGAGGTTGATGGAAAGCGTACTGAATATGAAATTAAAGTAACACCTTCTTACACTCTAACATATAATAATAGTATTTATTTAAATCCAGTAGTAAAGAGTTTAACCTTAGGTGGTACAAAAACAGGGATAGAATTTAATTCAGAAGTTGAAACATATATTAATCCTAATGGAGATGTATATGTTAATGGATTTAATGCTAAATATAGTATTTTACCAACTATTTCTATTTCAAGATCTAATACCTATATTATCAATGAAGTTGACACTGGAATAACCGCAGAAATAAAGAAAATTGAATGTATTGAAGTTAGAGATTATGAAGTGTTTATTTCAAATGTAGAAACTCCATCTAATGAAGACTTTAGAAAGATTGAGAATTATAGATTAAGTCCTGTAAATATCAGTGTTTATAATGATGCCGGTAAGGAATATATTGCTGTAGGGGGAAAAGATACAAGATTAAGCTATTCTAGTGTTTCGTTAGAAGATATCAGTGTTAATGAAAATCTTCAATATCTATATAATGGAGAGTTGATGCAAAATTCAAGTGGCGAAGTATATGAATATGATATAGATGTATCTATTTCAAAAGCTGGATATTGGGTTATTGGTGATTTATATACTGAATTTAAAGCAGTTAATCCTGAAACTAGAGTTATAACTTATAATAAGCAAGGACTTATGATAATTAATGGAGTTCAAACTGATTATAAGTTGAAAATTACAACAACTACAGGTGCAGAAGTTCCATCTCTTAAATTATCGGCTGTATTGTTGTGTGTTGCGTTATGTGCTATAACAACACCATTTATGACATTATTAAAACAAATTATTCCTTGGAGTAAACAATTAATTGCGACAATTCAAAAGATAATAGGAAGAATGTAGTAAAGAGCAGATTAATCTGCTCTTTATTTTAAAGTCGATGATATTAATCGAATGTTATTTCTATTTTTATTTTTTAATAAAAAGTATAATAATTAATGTATAATTAACTAAAGTTGAAGGAAAAATATAATGAGAAAATTAATTAGAATTTTATTATTAAGTTTTTTGTTGTTTTTGAGTTTTTATTTAAATGTAGATTTGAATGCATCATCAAGTACTGCTCAAAATAAAGGCTTCAATACTACGAATTTTACCTATGTAAAAGATGCATATGTTGAGGACATAGCTATGGTATCTGATGCAGGATATTATTATGGCTCTTATTCGATGTGGGTTGCTAACTGCAGGTATTTTACACTTGATCAAGCTGGAACATATTCCTTATATTTGTTATTTTTTATTGAATCTTCAATCAATTCTAGTGGAAATTCAATTAAGAGAAATTACTTTAGGAATATAGATTTGAATATTTATTTCACCTTGAATTCCAGCAAATGTTCATTATTAAGCATGACTAGTAGCGAAAAATAATTCTCTTACTAGTATATCCAAGAATTTTGGTTTTGGATTTAGTGCTGGATATGATTCTAATGTTATTGCATCTGCAAATGCATCATTTCAAGTAACTAATACACAATCATATAATTCTGTTACATTAACAAATTCTAAAAAATCAAATGAAAGTGGAACATATCATGAAGCAAGTTTTAATTATCATTTCGCAAATTATACAAATGGAGCAATGATTTCTCCAAATGTAGGATATGTTTCAGAATGTATGTATTTATTATATCAAATACAAGGTTTGAATAGTATGTCTTATGAAAAATATACATACACTGTAAGAACTGAAGCCGTAATTTTTAGAGATAAAAAATGGCCTTCCAATAATTATACTATGTCTAGTTCGACATTATTTAAAGGAAATGAATCTACTATATTATGAAATTAGAACTAAAAAATGTAGAAAAAAATTTAAAGTAAATAATGAATATAGAAAAGCATTAGATAATATTAATTTATCTTTTGAAACAAATGGATTATATTTAATATTTGGAAATTCAGGAAGTGGAAAAACGACACTACTTAATTTAATAGCTGGGTATGATTCTGTTACTTCAGGTGAAATAATAAATGATTTTGGTGATAATTCTTCGTCAGTTATTTTTCAAGATTTTAAATTAATTGAGTACTTTAATGTATACGAAAATCTTAAGTTTATTTGCGATATATATAATATTGATTATGGGTTAATTGATATATATATATATATATATATATATTAAAAAGTATGGCCTAGAAAATATATTGTATCAATATCCTAATGAAATATCAGGAGGAGAACATCAACGAGTTGCGATTATTAGAGCTTTATTAATTAATCATCCGATTATTTTATGTGACGAACCAACTGGATCATTGGATGAAGAAAATGCCATTATAATTAGAGATGCATTAAGAGAAATATCCGAAAATCATATAGTTATTGTAGTTAGTCATGATATTGAGTTATTTAAGGAATGTTGTGATGAAATTATTCATTTATCTAAGGGGGAAAGTTATAGACATAACTAAGTATAATAAAAAAACCAATTATGCTTGCATGAAATTAAAAAGCCCACTATTATATTAAAAAATCAATTCTTTTTGATGAGTAAATTTGTTTCAAAAAATAAGTTTAAGCATATTTTGTTATTTATAAGTATGATTTTAACTTTTACGTTAACTCTTATATCTTTAACTATTTTATGTAATTCATATAATAAAGTGTTATATAAAACATGTAAAAGTGAAAATGTTAGTCAAGTTGATTTTTATTTACAAGGAAAAAATAATAGCAAGATAAATCAAACATATGAGATGTTATTGAATGAATCAAAAAAATACGATGCGAACGCAATATATTATGATAATAATATTTTAAGAATTTCGAATTTATCCTTGACTCGAACATATATTTCAAATAGCACAAGCTATAAAATGATTTCTGGAAAACAAGATGTTTCTTTTAATGAAATAGTTATATCTGACTATGTAGCGCTATTTACAGGTCATTCTTACTACGATGGTTTGTATGAAATAGACGGGTTGACAGTTGTTGGAGTTTATAATACTGGATTTTATGATAAATATAAAGATTTAAGTTCGGATTCAGTAATTAATCTTAATTTAGATGATGATTTAATAAAAAAACAATATTCTAGTATATGTATTAATAAAACTACTTTTGAAGATGTTATTTCTAAGTCTTCTGAATTTGAAGCGACCGTGAGAGTTTCAGCATATGGTAATTTAACACATATAAAAAAAGAGTATGATGGAAATGTATTATATGGAAAGTTAGAAGTGTTAAGTGACAATGAGGTGGGTATGTCAAAAGAGTTAGCTTTGGAATATTCAGAAGAATTAAATCTGGAAATTATAGATCTTATTGATAAGAATATAGTTGTTAAATTTGCACTTAATAGTAATCCTTTATTAGAGAGAAAATATGCGGATGTTTCATATAAAATTAAGTATATTTATGATGATCGAGGAAGTAAAAGTATGGTTTTGTCTGATTTAGCATACAATAATGCTAGTTTATCATATAATTATGACTTGATAAATAATACTAACGGTATAAGTATTTATAATTACAATAATAATAAGATAAGAAATTTATTAAATAATGACTATATAGATGATATAAGTATTTCAAATAAAATTAATATAGCATATGACTGGATAATACCTCTTAAATATATTTTATTAGGTATATCTGTTATTATGTTATTTATTACAATTATAATATTGATTAATTTTATTCATATAATATTTGAAAAAGAAAAATCATTGCAGGGTATTTTGATATCTTTTGGTTTAGATAATAAAAAAGTAATTAAGATGTATTTTTTTAATGTGCTTTTTATTATATTATTAGCGCTTATTATTTCAATATTTATAGAATTTCCTATTATATATCTTATAAATTCATTATTAATTAGATATCTAAATAGTATGGGTATTATATACTTCTCATTTGTTTCTAAGCTATGTGTTATCTTAATACTTGCATTATTAATGTTGCTTATATATCGTATAATTTATAAGAATATTCAAAAAAAAGAAGTAATTGATTTAATATATGAAAGATAGTAAATGTCAATGGATTATCACATTTATTTGTGTAAATTCATTGGTTTTTTATTATAATTATTTTTTTTATCATTTTCTATTTAAGGTATGATATAATATTAAAGTAGACGATGTAGGTGAAACACATGATTAAAATATATGGTAAAAATTGCGTTTATGAAGCAATAAGAGCTGGTCATAAAATCGAAGAAGTTCATATTTTAGATTCGTTAAATGATGTATCATTTATAGAAATGCTTAAAGATAAAGGATATAGAGTTCGAATTGATAATAAGAAAACTATGGATCAAATATTTAAAGATCAACATCAAGGTTATGGTGCGATTGCATATGATTATGAATATAAAGATTTAGATTATTTAATTTCTAAGAAAAAAGAGGGTAGAAAAATTTTCTTAGTATTAGATGGTATTCAAGATCCACATAATTTTGGGGCAATATTGAGAAGTTGTGATGCATTTTCTGTCGATGGAGTTATAATTCCCAAAAATCGTAGTGTTTCTATTACAGAAACAGTTGTGAAGGTTTCAACAGGTGCTATAGAATATGTTGATATTTCAATGGTTAACAATCTCCATCAAAGTTTAAATAAATTAAAAGAAAATGGGTTTTGGATTGTTGGGACTGATGCGTCTGCATCAAATGAATGTAAGGATATTGATAAGTCTTTAAATATTGCGGTTGTGATAGGTTCAGAAGGATTTGGAATGTCAAGAATTGTGAAAAATGCTTGTGATTATATGATAAAGATTCCAATGACTGGTCATGTCAATAGTTTAAATGCTTCGGTTAGTGCTGGGATAATTATTGCAGGATTAATTTAGTTGAAAAAGGAGAAGGCAGTGTTTAAATATAATGATTATGAATTAATCTATATGATTAAAGATAATAATGATGCTGCTCTTAATTTGATGTATGAAAAATATACTCCATTTATATATATGATTATTAGAGATATGAATATATATGATAAATATAAAGATGATTTCTTACAAGAGGGGTATATGAGTTTAAATGATGCTATAAGGACATATGATATGAATTATAATAAGACGTTTTATAAATACTTTGAGGTAATATTAAGGCGTAGATATTATAGATTATATAAAACATATAGTAAGTTAGATGTTCCGGTAGAGGATTTAGAATTAACATTAGGTGATAAACCTGTTATATATAATAAAGATGCGTCTTTGTTATTTGATAGGGGATTTATTGCGTTAGATAATAAATTAGAAAAAGATATTTATATTAGCTTATATAAAGAAGGATTAAGTTATAAAGAAGTTGCTTCTAAGTATAATATTAATATAAAAAAAGTATATAATACTATTCAAAAGATAAAAAAAGTTTTAAATAAAAATATAAAATGTTGACTAATTGAATTAGATGTTATAAAATTCAAATAGACACTTTTAGATAAAGGTGGTTTTTTTTATGAGAGAAAAAGTAATATTAGTTTGTGAAGAATGCTTAAGTAGAAATTATACTACATCAAAAAACAAAGCAACAGCAACACAACGTCTAGAAATAAAAAAGTTTTGTCCTAAATGTAATAAACATACATTACATAAGGAAAGCAAATAGTCAGGAGGATTAGAATGGCTGAATTAGAAAAAGAGGAAGTATTAGAAAAAGAAGAATCTAATAAAAATAATGATGCTAAAGAAGCAAAACAAAAACCAGCAAAAGAAAAGAAAGAAAACAAGGATGAGCAAAAGAGTCGTATTTTTGAATACTTAAAGACTGAGCATAAATGGGAAAATTATGTATTACTAGTTTTATCATTATTTGCATTGGTATTAGGGTGTTTAATTGTTAATGGAACTCTTACAATTAATGAGAATTTCCCATTATTTGGTAACTTCCCTATGGTATTTGCATGGGGACTTGTAATAGTTGCGATATTTGCATTATTATTATCGCTATATCCATTTTTTAAACCAGCATTCCCTGAGTTTAAAAAGATTAAGTGGCCAAGATTAAGAGTATTCTTAGCTGATACAGTTCGTGTATTTAGTTTCTTAATTATATTTGTAGCATTATTCTTATTATATGATGTATTTGTATCAAAACTTATGGGTTTATTATTAAATATGTAGAGGTGTAGATTATGAGCAAACAATGGTTTATTTGTCAAACATATTCAGGTTATGAAAATTCTGTTAAAGCAGATATTGAACGTCGTATTGAAAGTATGAATATGCAAAATTTGATTCATACTGTATTAGTGCCTGAAGAACAATACGAGGAACAAAAGAAAGATGGTTCAAAGAAAATTAAGACAAGAAAAATATTCCCTGGATATATTTTTATTGAAATTGAAGTAGAACCTGGTAAGGAAATGGATGATGAAGTTTGGTTCATGATTCGTAATACTCAAAAAGTTACAGGATTTTTAGGTTCATCTGGTGGTGGTACTAAACCAACTCCAGTTAGAGAAGATGAGATGAATGGAATTTTACGTAAGATTGGTTTAATAGAAACTCCAGTATTTGATTTTAAGGTTGGAGATAATGTTTTAATTGTAACTGGTCCTTGGAAAGATAATGTTGTTGAAATTTCTTCAATCAATGAAGAGAAGGATATTGTTACAGTATTAGTTGAAATGTTTGGACGTAGAACTCCAACTGAATTATCATTACAAGATATCAAAAAGATTTAATAAAGGACGTATGTCCTTTTTTTGTTGTATTAAATAAAAAATAAAGATATAATGTAAGTATGGAGGCGGTATAATGGATATGAAAAATAAAAAAGCTTTTTTTGCATTGTTGTTTTCTTTAATTGTATCTGATATTTGTTCCTTCATAAGATTTTATATTGAGCATGATGGAGCAAAACTATATAATTTTAGTATTTTTGTATGTAAATATACATATAAAGGACAAATTATTAATGTGTATAATATTGCAGCAACTTTTGTTATATTATGTTCATTAATAACATTCTTTATAAAGTTATTTAAAAAAGAAGAATAGATGCTTCTTTTTTTGTTTTAAGTGACATTAAAATAAATTTAAAAAATATATTGACACAACTAAATGTATTTGTTACAATATTAAAGCACGTATAGATTTTATACGTTCGTGGGAGGATTTTTACTATCCACTCTACCACATTTTGAAAAGTAAGGAGGAATTACCGTGGCTAAAAAACTTGTAAAAGTTGTAAAGTTACAAATTCAAGCCGGAAAAGCTAACCCAGCTCCACCAGTTGGACCAGCTCTAGGACAAGCAGGAGTTAATATTCCTGGATTCTGTTCTCAATTCAATGAGCAAACTAAGGATAAGATGGGATACATTTTACCGGTAGTAATTTCAGTATTTGATGACCGTTCATTTACATTCGTTGTAAAGACTCCACCTGCTTCAGATTTATTAATGAAAGCTTGCGGAATCACTAAGGGTTCAGGAAATGCTAAAACTACAAAGGTTGGTACTATTTCAAGAGCAAAAGTAAAAGAAATCGCTGAAATGAAGATGCCAGACTTAAATGCAAACGATATCGAAGCTGCTGCAAATATTATTGCTGGAACAGCTAGAAACATGGGAATCGTTGTAGAAGACTAATTTAAGGTTGTTAAAGTATAAAACGACCTAAAAAATTGTGGGAGGATATCCCGCTATACCACATTTTTAGGAGGATAACTATGAAAAGAGGAAAAAAATACATCGAAGCTGCTAAGTTAGTAGATACAAATGTAAAGTATGATCTTGTTCAAGCTTTAGATTTAGTTTGCAAGACTTCAACTACTAAATTTGATGCAACTGTAGATGCTGCAATTCGTCTTAATCTAGATCCACGTAAGGCTGAACAAAATCTTCGTGGAGCTATCGTATTACCTAATGGTACTGGTAAAACTCGTAAGGTTTTAGTTTTATGCCGTGGAGCTAAAGCTAAGGAAGCTGAAGAGGCTGGAGCAGACTATGTAGGAGATTCAGACTATATCCAAAAGATTAATCAAGGATGGTTTGATTTCGACATTATCGTTGCTACACCAGATATGATGGGTGAATTAGGACGTCTTGGACGTGTTTTAGGACCAAAGGGATTAATGCCTAACCCTAAGACTGGAACAGTAACTATGAACGTTGCTAATGCTGTTAAAGAAATTAAGAATGGTAAAGTTGAATACCGCGTTGATAAGGTAGGAAACATTCATTTACCAATCGGTAAAGTTTCTTTTGGAGCTGAAAAGCTTGCTGAAAATTTAAAGGCTGTATATGACGTATTAGCTAAGAGCCGCCCTTCAACTGTTAAGGGTACTTATGTATTAAATCTTTCTGTTGCTTCAACTATGGGGCCTGGAGTTAAGGTTAATACAGATAATATTCTTTAATTAGGATATTTAATACAAAAATTTAATCCATACCGAAGAAAGTAGGCGTACGAAAGTACTTAATTTCTACCGAGGTAAGAAAAAGATAATTATTCCTTTTCTATACTCGGTGTAGGAAAGGATTTTATTATTATTACTATTTAAACGGAGGTGTCAATTTCATGGCAAAGGAAATTATTCTTAAAAAAGCTGAAGAAGTAAACCAAGTTGCTGATAAGATGAAGAATGCTAAGGCTGTTGTTTCATTTGAATATCAAGGACTTACAGTTGAAAAGTTCATGCAATTAAGAAATAATCTACGTCAAAGTGGATGTGAAGTTTGCGTTATAAAGAATAATATTAGCCGTCGTGCATCTGAACAATTAGGTTACACTAATTTCGCTAGCGAATTAAAGGGACCTAAGGCAATCGTTTTCTCAAACGATGATATCGTTGCACCTGCTAAAGGATTATTCGAATTCGCTAAAGAAAACGAACAAGTTGTTATTGCTAATGGTATCGTTGAAGGTGATGAATATAGTCATGACCAATTAATGGTATTAGCAACATTACCATCAAGAGATGGATTATTAACTCAATTAGCTGCAGGTATGTTAGGAACATTATCTCAATTAGCTATTGGATTAAATATGTTAACTGAAAAAGAAGAAGCTTAATCAAAAATAATAAAAAAATAATCGGAGGAAAATTAAAATGGCAAAGTTAGATAAGCAAACATTTATTGAATCATTAAAAGAAATGACTATCCTTGAAATTAAGGAATTAGTTGACGCTATGAAGGAAGAATTTGGAATCGACCCAACTGCAGTTGCTGCTGCACCTGCTGCTGGAGCTGGAGCTGCTGCTCAAGAACAAACTGAATTCGACGTTATCTTAAAGGATGCTGGAGCAGCTAAGATCGGAGTTATCAAAGTTGTTAAGGAAATCACAGGATTAGGATTAAAAGAAGCTAAGGACATCGTTGACGGAGCTCCTAAGGCTGTTAAGGAAAAAGTTAGCAAGGCTGAAGCTGATGACTTAAAAGAAAAGTTAGAAGCTGCTGGAGCTACTGTAGAAATTAAGTAATAATAATAAAGTTTTAAACCTGAGTTTTAATACTCAGGTTTTTGACCTTTAATTAATTATGAAAAATTATCATTACTATTCGGAGTCTCAAGAAGACTTAAAAAGTAATCCGAATGATTTTACTTTGTTTTTTAAGGAAAACAAATACATCTTTACAACAGATAATGGAGTTTTCTCAAAGAAATTTCTAGATTTTGGGTCGCATACTCTTCTTGATGCATTTATTCCTAATGATATAGATGCCCCAGTTCTAGATGTTGGTTGTGGATATGGTCCACTTGGGATAATAATTTCAACTTTATATGATAAAGAAGTGTATATGGTTGATATTAATGAAAGAGCGATTGAACTTGCAAATAAAAATATTATTAGAAATAACGCCAGTAAAGCTAAAGCACAAAAAAGCTATTTATTCGATTCTTTAGATGGTGAGTTAAAATTCTCATCAATCGTAACTAATCCACCAATAAGAGCTGGTAAAAAAGTAGTATTTGAAATTTATGAACAAGCTTATAATCGTTTATGCGAAAAAGGTGAACTTTGGGTTGTTATTCAAAAGAAACAAGGCGCACCGTCATCTATGAATCATATTATTGAAATTTTTGGTAATTGTGAAGTAGTATGTAAAAATAAAGGATATTATATACTGAAAAGTGTTAAATAGTATTGACATGTTTACAGTTATATGCTATAATGCTAAAATGCTAGGAATAGCGTTTTGTGCTTTATAAAATGAAATAAAATTACGACATAAGGGGTGGCTTTATGAACAGTTACAAAACAGTAAACTATGGAAAAAAAGCTTCTAGACGAAACTATTCTAAAGTTCGTACTGAGGTAGATCTTCCAAATCTAATTGAGATTCAAACAAAATCTTTCCAAGAATTTGTTGATAAGGGATTGGGTGAAATTTTTGAAGATATATCACCTATCGTTTCTTACAATCAAGATTTAAAAATTTACTTTGGTGAATATCGTTTTGAAGATCCTAAGTATGGAATTGTTGAGTCTAAGTTAAGAGACACTAATTATTCTCGTGCATTAAAATGTAGAGTTAGATTAGAAAATTGTGCTACAGGTGCAGTATCTGAAGATGAAATCTTTATGGGAGATATTCCTTATATGACACCTGTTGGAACATTCGTTATAAACGGAGCAGAACGTGTTGTTATTAGCCAAATTGTACGTTCAGCTGGTGTATATTACCGTAAGGAAATAGACTCAAAGACTGGAGAATTAAGATTTGCTGGTCAAGTTATTCCAACTCGTGGAGCTTGGATTGAATTTGAAGCAGGTCCTAAAGATATTTGGTATGGAAAATTAGACCGTTCTAAGAAAATTCCAATCACTACACTAATTCGTGCATTTGGTTTATCTACAAATAAACAAATCATTGAATTATATGGTGAAAGTAAAAAAATCACTGAAACCTTAAAGAAGGATACTTCAACAAATAGTGATGAAGCTGCTGTAGAAGTATATAAGAAACTTCGTCAAGGTGAAACTGTTCCAGCTGATGGTGCTAAAAATTATTTAGTATCACACTTATTTGATAATAAACGTTATGACTTACAAAAAGTTGGACGTTTTAAATATAATGGAAAACTTGATGTTTTCGATAGAGCTAAAGGTCATCTTTTAGCAGAAAATATTATTGCTAAAGAAGATATATTTGATGATGAAACTGGTGAAATTGTATTCACTGAAGGGGAAATAATTGCTGAGGCAGGACAATTAATTGCAGGAGAAGTTTTAAATAAACTTAAGAAATCTCGTGCTGCATTAAGAGTTAAGATTGATCTAGGAGAAACATTAGGAGAAGATCCTTATTGTGAAATCATTAATGTTGAAGTAGTTGAAAATGGACAATCTAAACTTGTTAAGATTATTGGTTCTGACCAAAGAGAAACTGCTCTTCATATTACATTATCAGATATTATTGCATCATTTAGTTATTATTTTAATCTATATGATGGAGTAGGTCGTACAGATGACATTGACCATTTAGGTAATAGACGTTTAAGATTAATTGGTGAATTATTAAAGAACCAATTTAGAATTGGTCTTTCTAAATTAGAAAAGAATGTTATTGACAGAATGTCAACAATAGATATTAATGAAGCATCACCAAAATCATTAGTTAATACAAAACCACTTTCTTCTTCTTTAAGAGAGTTCTTTGGTTCAAGTCAATTATCACAATTCATGGACCAAATTAACCCACTTGCTGAAATCACTCAAAAGCGTCGTGTATCAGCTTTAGGTACAGGAGGTATCGCTCGTGATCGTGCAGGTGCTGAGGTACGTGACGTACATGACTCTCACTATGGTAGAATGTGTCCAATTGAAACACCAGAAGGTCCATCAATCGGATTAATTACATCTCTTGCGACATATGCACAAGTTAATGAATATGGATTTATTGAAACGCCATATTTAATTGCTAAGAGAGATGAAGAAGGAAATAAGTATATTTCTGATGAAATGATTTATTTATCAGCAGATAAAGAAGAGGGAGTAGTAATTGCTTCTGCTTCTACTAAACTAGATGAAAATGGATATATTCTTCATGAGTATGAAGATGAAAATGGAAATAAAGTTGTACAACAAATAATCGGACGTATAAACGGAGAAACTGCGGTTGTTAGTGCTGAAGACATAGATTATATGGACGTATCACCTAAACAAGTTGTATCAGTTGCTGCTGCATGTATTCCATTCCTTGAACATGACGATGCTACTCGTGCACTAATGGGTGCAAACATGCAACGTCAAGCTGTTCCTATTATTGCACCTGAAAGTCCAATTGTTGGTACAGGTATGGAATATAGAGCTGCAAAAGACTCTGGTTCTGCATGTGTTGCATTATTTGACGGTGTTGTTGAATATGTTGATGCAAAGAAGATTGTTGTTAAAGAAACAACAGGAGATATTAGAACTTATGAATTATATCAATTCTTACGTTCAAACTCATCTACTACAATTTGGCAACGTCCAATTGTAAAGGTTGGAGAAGTTATTGAAAAGGGTGACGTTTTAGCAGATGGTCAATCAATGCAAAATGGAGAATTAGCCCTTGGACGTAATGTACGTGTTGGATTCATGACTTGGGACGGTTATAACTTCGAGGATGCCGTAATCATGAGTGAAAACATGGTAAAAAATGATGTTTATACTTCAGTTCATATTGATGAATATGAGATTGAATGTCGTGATACTAAGTTAGGTAAAGAAGAGTTTACTCGTGATATTCCTAACGTAGGAGAAGAAATGGTTAGATATCTAGACCAAAACGGTATTATCGTTGTTGGTACTGAAGTTAAGGAAGGAGATATCCTTGTTGGAAAAGTGACTCCAAAAGGACAATCAGACCCTACTCCAGAAGAAAGATTATTAGCCGCAATTTTCGGTGAAAAGAGCCGAGAAGTTAGAGATACTTCATTACATGTACCACATGGTGGTGGAGGAGTTGTTCGTTCTGTTGAACACTTTAAGAAATCAAATGGAGATGAACTTGCTCCAGGTGTAAATGAAGTAATTCGTGTTTATATCGTTCAAAAGCGTAAGATATCAGAAGGAGATAAGATGGCAGGACGTCATGGTAACAAGGGTGTTATTTCTAACATTTTACCGGTTGAAGATATGCCATATTCTGCTGATGGAAAACCACTTGATATTATGCTTAACCCACAAGGTGTTCCAAGCCGTATGAATATCGGTCAAGTACTTGAATTACATTTAGGGCTTGCTGCATCTAAGTTAGGTATAAAAGTAGCTACACCAGTATTTGATGGTGCTACTCAAAGTGACCTAGACGGTATTCTTACAGAAGCTGGATGTCCACTTGATGGAAAAATTCAATTATTTGACGGTCGTAGTGGTGAACCATTCGAAAACCGCGTTAATGTTGGTATTATGTATATGATTAAACTTAGCCACATGGTTGACGATAAACTTCATGCACGTTCAGTTGGACCTTATACTCTAGTTACTCAACAACCAATGGGTGGTAAGGCTCAAAACGGTGGACAACGTTTCGGAGAAATGGAAGTTTGGGCTCTTCAAGCTTATGGAGCTGCACATACTTTACAAGAAATGTTAACAGTTAAATCTGACGATATCGTAGGACGTAATAAAGTGTTCAGAGCGATTGTTGATGGAAATCCAATTCCAGAAGCATCAATTCCTGAATCATTCAGAGTATTAACACGTGAATTCCAATCTTTAGGTATTCATGTTGAATTAATTGCACAAGATGGAACAAATGAAGTTAATAAGTCTTTAGTTGATCCTGATAGTGATGATTATATAAGTAAATTTGGAATGTAGGAGGCGCACTAATGAGTAAGAATTATAAATATATCAAAATTAGATTAGCATCTCCAGAAGAAATTTTATCTTGGTCACATGGTGAAGTAAGAAAGCATGAAACTATCAACTATCGTACTTTAAAACCAGAACCAGATGGATTATTCTGTGAAAAGATTTTCGGACCTTCAAAGGATTATCAATGTGCTTGTGGTAAATCTAAGCGCAATGATGTTAAGGGAAGAGTTTGTGAAAAATGTGGTGTTGAAATTACTGAGTCTAAAGTACGTCGTGAAAGAATGGGACATATTAAATTAGCAAGTCCTGTTGTTCATGCGTGGTTCTTAAGAAATAGTCCTTCTAGATTAGCAACATTATTAGATCTTAAAGCAAAAGAATTAGATGAAGTTGTATATTTAGCAAAATATATCGTAATCGATCCATCTAATTCTGGTTTTAAGAAGAAAGATACAATCACTGAACAACAATATTCAGAGGCTTATGCTAAATGTGGAAGCAGCTTCAAGGCAGAAACGGGTGCTGAAGCTATTAAGACATTATTAAAAGAATTAGATCTTAAATCTTTAGTTACTGAACTTCGTAAAGAACTTAACAGTACTTCTAAACAAAAACGTGATTACGCAATCAAACGTCTTGAAGTATGTGAAGCTTTCTTAAATTCAGATAATAAACCTGAATGGATGGTACTTGAAGTATTACCAGTTATTCCACCTGATATTAGACCAATGGTTCAACTAGATGGTGGTAGATTTGCTACAACAGACTTAAATGATTTATATCGTCGAATTTTAAATCGTAATAATCGTCTTAAAAAGCAATATGAACAAAATGCTCCACATCTAATTACAAAGAATGAAAAACGTATGTTACAAGAAGCAGTTGATGCTTTAATCGATAATTCAAAACGTGGACGTAAAAATCCAGATTCTAAGAATCGTCATTTAAAGAGTTTATCAGATATGTTACGTGGTAAGCAAGGACGTTTCCGTCAAAACTTACTAGGTAAACGTGTTGACTATTCAGGACGTTCTGTTATCGTTGTTGGTCCATTCTTAAAGATGTATCAATGTGGAATTCCTAAAGAAATGGCTTTAACATTATTTAAACCATTTGTAATCCATGATTTAATGGGTACAGGATTATCAATTAGCGCTGCTAAGAAAGCTTGTGAACAACAATTAGATTGTGTTTGGAAAATTCTTGAAAATGTTATTCGTGAACATCCAGTTTTATTAAACCGTGCACCTACTCTTCACCGTTTAGGTATTCAAGCATTTGAACCAATTTTAATTGAAGGAAAGGCTATTCGTCTTCACCCTCTAGTTACAACAGCATTTAACGCTGACTTCGACGGTGACCAAATGGCTGTCCATGTTCCTTTAAGTCATGAAGCTCAAGCAGAAGCTAGATTATTAATGCTTGCATCAAATAACATTCTAAATCCAAAAGATGGAAAACCAGTTGTTACTCCATCTCAAGATATGATTTTAGGTAACTACTATTTAACATTAGAACGTAAATATGATGCAGTTAATGAACCTAAAGAATTTAATGAAGGTACTTTCTTTGTAAATAAAGATGCTGCATATATAGCATACAAGAATAATGAAATTACGCTTCATACTCGTATATTTGTTGATCCAAGATCATTTGGTGAAGCGAAATTTGCTGGTGTAGATACTAATGGTAAATATTTATTTACAACATTAGGAAAAATGATTTTTAATGAAATTCTCCCAGAAGATTTCCCTTATGTAAATGAACCAACTGATGCAAACTTAAATGATAAACTTCCTGAAAAGTATTTAATGAAACCAAGTAAAGAATCTTATGATGAAATGATTTCACATGATGAAGTTACTCCATTTACTAAGAAGTTTATTGCAAAGATTATCGCAAGAGTATTCAAATGTCATCAAATGACAGAAACATCAAAGATGCTAGATAGATTAAAAGACCTAGGATTCTATTATTCTACAGTATCTGGTATTACAATTAGTGCCGCTGACGTTGCTGTATATGATAAGAAAGATGAAATGATTGCGGATGGAGATAGACAAGTAGCTCATATTAAAGAAATGTATGATATGGGTATTGTTACAGATAAAGAACGTTCAAAGTTAGTTGCAGCTGTATGGGCTAAAACTCGTGATGACATTGAAAGTGGACTATGGGACGTATTAAAGAAACAAAAAGATAACCATATCTTCATGATGGCCGATTCAGGATCTCGTGGATCTCGTTCAAACTTTGCCCAACTTGCTGGTATGCGTGGGCTAATGAACAACCCAACAGGAGATGTCATTGAGGTTCCAGTAAAAGCAAACTTTAAAGAAGGTTTAACAGTATCAGAATTCTTCATCAGTACTCACGGAGCTCGTAAAGGTTCAACAGATACAGCTTTAAAGACTGCTGAATCAGGATACTTAACTCGTCGTTTAGTTGACGTATCTCAAGATGTAATTGTATCACAAGAAGATTGTGAAACAGAAAAAGGATTTAATGTATCAGAAATTAAAGATTCTGATGGAAATACAGTTGTTAAACTTGCAGACCGTATCGTTGGTCGTTTCCTTGCAAAAGATGTTATTAATCCAACTACTGGAGAAGTAATCGCAAGACGTAATGAAGCTCCTAACGAGGATCTTGCAGCTTTAATTGAAGCTTCAGGAGTAACTGAAGTATGTATTCGTTCTAATATTACTTGTAGTTCTAAGTTCGGTGTTTGTATGAAGTGTTATGGACGTAACCTTGCTACAAATAAGATTGTTGAAGTTGGTGAAGCTGTTGGTACAGTTGCTGCTCAATCAATCGGAGAACCAGGAACACAATTAACAATGCGTACATTCCACAGTGGAGGAGTTGCCTCAACTGCTGACATTACACAAGGTCTTCCTCGTGTTCAAGAGTTATTTGAAGCACGTAATCCAAAAGGAAAAGCTCAACTATCTGAAATTGATGGTACAGTTATTTCAATTGAAAAGAAAGATTCAAGAGGTCAAGTTATTAAAATTGAAGGTGAAATGGGAACTAAGGAATATACAGTTGATATGACAGCTGATATACTTGTTCACGTTGGAGATGAAATTAAACGTGGTACTCAATTAATGAGAGGTTCTATTGCACCAAGAGAATTATTACGTATTTGTGACGCAACAGCTGTTCAAAAGTATATTATCGAAGAAGTTCAAAAAGTATACCGTGCTCAAGGTGTTGAAATTTCAGATAAGCACATTGAAATTATTGTTCGTCAAATGATGAGAAAAGTACGTATTGAAAAAGAAGGAAGCACTAAGTTAATTCCAGGAAAAGATGTATTTATAAATGATTATAAAGCTGAATGTAAGAAAGTACTTGCATCTAATAATGGTACATTACCAGTTGCAAAACAATTATTACTAGGAATTACAAAAGCCGCTCTAGCTTCTAACTCATTCTTATCAGCTGCATCATTCCAAGAAACTACACGTATCTTAACTGATGCTGCAATTCGTGGTAAGGAAGACTATTTAGTAGGTCTAAAGGAAAATATTATCATTGGAGGATTAATTCCAGCTGGAACTGGTACTCTAATTGAAGAATCTTTTGAATGTGAACATAAACCATCAGAAGAAAGTGAATTTGAAACTGATACTGATGATTTAGATGTTGTAGTAAATCAAAGTGATGAAGATTTAGAAGAATCAGAAGAATTTAATGATGATGGTTCTGATGAAAATTTAGAATAATAAAAAATATCCATGATTTTTAAATCATGGATTTTTTTATGAACTTTTATTATATATTTTTATGGTCTTGTAATTATTAATTTGAAATCTTGTATTTTTCTTGTTTTTATTTGATTTAAATGATATAAATCAATATGATTTTAAAGTATATTGGAGGAAAAAATGAAGAAAATTATAGTTATCTATTTATTTCTTTTTTTATTTGCTATGTGCAATATTGAGATAAACGCAGCCACATATGAATTGATAAAAGATGATAATTTAGGTAGAAGTTTAAATTTAGTGAAGAATGAGGTTAGTGAAGCAACTTTTTTGACAAATTTAGTATTTGACTATGATAAATTATATGAAAATGTTGTATCAAAGAAAATTACTATAGGTTCTGGCAATCGTTATGAAATATGTGAGGATAGTTTAGAAAATTTTGTTTCTAAAAGTACAAAAAGTATGAATTTTTCAGAGAGTGCGAATATCGATGGAATTGCCACTGTAAAAATTATAAATAATTTTAATATTTCAACTAATGTATCAAAACAATATTTTCAAAAATATTATAAAAAATATGAATCTAAAGTAACGTATCAAACCTACCTTGAAAATCCAGCAGAAGATTATGGAGATGCGTATTCAAGATGTGTTTCCGATGGTTATAAAAATTCTGTTATAAATGCTCATAGAAAGGTAGTTCTAAATAATGATTACTCTGAGTATTTTAGAATATTTGATGATTACGGTACTCATATATTAACCAAAGCAAATTATGGATGTTCAGTAGAAACGTATGGTTTCTTATCTAGTAATAAAATAGATTTAGAAAACTATGATTCTATTTCATTTAGTAATGATTTATCAGCTAGATTTGATGACACATCTTTTGCATTCGCATCTAGCGGTTCATTTACAACTATTATAAGTGGTTCAACTGAAAATGAAACTGGTTATTACAATAGTTATTATAGAGGATTAAATGGAGCAACATTTAATAAATGGGTACATAACTATGATGAATGGGAAAGACTTGCTACTGATCAGTTAAATTCAGTTTTGATAGATGACCCAAATAATTCATTTGTTCCAATTTGGCAGTATTTAAAATGGTCAAATGAATCAGAAAGTATAACACAAGAATTTAAGAATGCTTATGATGAGTATAAAAAATTCATATAAATTGTTCTCAATATGATTTTAGCGGTATTGAATTTAATTTTAACGAAAATTTTGGATATAAGATTCATGATACAGGACGATGGGAAAAAGAAAATAATAGGTTTTATATTGATATGAGCGATTCTTTTACAAAGGCTATGTTATTAGATGAAAAATCGTATTTATTAATTTCTTGTGATTATAGTTTCAAATTGATTGATGATGGATATCAATATATACTTTTGTATACATCGATAAATGAATTGGATGCAAAATTATTATATGAAACAGAACTCCCTGGAGGAAGTAAAAAGTCTTACACAGAAGGAAGTTTTAATTGTTCTTTTGATGGTAGTGAATTTGAAAGTATAGGGTTTGGAGTTTTATTTGGAGCTTCTGGAAAATGTGAAGATGATTGGATAATTGATAAATTAAAATTTAAGGTTGAGTTAAAAAAAAGGTCTAACACTTAATGAGGAAATATCATGATTGAATTAAAAAGAATATCAAAATTTTATAACAACAATAATAATATAAATATGGCTTTAAATGAAGTTTCCTTAACATTGCCTGATGTAGGGTTGGTTGGTATAGTTGGTGAAAATGGTAGTGGAAAGACGACTTTGTTAAATATTTTATGCGGAATAGAGGATTATGATTCAGGTGATTATTTTTATAATGGCGTAGATATGTCATTATCGGATTCAAAAAAATTACTAGATAATTTTTCAATTATAAATCAAGATAATAGACTTTTTGAAAATTTAACGGTATATGAAAATTTAAAATTATCAATGAGTAACAAAGAACAAAATATTTTTAATTTATTAGATAAAGTACACTTAGCTCTTAAAAAAGATGAAAAACTAATAAACCTATCAGCTGGTGAAATAAAAAGAATTGCGATTATAAGATGTCTTTTGATTGACTCAAAGGTTATTTTATGTGATGAGCCTACTGCGAATCTTGATAGCGAAAACGCAAAAATAATCATTAGTTTATTAGCGGAAATTTCTAAAACTCATCTTGTTATTGTTGTAACACATAAAGATAATGATTTTAGCGATTTTTTAGTAAAAAAAATAATGATTAATCATGGACAAATCGAAAAAGAAGAAATATTATCAAATGTTAAAGAAGTAACAACATCACATATTCATGATGATATTATTAACGATAAAAAACTTATATATAAATCTTTAAGATTATTAAGAAATAATTTTATTTCAATTATATTGATACTGTTAATGACATCTATTTTAACTACTTATGCTGTTATAATTAATAAAATAAGTATTTCTTTTACAGATATATCTATAGATTCATCAATGATTTATAATTGCGATCCATCAAGGATTATAATTGATGGTGGAAATAGTAGTATAAAAGTATCAGATGAATTAAAAGAAATTATGGATGATAATTATTACAGTTATAATGACTATATCTTTGACACTAGTTTTAATATTAATAATGAATTTGAATATAATACAGATTCTAGTTATATAGATAAATATGAATTTTATATATCATTTAATCTATGTTATGACTATGAGATTATTAAGGGGACACTTCCAAAAAATAATAATGAGGTTTTTATACTTGGAGACTTTTCTTATGAAATAAGTGAATCTAGTTATTTTGCATATAAGCTTGTTGGATCGACATTTAATTTAAAAGATTCTGACATCGAATATAAAATAAGTGGTGTTGGACAAATAAAAAAAGATAATAAGAATGTAGAAACAGATAAATGTATGATGTATTTTTTAAGTGAATGTAATGATATTATAGATTATTTACTACTTTCTAAAAATACATATCTATATTCGAAATTTTTAGGTAATAAGTACTATGTAAACTATTTAGATTCAATGGAAGATGATGTTATTAATCTTCCTAAAAATAGTAAATGTTATTTTAATAACGTAGAAGTTGATTTATCTAATTATTCAATTATAAATACCACTAATAATAATTATTATGTTTACATGAATAAAAGGACATACTTAAAAATAGTGAAATCATTAAATTACAGGTTATCAATATTTTTTGATAATCCAAATGATATAGATCTTAATGATGATATATTTAGTGGTTATGATGTTTTTTATCCATATGATAATTTAATTGTTAGTTCAATGCTAAATAGTAATTTAATGATACTTTATGCAATTTATATATCTTATGTAATAATTGTAGTTTTATTTATAATTCTTTTTATTTTTATTCGTAAGAAATGTTTGAATAAAACGAGAGTATATATGTCAATTTTGAAAATGATAAAAGTAAAAAATAAAGATATTAGATATACTTATTATATATCAAGTTTTATTGATATGTTATTAATTTCTTTTATATGTATAATAATATATTTTGTCTCGAATGTATTTATTAAAAATAATTTATTACTACTTTTATTTGTATTTATTATTGTTCCACTAATTGACTTTTATTTTATTAATATTGAAATAAAGAAGACAGTTAATGAGTTATATTATAACGAGGTATCCCATGATTGAAATAAGAAATTTAAATTTAACTATTAAGAATAATAAGATATTAGAAGATATTAATTTAGATTTTTTAGATAATGGAATGTCTTTTATAATTGGTGAAAGTGGAAGTGGTAAAACCACTTTGTTAAGTTGTTTATCGGGATTTCTTAATTATAATGGTTCTATTTTATATAACGGAAATGAAGTGAAAGATAATAAAATTTATCTTAGAAAGAATGTTTATGGGATAGTTTCTCAAAATTTAAATATAGTTAATAACTTAACATGTTATGAATGTTTAAAAATGTCATTAGATTCAGCAAATATAGTTGACAATCAAGATCATAGAATAAAAAAATACTTAGAATTTGTTCAATTATCAAAATATAAGAATTCCTATGCTGGATTATTATCTGGCGGTGAGATGCAGCGATTAGGTCTTGCGATAGCTTTAGTTAGAGAACCGAAAGTTTTAATATGTGACGAGGTTATAAGTGCTCTTGATAAAATTAATAAATTTTTAATTTTAGATATATTAAAGAAATATTCTAAAGATAACTTGGTTATTATTTCATCTCATGATAAAGATATTTTAGATTCATATGCTGACTTAGTTATAGAGATTAAAGATAGAAAAGCTATTTGTCATAAAAAAATTTCATCTTCAAATAATTATGAAGTTTTAAATGGAAATAAAAAAAGTATAATTAATACGAAATTAATTTTTAAAGCTTTTAAATATATATTATTACTTACTTCATTGTTCGTTTTTGTTATTTCCTTTTTTATAGGCTTTGCCATACATGAAGATAGAGATTATTCATATGATGATAATATTTCATATTTGGTTAATGACAATGGAGAGATTATAAACGGAACATTTGGAATTTATGAGGATATTTACGAAAATGGTGGAACTATATCTTTAGGACCTAAATATTTAAGTGAAACATATATTAAATATGGTAGTCTGTTTAAGCTAAATATCAACGAAGAAGTAAAAAATTACATTTGTTATGAGTTATATGTAGAAGATTTAAATTATAATTTGATTTGTGGGGACGTTATATCTAATTATGATGAAATAATTATTGATAAATATCTTGCGGATATGATTATTAATAAGTTAACATACTATGGTTATAAGAATATGAATTATGATTATTTAATAAATAATATGAGTATTGATTTATATCACTGTGATTTTAAAATTAAAGGAATATCAAATTGTAATTTTTGTGGTGTGTATGTTTATAAAGATATTTATTTTAACTTTATAAAAAATAGTAGCTTATATTATAGAGCATATTCAAATTATTATAAATATTATAAAAAAGAATCTTATGATTTTAAATTAACCCAAACAAAAGATGTAGTAAATGATAAAATGAATGTTTATACTAATTTATTTTTAGGAAATAATCATGATTTTAACGTAATTGGCGGAATCACAAATCCTATTAGCGAAAGAGATATTGTATTTGAATCTGAAGCTGATTATAATAAATTTAAATTATGGTGTAGAGGTAATTCTAGAGGTTCTTTAAATCAAGCTAATTTAATAATTACATCAAATGATGATAACATTGAAATTGTATCTGGTAGGAGACCATCTAAGTCAAATGAAATTTTATTACCGTATTATTTTGAAGGTGTAGATAGTGAATTTTTGAATTTTAATTTTTTAGATACATTTGAGGTTTCAGGATATTATAGACTAGATTATGATATTGATTTTATAAGTTATCCTTTAGTTTTTGTTAGTGATTTAGGGTATCTAAAATTAAATAATGATCCATATTATCGCTTTTTTGTATACAATCTAGATGATTTAAAGGATTATAGGGTTATAAGTGTTATTGAGTATAACGAAGGTATAAAAACAAATAATGTTGCATTAGAAGTAGTGTTATATTCAGTGCTTTCTGCGGTTTTGCTTAGTATAACAGTTTTAATTATTTATAATATATATCAAAATAAAAAGAAATTCATTTCTATGAGATTACTAGGAGTAGGAGAAAAAGAATTATTATTGTATAGCGTAATTGAATTTAATAAGATATTATTGTATTATATTATACCGCAAGTAGTGTTATATATAATATTTGTTATTTTTAGATTATATAATTATATCTTCAATGGATTGTTTATTTCATTAGCCATAGTATATTTCTTATTAAATATCATAAATTTAATATTTAATATAATTGTTATATATGCACCTATTAATCGTGAATTAAAAAAGAAATATTGAAAAATATAATTAATTAGTATATAATTAAGATATCGTTGATGAAGGACAATATATATAGAATTATTTTTTAGAGATAATACGGATGGTGAAAGTATTAATATAACCTATATATTACTACCTTTGGAGATAAGTAGAGGAAATGCTATTTCGAATTACTCGCGTTAAGAGTATGAATGAGTGCTAGGTATTTATACCTAGAATTAAGGTGGTACCACGGTTAGAACGTCCTTAGATTTTTCTAGGGACTTTTTTTATTTTAATGGAGGAATTGTAAATGATTAAGATTACTTTTAAAGATGGTAGTATTAAGGAATTTAGTGAAGGTATAATGCCAATTGAAATTGCTAAAGAAATATCACCATCACTAGCAAAAAAATGTGTAGTCGCAAGAGTAAATAATGAACTTATTAATTTATGCGACCCTATTAATGAGGATGCAGCGCTAGAACTTATAACAATAGATTCTAAAGAAGCATTTGAGGTTTTAAATCACTCTACAGCTCACTTGTTAGCTCAAGCAGTTGGTAGATTATTTAAGGGAACAAAGTTTGGAGTAGGTCCTGATATTGAAGAAGGATTTTACTATGATTTTGATTTAAATGGATATACATTAAAACCAGAAGATTTACCAAAAATTGAAGAAGAAATGAAAAAAATTTCTAAAGAAAATTTAAAAATAACTCATTATAAGGCTACAAAAGAAGAGGCTTTAGAATTATTTAAAGATGACGAATATAAGAAAGAACTTACTTTAGCCATTGAAGATGATTTAGTTAATATTTATGAACAAGGAGAACATAAAGAAGTTTGTAGAGGACCTCATGTTATATCTACAAGTGTAATTAAGAACTTTAAATTATTAAATATCGCTGGAGCTTATTGGCGTGGAAATAGCGATAATAAGATGTTAACACGTATTTATGGAACATCATGGTTTACAAAAGAAGATTTAGAAAAACATTTATTTAATATAGAAGAAAGAAAGAAAAGAGATCATAGAAAATTAGGAAAAGAACTTGGTCTATTCTTCTTAAGTGAATATGGTCCTGGATTGCCATTCTGGTTACCAAAAGGATATCAATTACGTCGTAATTTAGAGAATTTCTGGCTAAAACTTCATAAGGAAAGAGGATATCAAACAATTAATACTCCAATAATGCTTAATAGAGAATTATGGGAAACTTCAGGACATTGGGATCATTATAAAGAAGATATGTTTACTATTGATGTAGAAGATGGTACATATGCTGTTAAACCTATGAATTGTCCAGGTGCTATCTTAGTTTATAAGAATGATCTACATTCTTATAAAGACCTACCACTTCGTTATTCAGAATTAGGTAATGTTCATCGTTATGAAGCATCTGGTGCTTTAAATGGTTTATTTAGAGTAAGAGGATTTACTCAAGATGATGCTCATATTTTACTACGTGAAGACCAAGTAGGAGAAGAAGTTGCACGTATATTAGAACTTTATGACTATGTTTATAGTGTATTTGGACTTGATTATTCAATCGAATTATCAACAAGACCTGAAGATAATTATATCGGAGATATTGAAGTATGGAATGAGGCTGAAGCAGCTCTTGAAAAAGCATGTCTTGCGACAGGACATAACTTTAAGATTAATCCTGGTGATGGAGCATTCTATGGTCCTAAATTAGATTTTAAATTAAGAGACTCAATGAACCGTATTTGGCAATGTGGAACAGTTCAATTGGATATGCAACTTCCTGGTAGATTTAATTGTACATATATTAATGAAGACGGAACTAAGAAAACGCCTGTAATGATTCATAGAGCTTGTTTTGGTTCTCTTGAAAGATTTATTGGAATTATAACTGAAAATTATGCAGGATTATTCCCAACATGGTTAACACCTGTTCAAGTTAAGATTATTCCAGTTTCTTTAGAACGTCATAGTGATTATTGTAATAAATTAGCACAAATATTTAATAAGTCAGATATAAGATATGAAACAGATTATCGTGAAGAAAAATTAGGATATAAGATTCGTGAAGCACAAACTACTAAGATTCCATATACATTAGTAATAGGAGATAATGAGATAGAAAATAATACTGTTACATACCGTATGCATGGTACTCAAGAACAAATCACGGTTTCTATTGAAGACTTTGTAAAGATAATTGAAGACTGTAATAAAAATTTAAAGTAAAAAAATAAGATGTTATGTATGAATTTCATACTATAACATCTTATTTTTTTATTCTGATGTAATTGTTACTTCTTTACCATAAAAAGAAATCATCACAGTATCAGGACCAGTTGTTGCGCCAATGATTGGGCCTAGCATAGATACTCTTACCTCTTTGGGATTTATTGTTTTTATTAATTCATCTTTTAAGAAATTCGCATCCTCAATAGAGTCTGCATGTTCTAGGTAAATTATTTGATTTTCAGGATCAATTATTTGTTCCTTACAAAGAGAAACAAGTTCAAGTAAACTAGCTTTTCTTCCTCTTATTTTTTTTATTGCGTTATTATTTCCAATAGCATCACCTAAAATAATAGGTTTTACACCAAGTAAATTACCGAAAAATGCATTTGAAGCTTTTACTCGACCTGCAAGTTTTAGCCATTCAAGGCTTCCTACAGTTGCGTATGTTTGATATTTAAGTTTATTATTATCTAAATAATTTATAATTTCTTCTAAAGAAGCTCCTTCATTTGCCATTTTTGCACAATCTATTGCGATCATACCTTCAGCATATGTACTTCTAAGTGTATCATAACATACTATTTTTCTATCTGGATAATTTGATAACATATCTAGAGATAATATAGAAGCGTAATTTATTGAACCAGATAATTTAGATGATACTGCAAGATATAATACATCTAAATTATTATCTAATGCTTTTTTAAATTTATTTTCAATTTCTTCAGTTTTTATTAAACTAGTAGTAGCTCTATTTCCTTTTTTCATTAATGAATAATATTCTTGTGGAGAAATTTGATTCCAATCAAGGTTAGCTTCGTATTCAGTATTGTTAATATTAAATCCCATCTTTAGGTATTCAATATTGTATTTTTCTCTATCATCTAATACTAAATCAGATGTAGAATCTGTAATAATTTGTACTTTTCTCATATAAACCCTCTTGTTTCTTCATAATATCCCTTATTATAGTATATTATTTAATATATGTAAACATTTTTTTTACAAGTTTAATCTTGAAACGCTTTTATCTTGTATTAATTTATAGAAAATAATATAATTATATTATGATTAGATGTGTTTTTATAAATAAAAACACAAAAAGTAAGGAGTGATAAAATGGGGAAAATAATAAGTAATTATAATGATTTAGAATATCCATCCTATCACTCGGGTATTCTCTTTTAATTTTAAAAAAAAGGAGATTATATCATGAATAAATTATATCAAGAAATAAAAGAACTTGTTTTATCAGATATGTCAAAAGATGAACTTTTATATAATTTATCTGACTACCATGATAGTGATATAGCTGATGTTTTAGAACAACTTACAGAAACTGAAAGAATAAATATTTATAATAAATTAGGAATAGAAAAAGTATCCGAAATATTCGCATATTATGAAAATGTAGAAGATTATATCGAAGAAGTAACTCCAAGCGTTGCGGCTGATATAATTCAAGAGATGGATAGCAATGATGCCTTAGATGTATTAAATGAACTTGACTTAGAAGACAAAGAAGAAATTATTAACTTGATGGAAGAAGAATCCAAAGAAGAAGTCCTACATCTAGATTCATATAATGAAGATGAAATAGGATCATATATGTCTGATAATTATATTGTATTGTCAATAAATGATACTATTTTAAGCGCAACATCTAAGACAATAAAAAAAGCAGGAGAACATGATAATCTTTATACACTTTATGTTGTAGATGATAATAATGAATATAGAGGTGCGATTAATATTAAAGATTTATTTGTCGCAAGAAAAAATGATAGTTTTAAAGATTTAATCATAGAATCTTATCCTTTTTTCTACGATAAAGAATTAATTAGCGACTGTATCGAAAAACTTAAGGATTATGCTGAGGATTCTATTCCTATTTTAAATGATAAAAATGAAATATTAGGTGTAATAACTAGTGATACAGTTATTGAAATGACAGAAGAAGAATTAGTAGAGGATTATGCTAAATTAGCCGGTTTAAGTGAAGAAGAACAAATGGATGAAAAAGTATTTTCATCTGTAAAAAAAAGAATTCCTTGGCTTGCGATTTTATTAGTATTAGGTCTTTTTGTATCTATGGTTTTAGGTCTTTTTGATGGCGTGATTTCATCTATTCCATCTATTGTATTCTTCCAAAGTGTAATATTAGGAATGTCAGGAAATGGTGGGACACAATCCCTAACCGTAACGATTAGAAATATATCAAGTGGCGCATCTAGAAAGAAGATACTTAAGAGCATTATAAAAGAAATAGGAATAGGTATAATAAATGGTCTTATTTTAGGTGTTATATCTTTTTTTGTAGTAATGATATTACTATCACTAAAGAAACAAGAAGTTATAAGTGGAAATGGATATATCTTTACTGATGTAATAAAGGTGTCATTAATTGTTTCTATAAGCTTAGTAGTTGCGATGACTTTAAGTAATTTAATTGGTACTATGTTTCCAATTCTATTAAATAAAATACATATAGACCCTGCAGTTGCCTCAGGACCTTTTATAACAACAATAAATGATATTATCGCGATAATAATATATTATGGTTTAACATATCTTATTTTTATAGCGTATTTCTAAAATACGAGGGGTGAGTGATAGAATGAAAAATTTTATAAATGAACTTAAAAATTTAATATTATCAGATATCCCTAAAGAAGAATTATCAAAAGAACTTGAGAATTATCATGATAGTGATATAGCCGATGTTTTAGAACAACTTACTGAAACAGAAAGATTAATGACTTATGATAGAATAAGTAAGGATAGACTTGCGAATATATTCACATATTATGAAAATGTAGAAGATTATATAGAAGAAGTAACACCAAGTGTTGCGGCTGATATAATTCAAGAGATGGATAGCAATGATGCCCTAGATGTATTAAATGAACTTGACCTAGAAGATAAAGAAGAAATTATTAATTTGATGGAAGAAGAATCCAAAGAAGAAGTCCTACATCTAGATTCTTATAATGAAGATGAAATAGGATCATATATGTCTGATAACTATATTGTTGTAAGAAATAGTGATACTATCGCATCTGCGACATCAAAAATGATATCACTTGCTGGAGAACATGATAATATCTTTACTATCTATGTTGTAGATGAGGATGATAAATATTATGGTGCGATTGATTTTAGAGATTTAATCATCGCAAGAAAAAATGACACCTTAATCGATTTGATAATGACATCATACCCATCATTTTATGATACTGAAATAATGAGCGAATGCATTAATAAATTAAAAGATTATTCTGAAAATTCAATTCCTGTTTTAAATAAATCTAATGAAATAGTTGGAGTTATTACAAGTGATATTTTAATTGATGCGACAGAAGAAGAATTAGTTATTGATTATGCAAAACTAGGAGGTTTAAATGATGTAGAAGACCTAGATGAATCTATATTTACTTCAGTGAAAAAACGTATCCCTTGGCTTATTATTTTACTATTCTTGGGTTTATTAGTGTCAAATATAACAGGTCTTTTTGAAGAAGTGATTATTCTTTTTCCTGTTGTAGTATTTTTTCAATCTACGATTTCAGGAATGTCAGGAAATGCAGGTACTCAGTCTCTTGCGGTTACTATTAGGAATATTTCTTCAGGTGATGCAAAAAATAAACTTATAAAGGGTATAAAAAAAGAATTATTAGTAGGTTTTGTTAATGGGCTTATTATTTCTTTATTTGCCTTTATAGTTGTCTTTTTGTTTTTAGTAATTAGAAAACAAGTGGTAGATCCTAATATAGGATTTGATATTATGTCAGTAATTAGAGTATCAGGTATTATATCAGGTAGTTTATTAGTATCTATGACAGTTAGTAATTTAATTGGCACTGTATTTCCGATTTTGTTACATAAGATGCATATAGATCCTGCAGTTGCCTCAGGACCTTTTATAACAACAATAAATGATATTATATCTATTATTATCTATTATGGACTTGCGTCATTATTTTTACACTAAGATTTACAAAGAGGTTTTAATATGGAAATTATAAAAGAAAAAACATTTGAAGGGGAAAGAGCCCTTTATAATATACATGATAAAGAATTAACTAATATAACATTTCAAAATGGAGAGTCTCCCCTTAAAGAGTGTAGTAATCTAAAAATCTATGATTCAATATTTAAGTGGAAATATCCACTTTGGTATTCAAAAGATATATATGTAAATAATACCACATGGCTTGAAATGGCTAGATCCGGGGTTTGGTATACAAATAATATTACCGTTGAAAACTCCCTTATAGAAGCTCCTAAGCAATTTAGAAGATGTAAAGATGTCACTTTAAATAACGTAGATTTACCAAATGCACTTGAAACATTATGGAGTTGTGATAATGTTAATCTAAATAATGTTAGATGTCGTGGGGATTATTTTGGAATGAATTCTAATAATATTAAAATTAATAATTTCGTTATAAGTGGAAATTATACATTTGATGGTGCTAAAAATATTGAGATTCATAATGCTAAAATGTCAAGTCGTGATTCTTTTTGGAATTGTGAAAATGTTATAGTATACGATTCTTTAATTATAGGTGAATATTTAGGATGGAATTCTAAAAATGTTGTGTTTGTTAATTGTACAATTGATTCTAATCAAGGTATGTGTTATATGCAAAATATAAAAATGAAAAATTGTAAACTTTTAAATACTGATTTATGTTTCGAATTATGTGAGGACGTAGATGCACAAATAATTAGTGAGATAGAGAGTGTTAAAAATCCAATAAGCGGAACTATTAGCGCTAAAAGAATAAAAGATATTATATTAGAAGAAAATATAATAGATCCTAAAAGAATAACAATTAAGGTGGAAGAATAATGTTTGATTTTGATAATATAGCTAAAAGAAGAAATACTAATTCATATAAATGGGATGTTTTAGATAGTGAACTGCCAATGTGGGTAGCTGATATGGATTTTAAGGTTTTTCCTGAAATTACAAAATCAATTAATAAAAGAGCCTCAATCGGAGCGTATGGTTATTCAGTTGTTCCAAACGATTATTATAAGGCATATTGTGATTTTTGGTATAGAAGACATAATACTATAATAAATAAAAATTCAATAATCTTTTCAACAGGAGTAGTACCGGCATTATCATCAATTGTTAGGAAAATGACTACAGTTGCGGAAAATGTATTAATAATGGCACCAGTTTATAATATTTTTTATAATTCTATTTATAATAATGGTAGAAATATTTTATCTAGTGATTTAGTTTATAAAGATGGAAATTATTCTATTGACTTTCTTGATTTAGAAAATAAACTAGCACTGAGTCAAACTACCATGATGATACTTTGTAATCCTCATAATCCAATTGGAAAAATATGGACATGTGATGAACTTAATAAAATAGGAGAACTATGTTTAAAGTATAATGTACTATTAGTAAGTGATGAAATACACGCAGATATAACTAGTCCAAACATGTCTTATAATTCAGTACTTAGTTTAAGTGATAATATAAAAAACAATTCTATTGTTTTATTATCAGCTACTAAATGTTTCAATATGGCAGGAATCCATGCGGCTGCGGTGGTTGTAGAAAATGAAAAATTGTATCATAAGGTAAATAGAGGCCTTAATACAGATGAAGTTGCGGAACCTAATTTTTTCGCAGTAGATGCGACTATCACGGCATTAAATAAAGGTGATTTATGGCTAGATGAAATGAATGAATATGTCTATAATAATAAGAAATTATTTAAAGAATTTGTTGAAAAAAATATTAAAGATTTACATGTTGTATGGGGTGATGCGACATATTTATTGTGGGTTGATATTAGTCAGTTGTCTAATGATGCGATAACTTTCTGTCGTTTTTTAAGAGAAAAGACAGGACTATTTGTTACAGAAGGTAATGAGTATGGCAAATGTGCAAATCATTTCTTTCGTATAAATTTAGCCACATCAAAAGAAAATGTCTTAGATGCATTAGATAGGTTAAAACAAGGCGTTATATTGTTTAAAAACAGTAATTAAAAAAAGAGCGAATGCTCTTTTTATTTTGCCTTATTTTCTAAATAGTATATAGCGAACTCTGTTTGAGATAATGGTTTAGAATAAATATATCCTTGAATATTTGTAATATTTAAGTCATCTAATAAATCAAGACATTGTTTTGATTCAACATATTCAGCAGTCGTTTGGAAATTAAGCTCTTTTCCAAGATCAACAATACTTTTTATAATTTGTTTAGAATTGTTATTAGTTTCACAATCTTTTATGATTTCACCAGCAATTTTAATTGTATCAAAGGTATATGTTTTTAAGTATAATAATGAAGTATGTCCCATACCGAAATCATCTAAAATAACACTTATATTATTTTCTTTTAATTTATTCATGGATTTTTTTACTAACTGTTCACCAGATAATATAGTTTCTTCAGTTATTTCAATGGCAATATTATTATGGTTTAATTTTAGTTCTTTTGTTTTATTTATAATATAATCAATAAAACTTTCATTTATAAATGATTTAGCAGTAATGTTAAATGAAATCAATCCACAATTATATTTAAAACGGTAGTCTAATACTTTATTTACTATATATGTTTCAAGTTCGTTTATGAAATTAGCTTCTTTAGCTAATTGTATGATAATTGGAGGATCTATATATCCAAGTTCAGGGTGATTATATCTTAAAAGTGCCTCGCCACCATAACATATACCTTTTGTTTTAGTTTGAGGTTGAAAATAGATTTCTAATTTTCCTTTATTTAAAGCTTTATAAATATCTACCGCAAGAAGTTGTGCTCTATTGTGATTGTCATTAGAAAGTAGTTCTGGTACTAATCCATTACCTATAGATTCGTAATATTGATTTGTGATGTTTTTAACATCTATAGCGTATTGTTGTTTAAATATTTTATCATTAATCTTTATAAAAATACCATATATAAATATTCCAACAATTATATTAAACATTTGTAAAAAAATTCCACTTATACTCCCTGTTGCGATATATCCACTTAAAAATATGGGACATGTCCACATTACTTCAGTTGTGATGATTGGTACTATATGTAAATAAATTGCTAAATAAGATATAGTATAGTTAACAAATGGAACTAGTGTAAAAGGAATAATAAAGATAGGATTTAATATAATAGGAACTCCGAATATTGCGATTTCAGATATATTAAAGATACTAAATGGTGTTGCAGTATATGCAACTTTTTTTAATCTTTTATTTTTAGAAACTATAAATATCGCAATTAATAAACATATTGCGCTACCACAACCACCCATTATTATAAATACATCATGAAAGGATTTAGAAAAAATTCCACTATTAATATTATCCAAATTACCTTCAATAGAAGCCTCTAAAACATTTCCACCATGAAGACCAAAGAACCATAAAAAACTTACTAAAAATACATAAAGTAGTCCCTTTAAATAATCATATTTAACGTGTTTATACATATTAATGAATATAGAGGCAAGACTATCTTCTATTGAATAAATATTAAATGCATAAAGTATTATTCTAAATAAAGAAAATATTAATACAACGATAAAAAAAGGTATTAGAATAGATATAGCTTTATTAAAACTATTATCTATTCCTAAAGCTACTAGTTTAGTTTTTCTTTTTAATAAAACAATAATTTCATGGTAAATAGATGTTGATATAATAGATGAAAGTAATGCTATAAAAACGCCTTGTACATTAAAAGATGTTATGGAAAAAGAAGAAGTATTAAAATCTGATAAGCATATAAAAGACATAATCGCAATTATAACATAGTACATATCCCCAGTGTTGTTATTATAATACTTACTTCTAGAATACGCTACAGTAGCTGTTAAAATTATAGAGGCAATTGAAAGTGTCATATTATTTATGATATTTAAAAATCTAATAAAATTACCATTAAATATAGAATTGATAGATCTTTGATAACTATCGTTTGGTAAATACATTATTACAAGGCCAATTGATCCAATTATAAATATTGGCATTGCATATAACATTCCACTTCTAATTGATGTAAAAATTGAAGTGATTTTTTTTGAAAATAATAATTTTTTTAAATTCACGATCATCCCTCCCAGTTTAATATATTATAGTATATATTAAAAATAATGTATAGAATGGTTGAAAAAGATACAAGAAATTATAAAAAAAAGATATTTTATTCGCTTACATATTAAAATAAATAATTGACAACGTGTTGTTTTATATGTATAATGTAAAATATACTTAACAAAAATAAGTATTTTTTAAAAAAATAGTTGACAACATGTTGTATAAGTTGTAAAATGTAAAGCGTACTTTACAAAAGAGAAAATGGAGGATTATATGTTTGAACAAGTAAAAGAAATATTAGTTTCAACAACTAATTGTGATGAAGAAAAGGTAACATTAAATGCATCTTTAAAAGATGATTTGGGAATTGATTCACTTGATTCAGTAGAAGTAGTATTAGAATTAGAATCTCAATTTAACGTTAAAATTTCAGATGATGAATTAGGTAATATAAATACTGTTGAAGATATTATAAAGATATTAGAACAAAAACTATAAGAGCATTTGGCTCTTATTTTTATAAATGAAAGGAGTATTAGTTTCTTAAAGAGATTAATTATATGCTTATGATTGAAGATATTGAGAAAATTATTAAAATATTTGAATGTGCAAATGTATCAAAGCTTTCCTTAGAACTTGAAAATATGAAACTTTCACTTGAAAAGAATGAAGAAAATAAAATGTTTATAGAAAATAAAGATACTAATAATATTGTAAGTAAAGAGGAAAGTTGTAATTTAGAATATATTGAATCACCAGTAGTAGGAACATTTTATACATCAAGAGCACCTGAGAAACCACCATTTATTACTGTTGGTTCAAAGGTGAAAAAAGGTGATGTACTTTGTATAATTGAAGCAATGAAGGTAATGAATGAAGTTGTAAGTCCTTGTAGTGGTGTTGTTAAAGAAATATACTTTAAGAATGAATCTTTAGTAGAATATGGTAAAAGGCTTATAGCTATAGGTGATATAGATGATTAATAAAGTGTTAGTCGCTAATAGAGGAGAAATTGCAGTAAGAATAATACGTGCATGTAAAGAAATGGGGATAAAGACAGTTGCGATATATTCAACAGCTGACAAAGATGCACTACACGTTGAATTAGCAGATGAGAGTGTATGTGTTGGAGGACCTAAGGCAAAGGATAGTTATTTAAACATGTCTAATATTATTTCAGCAGCATCTAATACAAAATGTGATGCAATTCATCCTGGATTTGGCTTTTTGTCAGAGAGTGTTAAGTTTTCAAGGCTTTGTATTAAATGTAATTTGATTTGGATTGGACCAAATCCAGATGTAATAGAAAAAATGGGTAATAAAAGTGAAGCTAAAAAAACTATGATAAAAGCTAGGGTGCCAGTAGTACCTGGTTCTAAGGGTGTTGTAGATAGTGTTAGTGAAGGATTAAAGATTGCAAAAAGTATTGGATATCCAGTATTAATTAAGGCTTCAAATGGTGGTGGTGGAAAGGGTATGAGAATTGCAAATTCAGAGGCAGAATTTGAAGATGCGTTTTTCACAGCTAAGACAGAGGCTCTTAATAATTTTTCTAATGATGAAGTATATATTGAAAAATTATTAATAAATCCTAAACATGTTGAGGTACAAATAATAGGCGATAAATTTGGAAATGTTATTCATTTGTATGAACGTGATTGTTCAATTCAAAGAAATAAACAAAAAATGATAGAAGAAGCCCCTTGTTTTTCATTACGTCAAGATGTTAAAGATAAACTTTATGAAGACGCGATAAAAGCATGTAAGGCTGTTAAATATGATAGTGTTGGTACTGTTGAATTTGTAGTAGATGAGGAACAAAATTATTATTTTATTGAAATGAATACAAGAATTCAGGTTGAACATACTATAACTGAAATGATTACTAATGTTGATATTGTAAAAACGCAAATTAGAATTGCTTCTGGTCAAAAACTTCAGTATCAACAAAGTGATATTAAACTAAATGGCTATGCATTAGAATGTAGGATAAATGCAGAAGATACGAATAGAGATTTTGCACCATCACCTGGAAAAATAACATTTATGAATATACCAGGCGGAAAGGGTGTAAGAATTGATAGTGCGGCATATGTAGGATATACTATCCCCCCATATTATGATTCAATGATATTAAAGCTTATTACATTTGCGCCTACTAGATTTGAATGTATTAGGAAGATGAGAGTGGCACTCGAGGAGTTAATTGTTGATGGCGTTAAAACAAATATTTATTATCAGTATATAATCGTTCATTCGCCTATTTTTATTCAGGGAAATTATAATACTGGATTTATGGAATTATTTCAAAAGGAGCTTGGAAATTATGAAAAACTTATTTCAAGAGAGAAAGAGTAAAATAAATAATTTTAAAGAAGATATGGTTTCTTTACAATTTATGAAGAAAAAATCATATGTTTCTTTTGTAGATATTCCAAGCGATTTATTTAGAACATGCAAAAATTGTAAAACTAACATCTTAAACGATGATTTAAAAGAGTCGCTATATGTTTGTCCTAATTGTAATTATCATTATCCTTTAAATCCAGAAGATAGGATAAATACTCTTACAAATGAATATAAAGAATTATTTGAAGATATCACTTTAAAAAAATATGAAGATAGGGACTATAAAACCAAACATTTAGAATATATGACAAAAACAAAAGAATTTGATGCATGTAGGTGTTACATTGCATCTCTTGATGGCATGAATTGTGCAGTTGGAATTTTAAATTCTAATTTTATGATGGGATCTATGGGCTCTGTAGTTGGAGAAAAAATCACAAGACTTATCGAATATGCTAATATTAATAAATTGCCACTTATTATATTTTCATCATCAGGTGGTGCAAGAATGCAGGAGGGAATTATATCACTTATGCAAATGGCAAAAACATCTATGGCGTTATCTAGATATAATGAACTGTTTATTAGTGTATTAGGTAATCCTACAACTGGTGGTGTATTAGCTTCTTTTTCAAGTTTAGGAGATATTACTATAGCTGAACCGAATTCTTTAATTGGATTTGCTGGAAGAAGAGTTATAGAAAATACGATTAAAGAAAAACTTCCTGAAGAATTTCAAACATCTGAGTTCTTATTAGAAAAAGGATATATTGATTTGATTGTTTCAAGAAAGGAAATGAGAAGTATGTTAATTAAACTTCTTAAAATGCATGGATATGGCACATCTAGATAGATTTAAAGAAATAGAAGAGTTAAGAAATGATATAAAATTAATGGATGATGATCATCCCGATTTAAGTCTAAATCTTAAAAGATTAGAAAATCTAATAGAAGAAGATTATAATAATTTAACTCCGTGGGATAGAGTAATTATGTCAAGAGATAAGGATAGGCCTAAGGCAATTGATTATATTAATGGCTTATTAGATGATTTTGTAGAATTACATGGAGATCAACTATATTCCGATGATAAATCTATTATTGCAGGGTTAGGATATTTAAATAATATACCTGTTACATTGATTGCTCAAAGTAAAGGTAAAACATTAGAGGAAAATATTGAAAAAAACTTTGGTGCAACTAATCCAGAAGGCTTTAGAAAAGCTATTAGACTTGCAAAACAGGCAGAAAAATTTAAAAGACCTATTATTACTATTGTTGATACATCTGGTGCATATCCAGGACGTGGTGCTGAGGAAAGAGGACAAGCAAGAGCGATTGCTAGTTGTTTAGAGACGTTTGGTAATTTAGGTGTACCAATCATAACTATTGTTATAGGTGAAGGTGGAAGTGGTGGTGCACTTGCGCTATCATTAGGTAACAAAATATATATGCTAGAAAATGCAATATATTCTATATTATCTCCTGAGGGATATGCGAGCATTTTATATAAAGATTCCCATAAAGCTTCTCTTTGTGCTTCAAAGATGAAACTTACAAGTTATGATTTATTAGGTTTTAATATTGTAGATAAGGTAATAATAGAAGGAAAAGAAGGTATTTTAAATAGATTTAATGAGATAATTTTGGAACTTAAAAATACTTTATATAATGATTTGAAAAAATATAGAAAATTATCGTGTGAAGAAATAAGAAATGAAAGATATCAAAAATATAGAAGCATAGGAGATATTTATCTATGAATAAATTAGAAATAGTAGGTGTTTCGTCTTATATTCCAGATAAAAAAGTGACTAACGATGATTTAAGTAAAATAATGGATACAAGCGATGAATGGATTTTAAGTAGAACTGGTATTTCAAGTAGATATTATTCACTTAATTTAAATACATCTCAAATGGCAATAAAAGCTAGCATTGATGTAATAGATAAATATAAGATAGATCCTAATGAAATTGGACTCGTATTAGTATGCACTATGACACCAGATAATATTACACCTAGCGTTTCATGTCAGATTTTAAGTGCATTAAATATTAAAGAAGCAATGGCATTTGATATTAATTGTGCATGTTCGGGTTTTGTATATGGTCTTAATATTGCCTCTTCATTAGTAGAGAATAACGATTACAAATACGCTCTTGTAATTGGTGTGGAAAAGTTATCTAAGATACTTGATTATAATGATCGTTCGACATCTATTTTATTTGGAGATGGTGCAGGAGCATGCATTATAAAGAAGACCCAAAAAAAAGCATATTTCACATGTTTGGCTTATACAGATGAAATGAATGTTTTAAACGCTAAAGGAATTGATTCTAAAGGACTTTTTCTAAATAGTTCTATGGATAATTATTATTTAACTATGAATGGACCAGAGGTATATAAATTTGCGATATCTTCATCAGTAGATGTAATGAACGAGGTCTTAAATAAAGCAAATATGACATATGATGATATAGCGCTTATTATACCTCATCAAGCTAATATTAGAATAATTGAAGCAATTAGAAAAAGACTTAATTTAAGTAGTGATAAATTCTATACAAATGTATGTGAGTATGGTAATACATCAGCCGCAAGTATTCCAATTGCGCTTAGTGAAATATATGATAAAAAGATACTGAAAAAAGGAGATAAAATTATTCTTGTAGGATTCGGTTCTGGATTAACCTATGCTGCATCTATAATTGAAATTTAAATATGTTATTAAATGAATTATTAAATATAAAATATCCAATAATTGGAGGAGCGATGGCAAACATTGGTACAGGAGAGTTTGCGAGTCAAGTGAGTAATGCTGGAGGTCTTGGAATTATTGCCACTGGTGCATGGGATCATATTAAGACACTTGAAGAAATAAGAAGGTGTAAGCAATTAACTGATAAGCCTTTTGGTGTTAATTTAATGTTATTAAATCCTAATATAGAAAAGATAATTGAAGTTGTATTAGAAGAAAAACCAGCTGTTGTAACAACTGGTGCTGGTAATCCTGGAGTTTATGTAGAACGACTTAAGAATGCCGGAATTAAGGTTTTTCCTGTAGTTTCAAGTGTGGCTTTAGCGAAGAGACTTGAAAGATATAATATAGATGGATTTATTGCAGAAGGATGCGAATCGGGAGGACATGTAGGTGAGGCTACTACAATGGCACTACTACCGCAAATTATATCCCAAGTAAATGTTCCTGTAATTGCGGCAGGTGGTTTTGCAAGTGGAAAAGGATTAAACGCAGCTCTTGCGCTTGGTGCAATTGGGATACAAGTTGGTACATGTCTTTTAGTAAGTAATGAATGTCCTATTCATGATAATTATAAAGATGCGGTAATTAAAGCTAGGGATAATGATACTGTTGTAACAGGAAGAAGTTTAGGGGCGCCTGTTAGAATATTAAAAAATAAAATGACACGCAAGTATTTAGAACTAGAAAGTAAACATGCGTCAAGAGATGAACTTGAAGCTTTAACTTTAGGTGGTCTTAGAAGAGCGGTATTTGATGGGGATATTGAAAATGGTTCTGTAATGCTTGGACAAATTGCGGGATTGGTTAAAGAAAGAAAATCATTAAATGAAATTCTTAGTAATATTGTAGAAGAGGCTATAAAGGAGAAAAATGAGTTGATTTTAAAAATTGATTCTTTAGGAAAATAATGAAAATTGCATTTTTATTTGCCGGACAAGGCTCTCAAAAGGTAACGATGGGTAAAGATTTATATGACAATAGTTCTTATGTTAAAGAATTATATGATAAGTATCCATTGGTTCGTGATTTATGTTTTTATGGTCCAAGTGAAGATTTAAATCAAACTAAAAACACACAAAAAGCAGTGCTTCTTAATTCTTATATAACCGCTATGTACTTGAAAAAAAATTCCATCATTCCATCATATGTTGCAGGTCTTAGTTTAGGAGAATATAGTGCACTAGCATTTAGTGAAGTTTTTGAAAGTATGCATGATGTAATGGAACTTGTTTCTTATAGAGGAGAATTAATGCAAAACGCGCTTCCTAACGGAACTTCAGGGATGTGTGCAGTAATTGGCTCAAGTGAGGATGAGATTAAAGATTGTATTAAGGATATAAATGGAACTATAGGAATAGCTAATTATAATAGTCCTAGTCAAATAGTTATAACAGGTGAAAATGATGCGATAAAAAATGCATCTATGAAACTCAAAGATTTAGGAAGAAGAGTAGTTCCTTTAAATGTTTCTGGGGCATTTCATTCTGAATTATTAGAAGATGCTTCAAAAAAACTAAATTTAAAACTTAAAAAATTAAAATATAAAGAACCAAAATATCATGTTGTTTATAATATTTGTGGATCTGAATCTAAATTAGATATTGTTGATATTTTAACTAAACAAATTAAGTCTAGTGTATATTTTTATCAATCAATTTTATATATGATATCTAAGGGAGTAGATACATTTATTGAAATAGGACCAGGTAGTAGTTTATCTGGTTTTGTAAAGAAAACAAATCCTAATGTGAAAGTATATAATACGAACACATTAGATGACATAATGAAAGTAATAGGTGAATTAAATGATAGCGATAGTTACAGGGGCTACTAGAGGAATAGGTAAAGATATAGCTATTAATCTAGCAAAGTCTGGTTATAATGTAGTTATTAATTACAATAATTCTTTATCTAATGCAATTATGGTAAAAGAGATTTGTGATAAGTACTGTGAATCTTTTATTGTAAAGGCAGATGTTAGAAAATATGATGAAGCACAGTATTTAGTAACAGAGACAATTAATAAATTTGGTCAAGTTGATTTATTAGTAAATAACGCTGGTATTACAAAAGATAATTTATTATTAAGAATGAGTGAAGATGATTTTGATAATGTAATATCTACTAATTTAAAGGGTGTATTTAATTTATCAAAGTTAGTTAGTAAAATTATGTTAAAACAAAGAAGCGGAAATATCATAAATATCGCATCAGTAGTAGGTATTATAGGAAATGTAGGTCAAAGTAATTATGCTGCAAGTAAGGCTGGTGTTATAGGTTTTTCTAAATCACTAGCTAAAGAGCTTGCCTCAAGAGGTATTAGAGTAAATTGTATAGCACCTGGATTTATTGATACAGATATGACAGGTGTATTAAGTGATGAACAAAAGAAAAATATATTATCAAATATTCCACTTAATAAATTTGGAAGTCCTGAAGATGTAAGTAATTTAGTAGTATTTTTAGCATCTGATAAGGCTTCATATATTACAGGTCAAGTAATAAATGTTTGTGGTGGAATGGTTATATAAAGGAGAGTTTATGGAAAGAGTAGTTATAACAGGGTTAGGAATGGTATGCCCTATAGGTAATAATGTTAATGAATCATGGGATGCAATAAAGAATAAGAAATGTGGTATTGATAAGATATCTAGTTTTGATGTAAGTGATTTTAAGGTAAAACTTGCGGCTGAGGTTAAAAATTTAAATTTTCAAGATTATTTAAATTTTAAAGAAATAAAAAACAATGACAGATTCACTATTTTTGCCAAAATTGCTGCAAAAGAAGCAATTTCTGATTCTAAGTTAGATTTAGATAATATAGATCACACAAGATTTGGTGTAACATTTGCATCTGGTATTGGTGGTCTTAAAACAATAGAAGATACAGCTTTTACGCTTTTTGAAAGGGGTAATTCTCGTATATCTCCGTATTTTATACCAAAATCTTTAATCAACCTTGCGGCAGGTGCACTAGCTATTGATTATAAAGCTAATGGATATGTTTCTAGTGTTGTTACAGCATGTGCTGCAGGGACTAATGCGGTTGGTGATGCATTTAATAGAATTAGATTAGGATATGAAGATATAATGCTTGCGGGTGGAAGCGAGGCTTCAATATGTCCACTTGGTGTATCAGGTTTTCAATCAATGAGAGCTTTATCAACATCTACAGATCCTAATCGCGCATCTATTCCTTTTGATAAAGAAAGAAATGGATTTGTAATGGGAGAAGGTGCTGGTGTATTAGTTCTTGAATCTTTATCTCATGCTAAGAAAAGAAATGCTAAAATATATGCTGAAATAGTAGGTTATGGTGTAAGTTGTGATGCATTTCATATAACGGCACCTTTAGAAGACGGAAGTATGTCTAGTCTTGCGATTACAAGAGCTATGAATGATGCTAATATAACACCTGATAAAGTAGATTATATTAATGCACATGGTACGTCTACTTATTTAAATGATTTAACTGAAACAAACGCAATAAAAAAAGCATTTTTAGAAGATGCATATAACGTAATGATTTCCTCTACAAAATCAAATACAGGTCATCTTTTAGGTGCTGCAGGTGCAGTTGAAGCTATTTTTACAACACTTGCACTTAAAGATGGAATTGTACCTCCTACTATAAATATCAATGAATGCGATGCAAATTGCGATTTAAATATTGTAAAAAATGAAGTAGTAAAAAAAGAAATGACTTATGCAATGTCTAATTCTTTAGGATTTGGTGGTCATAATGCATGTATTATATTAAAAAGGTGGGATGAAAATGTTAAATAGTGAAGAGATTAAACAAATATTACCTCATAGATATCCATTTTTATTGGTAGATAGAATACTAGAATTAAAAACTAATGAAAAAGGTAATTTGTTTATAAAAGGTTTAAAATGTGTTTCATCAAATGAACCATTTTTTCAAGGACATTTTCCAACCTATCAAGTAATGCCAGGGGTTTTAGTACTTGAAGCATTAGCACAATGTGGAGCAGTGGCGGTATTATCTTTAGAAGAATATAAAGGGAAACTGGTACTTTTTACAGGTGCAAATAATGTTAAGTGGAGAAAACAGGTTACACCTGGTGATGTGCTAAATTTTGAAGTTGAGTTACGTGATATTCGTCATAATATTGGTTCAGGAGAGGGTAGAGCGTATGTAGGTGAAATGCTTGTATGTAGTGCATCTATCTCATTTGCTATAAAATAATGAAAAAAATATTTTTCTCTATATTACCTTCGACAAATTCTTATATAAAGGATAATTATAATGATTTATTTAATGAAGATGTAATTATCGCAAACATACAAACAAATGGAAGAGGTAGGTTTGATAGAGTATGGTTATCTGATAGAGATTTGACATTTTCTATTCTTTTTAAAGATAATAAATATAATCATTCTCTTATTGCCCCTATATCTATTATATATGCACTTAAACTTAATAACATTGAAGCTAAAATTAAGTGGCCTAATGATATTTATGTTAGTGGTAAGAAATTATCTGGAATTTTAATTGAGAAAATAAAAGAGGGAAAAATGGATGTTTGTGATATAGTTGGAGTCGGATTAAATCTATCTAGAAAAAATGACATACTAAACGCGACTTATATAAATATAGATAAATTAAAGATTTTAGACGATATACTTAATTTGTATCAAAAGTATATGAAATTTGATGAAGAAGAATTGTTAGATTTATATTATCGTTATAGCATGATAAATAATAAAAGAATTATTTATCATAACGAAGAATATATAATAAAAGGATATACTAATTCGCTAGCGCTTGTTTGTTATAATGAAAGTAAAGAAATTGTTATTACTGCATCGGAAATAGATATAAAAACAAGTATAATTAATTAATATATTTGAAAGAATTATTTTATAAATTGTAAATATAAATGACAAAAATGTATGTAGTTTTAAAGACAAATTAAAATAAATTTTATATAAGTATTTATAACCAAGCAAAACGCTTGGTTTTATTATTACATTTTTTACATTTTTTTTACAAGTTTAATACAAGTAGTGTAATTTGAAGTGTTATTATCATAGTGGTTTAATACCAGGAGGTTTATTATGGAGTATATAGAAGCGTTAGTTAAATTATTAGCTGGATTAGGAGCGTTCTTAATTGCTTTTAAAATATTATCAGAAAATATTGAAAAGCTAGCTAATGATAAATTAAAAAAAGTATTTAATAAAACAGGGAAAAATAGATTTTTCGGAGTTGGAATAGGAGCATTAATTACAGCTATTATTCAATCATCAAGTGCTGCAACTGTAATGATTGTTGGGTTTGTTAATGCTGGACTTTTAAGTTTATTTCAAGCAACAGCTATGATAATGGGGGCTAATATTGGTACGACTATCACAGCTCAAATAGTTGCGCTTAATTCTTTTGATATTGGTCTATATGCAATGTTATTTGCGTTTGTTGGTGCATTTATGAATATGTTAGCTAAAAACAATAAAATTAAGACAATCGGATTAATGTTTGCAGGACTTGGACTTGTATTCTTAGCACTTAACTTTATGTCAGATGCGATGAGTATTTTTAAAACATCAAAGGCTTTTACTGATTTATTACAAAAGATTGATAATCCATTTTTATTGTTATTAATTGGTGTAGGATTTACAGCACTTATTCAGTCATCAAGTGCTACAACAACTATTATAATACAAATGGTTAGTGCAGGTCTTGTAATCGGTGGTGGAGGTAACTCTATTTTATACGTTGTATTAGGGTCTAATATAGGTACATGTGTTACGGCATTACTATCAAGTATTGGTGCTACACCTAATGCTAAAAGAGCATCTTTAATTCATTTAATGTTTAATGTATTTGGTACAATATTATTCTTTATTGTATTACTATGTTGGAAGGATTTTATGGACATGACTTTTGCAAGATGGTTCAGTCAACCTGCGACACAAATTGCTATGTTCCATACTTTCTTTAATGTAGTCGCAACTATTATATTCTTACCTATTATTAATGTATTTGTAAAACTTGCAAATATTATAATTAGAGATAAGAAAACAGAAACAGTTTCAATAGTTAATATCGATGAAAGATTCTTAAAGACACCTGCAATTGCGATTTCTCAAGTAACTAAGGAAACTGTAAGATTAGGTAGTATGGCAATGGATACTTTAGATTTATCAATCGATGGTTTTTTAAATAAGAGTCTTGAATCAGAAAGTGTAATTTCAAGCAGTCTTGAAAAAATTGAAAGTATTAGTCGTGATGTGCTAGCTTATTTAGTTAAAATATCATCTGCAGATATTAACCCAGAAGATGAAAAATATATATCAAAATTACATAAAATTATTAATGATTTTTATCGTGAAGCCGAAATTGCTGATAATATGGTAAAATATACTCGTAATACTTTAAGAGATAATCTAGAATTTTCAGATAAAGTTTATGATCAAATAAGAATTATTAAAGGAAAACTTAAAGTAGAATTTGACTATATTAAAAATATGTTTGAGAAACAAGATTATTCAGGACTAAAAGAACTTGATATTCTTGAAGATGAAATTGATGAAATGCGTAGTAGCATGATAAATGAGCATATTAAGAGACTTGAAGCAGGAGCTTGTTCACCTTCAAATTGCGGTGTATATATTAACCTAGTTTCAAATCTAGAACGTGCAGGAGATCATTTAAATTATATAGCTCATGCGCTTGTTTCAAGTGAAACATATGATGATACAAAGTTAGTGGAAAATGCTTAAATAGAGGTGTTTTTATGGAAAAAAAAGTATATCTTTTAGAAGATGATGAGGGAATAAGAGATGTAGTTTCATGTGCTCTTGAGGTAGCTGGAATATCTATTCAATCTTTTCCTGATATAAAATCATTTAAAGAGGCAATTGAAAAGAGTACTCCTAGTCTTGCGATTTTAGATGTAATGCTTCCAGATGGAAGTGGTCTTGATGTTTTAAGATATGTAAAAATAAATTTTCCTCAAACTCAAGTAATTATTTTAAGTGCGTTAGGACAAGAAATAGATAAGGTAAGAGGACTAAATTTAGGTGCTGATGATTATATTTCTAAACCTTTTGGTACTATGGAATTGATCGCAAGAGTAAATGCGGCATTAAGAAGAACTATCACTAGTTCTTATGAAGTTTCTGGTCTTTGTATTAATAAAGATACTAGAGAAGTAATACTTAATGGAAAGCAATTAGAATTAAATAATAAGGAATTTCAATTATTACTTTATTTTGTTGAAAATCAAAATGTTGTTATATCACGAGAAAGATTACTTGAATCTGTTTGGGGATATGATGTAGGTGAAACAAGAACAGTTGATAATCACATTGTTAGATTAAGAAAACTTGGAATTAATCAAATTGAAACGATATTTGGTGTTGGGTATAAGTTTGTTGTAAAGTAGGAGTTGATTTTATGAAAAAAAGATTCTTTATAACTTCTATTTTAATAACTGCATTAGGTATTATATTATTTGGTATATTATCTACAGATGTATATTATGAAAGTTCTATAGAATATGCTAAAGATATATTAGTTGTATATTCAAATCAATTTGATGAATCTTTATATGCAAAAAATGATGAAGGCGCAAAAGAATTCTCGCTTAAATTAAATAAAGCTAGAGTAACTATTATGGACACAGAAGGAAATGTTTTAGGTGATAGTGATGTAGTTAGTCTTGATAATCATATTACAAGAATAGAAGTGCAAGAAGCTATTTTAAATGGATATGGTTATGATGTTAGAAATAGTTCTTCAATTAATACTAAATTAATTTATTATTGTGTTTCTTTTGATACCTATCTTCTAAGAATCGCAATTCCTACATCATCTTCATGGAAAATATTTGCAAATCAAATACCAACTCTTATTTTATTATTAACGATAGACATTATATGTTGTGCACTAATATCTTGGCTTGGAGTTGATTATATTTTAAAACCAGTCGAAGATATTAGTAAGGATGCGGCATTAGGTAGAAATATTCAAGATACATATCCTGAATTTACAACTATAGTTAATACAATTAATACTAATAATAAAACTATTCAAGATAAAATGAATAAAATAAAGGAAAATAAAAGAATTGAAACTATTGTTTTAGACAATATGGAACATGGTATGATTATTCTAAATGAAAATTTAGAAATTATATTAATGAATAACGCTGCACATAAAATATTAGGTGTTGAAAAATCACTTTCACAGTTAAAATACTTTGAAGAAGATGAAGAGATAAAAGAAGCAATTAATAATAAAATAAGTGGAGTTTTCAGTAGAAAAATGGGAGAGTTTGATTATGATATTAGACTTACATTTACAGCTGGAAATTTGGTGTTTTTAATTACGAATGTGACAGAAATTAAAAAAGCTGAAAGAACAAAATCTGATTTCATTGCGAATGTAACGCATGAAATGAATACACCTCTTACATCAATTAAGGGATTTGCAGAATTAATAAGTCATAATCAATTAGATTCATCTAAGATGGAACATGCGGGGAATGTAATTTTAAGACAAGCTAATCGTCTATCGCTTCTTGTTAAGAATATTATAAATTATTCATCTTTTGAAAATGAAGATTTAGCTTTATATGATGTGAATGTTTCTGATATATGTAATACTGTATTAATTAATTTAGAAGCTGCGATTATTGAAAAGGGGCTTATATTAAAAAAAGATATAAAACCTAATATTATAGTTAAATCTAGAAACGAAAGAATTATAGAAATTGTTACAAATCTTATAACTAATGCGATTAAATATAATAAAGAAAATGGTTATATAGATGTTAAGTTATATAACGAAATGGGAGATATTATATTAGAAGTTAAAGATAATGGTCAAGGTATTGCACCTGAAAACCATGAAAGAATTTTTGATAGATTCTTTACTGTTGATAAGTCTCATAATGAACATTCATCAGGATTTGGTCTTGGACTTGCGATTGTAAAAAAAATATGTAGGGTTCAAAATTACAAAATAGAATTAGAATCTGAACTTGGTGTTGGTACTAAGTTTAGAATTATAATGAAAATGTAAAATATATAATTAATATTTTTTTACAAATTATGGAATTTTTTAAAAAAATATCATTGTATTTAAAAAAAATATTACAATAATTCTTTATGAAATTCAAATAAGTGGCTTATTTAAGCCATTTTTTTATTTTTTTATTTGTTGTACATTCTTTTAACAAAAAAATAATAAGTTTGTTAAATCATTATCTTATTATATAAGCGTAAAGGAGATTATAAGTATGAATAAAAAAAGAGTATTTAAAGGATTAAAATTATTAACATTAGGAGGAATCTTAGCATTAGGTCTAACAGGATGTAAGAGTGAAGATAGTATCAAGGTTTATACAAGAGATATAACAAGTGGTACAAGAGATGGATTTTTCACAACATTAGGTATGGAAGATGCGAAAGCAGATAACTCAAGTTTAGTTGATGGGTATATTGAAGTAGATGGAAATGGATCTATGATATCAAGTATTAAAAATGATGAATATGGAATTGGTTATATTTCATTATCAACATTAGAACAATCAGGTCTTAAAGGGCTAAATTATGAAGGTGTTAGTCCAACTGAGGAGAATGTTTTAAATTCAAGTTATAAATTAACACGTAATTTTAATTATTGTTTTAGAGGATCAAATGATTATAAGGATGAAAAAACAAAAGCAATCGTTCAAGCTTTTAGTGCATATCTTACAACATCTGATGCACTAGCAACTATAAAAAGTAAAGATGGAATTGTAAGTATTGAAAGTAATTTAAAGTCTTGGGATTCTATTAAATCTAATTATCAAATATGTAATGAAGATAATAGCAATGTAACAATTCATTTTGGTGGATCAACATCAGTTGAAAAAATTGCGAAAGCTTTATCTCAAGAATTCTCATCATTATGCGGTGGATTTGTTGCAGAACATAATCATACAGGTTCTGGTGATGCGTTTAAGAGAACTCAAGGTAGTGAAAAATCTGGTGCAAATGCATTAGAAATTGCGTTCTTATCAAGAGAGTTCAAGTCAAGCGAGGCTTGTGAAGAAGGTACAAGTGGATTCTTATGTAAGGATGCGATAGTTACTGTTGTAAATAAAAACAATAGCGTTAGTAATATAACAAAGGAAACATTAGCTAATATTTATAAAGGAAATATAACTAAATGGAACGAAGTGAAATAGTTAGCGATAATGCTAATAAAAAGACAGTAGTTGATAAAACAGTACATGGACTATTATTTTCTGTCACATTACTTTGTGCGTCAATAATAGTCTTTATTATCTTATTTATTCTAATAAAAGGTAGCATGCCTTTTATTAAGGATTATGTAATAAATAATGGAAAATATAAAGTTAATTTATGGGAATTCTTAATTGGAAATGTTTGGTTTAAATCTCCTAATCATTATGGAGTTGGATTTATAATCATTAATACTATATATGTTACTTTTCTTGCATTATTAATAGCGATTCCTGTATCCATCCTTACGGCTTTATTTTCAGTTAAAATAGCGCCTAAGGCAGTCGGAAATTTTATTTTAACCGTAATTGAACTTCTCGCAAGTATTCCATCTATTATATTTGGTTTGTTTGGGATGAATGTTATTACGAAAATGGTTTTAAAAATATCACGTCTATTTGGATATCAAAGTCCTGGTGGTATTTCAACTCTTTCAACTGTGATTGTTTTAGCTTTAATGATAATGCCAACAATTACAACATTATCGGCTACATCTATTAAAGCTGTAAGAAAAGATGTAATTGATGGTTCACTTGCACTTGGTGCATCAAAGACTCAAACTAATTTTAAAATTGTTTTAAGAAGTGCTAAAAGTGGTATATTTTCAGCAATTATTTTGGGAGTAGGTAGAGCATTAGGAGAAGCTACTGCTGTATCTATGGTTGCAGGAAATAGTGGTAGTGGACCAACTTTCAATATATTTGACACAACAAGAACTTTAACATCTACAATGTTACTAGGATTAAAAGAAACAACAGGTCTTGATTATGATATTAGATTTAGTGTAGGTATAGTACTTATTCTTGTTATTATTGTAACTAATTTAATTTTGAATTTAATTAAAAGGAGAATAGTTAAATGAAAAAAAGAAGAATTAAGGATGGTATATTAAATGTAATTACATATCTATTTTCAAGTGTTGGTGTTATTGTTTTATTGGCTATTGTTATTTTTATATTTAAAAAGGGATTTAAATCATTATCTTGGGATTTAATTACAAGTGATTACTATGCCGAAACTTCAGTTTTAAGTTCAGATGTTGTTGATACTAAATTTGATAAACCTAGTGATGAAGATTATTATTTCTCAGAAAAATATGGAATAGGTATTATTGATTCAAAAAATGTGTTAGGTGAAGATATTGTAGAAGTCGTATATATCGACCAGTCTTCTCCTTTTAGAAACTTAAAGAATAGTGAAAACTCGTTTTATGAAGTAAAAGTAGGATATGAAATATCTAAAATAATCTTACTAAACGATGATATAAAATCATATTCTTTTTCAAAAGATGGCGCAATGAAGATGGCCATTTCATTAGATAATAGTAATAAAATTGAAAGTATGACAGTTTCTTATGGAGGTGGAGGAATAAGAGGATCGTTAATAACTACGATATACTTAATTCTACTAACACTAGTAATTGCACTTCCTATTGGTGTTTTAGCCGCAATCTACTTACATGAATATGCACCTAAAAACAAATTTACTAACATAATTAGATCTATGATTGATCTATTATCAGGAATACCTTCTATTATTTTTGGTCTTGTAGGTGCAATGATCTTTATACCTTTTGTAAACACAGTATTTAAATCAAGTGGCGGTAGTATTCTATCTGGTGCGCTTACTATGTCTATAATATTACTTCCTACAATTATTAAATCAACAGAAGAAGCTCTTATTGTAATTCCAGATAAATATAGACATGCTTCATTAGCACTTGGTGCTTCAAAAACACAAACTATTATGAAAGTTGTATTACCTAACGCAATGCCAGGAATATTAAGTGCAGTATTACTTTCTATTGGAAGAATAATAGGTGAATCAGCTGCGCTTATTTATGCAATAGGTACAGCTATAAAAGATGATATTTCAATTACAGGAAAGTCTTCATCACTTTCTATTCATATATGGTCGTTATTAAGTGGTGAAAATCCTAATTATGAAGTATCATGTGCTATATCGATTATTATATTAGTTGTAGTATTTGCGATGAATTTACTTGTGAAATTGATTAGTAAAAAGTTAAATAAAATGGAGGCTTAAAATGGAAGAAATGATTTTTAATGTGAAAAATCTTAATCTCTCTTATGGTAATACGCATGTATTAAAAAATGTATCTATTGACATAAGAAAAGGACAAGTTACAGCTTTTATCGGACCTTCTGGGTGTGGTAAGTCAACATTACTTCGTTGTTTTAATAGAATGAATGATTTAATTGAAAATTGTAAAATAGATGGAAGTATCACTTTTTATGGTGAAAATATTATGGATATAAATCCAATCAGTTTAAGAACTAAAGTAGGAATGGTTTTTCAAAATCCAAATCCTTTTCCGATGTCTATTTTTGATAATGTTGCGTACGGTCCACGTGCACAAGGGATTAAGAATAAGAAAGAATTAGAAAATATAGTTATAGAGTCATTAAAAAAGGCGTCTTTATATGAAGAGGTTAAAGATAGACTTAAAGATAATGCGCTAGGACTTTCTGGTGGACAACAACAAAGATTATGTATCGCAAGAGCTATAGCAATGAAACCTAATGTTTTATTGATGGATGAACCAACTAGTGCATTAGATCCTATTGCGACTTTAAAAATAGAAGAACTTATTAGTGAACTAAAAAAAGATTATAGTATTGTAATAGTAACTCATAATATGCAACAGGCATCAAGAATATCAGATTATACAGCGTTTTTTATGTTAGGAGAAATAGTTGAGTATGATAATACAATAGAACTTTTTAAAAATCCTAAGAATAAGAAAACGGAAGATTATATAACAGGAAGATTTGGATAGGTGAATATATGCTTATAGATTTACAAATTGAAAGACTTAATAATTTAATAAAAGAAATGTGTGAATTAGTAAAGAAAAATATTAGTTTATCAGTAGGATTGTATTTAGGAAAAATAGATGATTGCGTAATAAATGATCTTTTAGTTAATCAATATGAAAAATTGATAGATGAAGTATGTATTGATATATTAATAAAAGAAAGACCATATTCTCGTGATTTAAGAGAACTTTCTGCTGTATTAAAGTTAGTTAGTGATATTGAAAGAATTGGTGATCATGCTAAAGATATTTATACCTTTTCTATGAAACTTAAAGAATTAAAGATTTCAAGAAATGAAAAAATTGAAGTAATGTTAAATGATACAATAAAAATGTTAGATGACGCGATTTCAAGTTTTATCAATATGGATAACAATAAAGCATTGGAAGTTATTAAATATGATGATGAAATTGATAAATATTATGATGAACTTTTAGAAGAACTTACAAATTATAAGATAAATGACCATAATGATCAATGTTTTGTAATATATACAACACTTGTACTTAAATATATTGAACGTATCGCAGATCATGCAACTAATATTGCAGAGTGGGTAATTTATATTATAAATGGTATTTATAAAGATAAGATATGTTAACATATCTTTTTTTTTACTATAAAGATGATATTTATCTATACATTTTGATTAAAAATATATAAATAAATGTAAAATAATGTCATTTATTCGTGTTTTTTGATATAATGATTATATAAATTCTCTTTTATATTTATGTTAATAGGCGAGGGGTGAGCTTAGTGAACGATAAGATTGTATATGATATTACAAATTTCAAGAGCATATCAGGTAAATATTTATCAATTTACTTATGTAATTTAAAAAATAACACATATAAAGAATTATATGCAAAAGAAAATATACATGAAATTTTAGGAACTAATGGTGATCTTGATGCATCAACTGATGAATTTGTTAAGTCTACTTTAAATAGCACATTAAGTAAGATTAAGGATTTAGATATTAATTTGATTTCAAAGTCATTAAAAGAAACTGGTGCATATAGTATTGAATATGAAAATGATGGTAACTGGCATAGGCTTAGATTTTTCCCTTTTACTTATAGTGAAGAAGGTATTATTGAAGAATTTATTTGTACTATTCAAGATATTTCAGAAGAAATTAAAAGACAACAAATGTTAGATGATATGATGTATCTTAATCATAAAATGAAGTATATTGATTCTTTAACCCAAGTGCTTAATAGAGAAGGATTTATGTTAAGAGTTGAAGAAATATTAAAACTTCATAAAAAAAATAGATTTTGCCTATTTTATGCAGATATTAGTCACTTGAATTATATTAATAGTAATTTTGGTGAAGATATTGGAGATAAACTATTAATCACATGGTGTAATGAAATTAATTCTAAACTTGGTCAAAAAGAATTAGTAGGAAGAATATCAGGTGATAAATTTTCAATATTATATTGTTTGGATAAGAAAAGTAAACAAGATAATATTAAAAAGTTCTTAAATGAATTATTAGTTGATGTGAATAATAGTTTTAAAGAATATTTAAATGGTTTTAAAGTTAATGCATACTTTGGTGTTTATTTAATTAATAAAAATGATATTAATAATATGTCAATAGATAAGATGATAAGTTATTCAATGCATGCGTCTAAAAAAGCTAAAGAGAATAACAATGGTATAGTATCTATCTATAACACAGATGATTGGAAAAAAAGAGAAAAAAATATTTTAATTGATCAAAATTTAAATCAAGCAATTGAAACAGGAGAAATTGAAGCGTGGCTCCAACCGCAGTATGATTATTTAAATAATCGTGTTATAGGAGCTGAGGTTTTATGTAGATGGAATAGTAAAACACTTGGATTTATTTCGCCTGCAGATTTTATTCCTGTTTTAGAAGAAACAGGAAAAATAGTAGTGCTTGATAAATATATTTGGGAAACGACTTGTAAATATATGCGAAAATGGCTAGATAATGATATGCCATTTGTTCCGTTATCTATAAATGTTTCAAGGAAAGATATAAATCAATTAAATGTTGTTTCAGTTTTAAATGATTTATTACTAAAATATGATTTAAAACCAGAAATGTTAAGTGTTGAAATTACGGAAAATTCTTATGTTGATAATAAGGATAAAATAATATCTATTTTGAAGGAACTACAAGCATCGGGATTTAAGGTTGAAATGGATGATTTTGGCTCTGGGTATTCATCGCTTAATATGTTAAAAGAGGTTCCTGTAGATGTTTTAAAAATGGATTTAAGATTCTTTAGTGGCAATAATATTGATAAGCGTGGCGGAAGTATTGTAAGTTCTGTTATACGTATGGCACAAGGCCTTAATATGTCTATTATTGCAGAGGGTGTTGAAACCAAAGAACAAGCTGACTTACTAAAGAACATGTCATGTTATAATATGCAAGGTTTTTATTTTGCGAAACCTATGCCAATTGATGAATTTGAAAATTATTTAAAAAATACTAAACATGAAGTATTAATACCTGAAAATACAGATACTGATGTACTAAAATATATATATGAGATAATTGATTCAGATACAAAAAGTTCATATATATTTAATAATATTTCAGGTCCATCTGGAATATTTGAATACAGTAATAATAATTTAGAAGTAATGTGGGTTAATGAGGCATTCTTAAAAACAATAAAGGATGATTCTGGTGTGTTTTTAAGTGATGTAAAAAATGCACTAGCTTCTATTTGCGATGAGGATACACCTAAGGCTAGAATTGCTATAAAAGAAGCAATAGAAAAAGGCAATTCGGAATGTGAAGTATATTTAGATGAACTTAATGTATGGATAAAAATTACATTTAAAAATATATATAATACATTGTCATCTAATTATTTCTTTAGTACTGTTACAAATATAACAGAGATGCATAACGCATCGGTTACAACTAATAAGTTTTTTGAACAAGTTACTAAACAAATCGGTATGGTTCCGATGGGACTATTAAGGTACGAGGCATCTGGTGAACAAAAATTTTCATATATTAGTGATGGACTTTTAAATTTACTTAATTATTCATCTGTAGATGAATTTAAAGAGAAATTTAATAATCAATTTCCTAATATGGTATATGTAGAAGATAGAGAAAGAGTTCTAAAAGAAATTGATGACAAGATTGCTGAAACAGGATGCGATGATTATTGTGAATATCGTGTTGAAACTGGAGACGGTAAACTTAAGAGAGTTTATGATATTGGAAAGCTTGTAACTGATGAATTTGGTAAGAAATGGTTTTACGTTGCGATTGCAGATTTAGAACAAATTGAGAGTATGTTAGATTCTAAAAATGAATTAGAGAAAAAAGTAGAATTATCATATTTGATTCCAGGGTATATGGGATTTGAATATAATTATAATTCAAATAAAATCACTATATTTAAGTATGAAGATGGCATTATGAATAAAAAAGAATATGATAATTTAATTGATGATATATATAGTAAGAAATATATATCTAAAGAAACATATTTAAAAATTATTCAAATTAAAGAAGAAGCCATAAAAGACATTAAGAGTGGCTCTGTTGTTATAGATATAAGTTTAGAATCTTATAATCGAAATAAAGTATGTGTAAATTATTCTACTGTAAATAATATTAGAGGCGAAATAGTAAAAATAGTTGGTAATTTAATACTTAATTAAAAAAGTAGAGCATGAATTATATTGTGTATCCAATACGTATTCATGCTCGTTTTTTTAGTTATTATCAGGTTGGTATTCTAATATATCGCCAGGTTGACAATTTAATACTTCACAAATTGAATTTAATGTTGAAAATCTTATTGCGTTTATTTTCCCTGTTTTTATATTAGATAAATTAGCATTTGTGATTCCGACTTTAGAAGCTAGTTCCTGTAGTGATATTTTTCTATCAGCCATTATTCTATCTAATCTTAATATAATCATAGGTCACCTACTATAGTGTTTCGTCTGATTCTTTTTGTAATTCTATACCATATTTGAAAATATAGTATACACAAGATAGAGATAAACCTACTATAATTGATACGATGGCTGATTTAAGAAGTACAATAACAAATATTAAAATGAATGTCTTCTTTATTTCTTTAATGATTTCTTCTGTAAATGGTGTATCTGATGTGTTAATCATTTCAATTGCCTTTTTAAAGAAATTCAAAATAAAGAATGTAAGAAGTATTCCCAGGCTATTTACTAGCATATTTAGTCCTGTATCTAATAATAATTCATTTAATTTATTATTCTCTACTATTGTCTTTAATGGTATTTTGTATTCAGTAATATTAATAATTAAACCATCATTTTTAAATTTTATATCAGTATTATTTAATATTTTAGGATGATTATTTAAAAATTTTAATAATACATCATTAATGCATCCTGCCATTATTAATAATGAGAATATTAGTGATAATACAAATAAAATAATAGAAATTATTTTTAGAACCTTTATGAATTTTAATGCCTTTCCTGATATTTGTTTGATTTTTTGTCTGTTTTCCATAACTATTTCCTCCCTTTACACCACTATTATATTCTAAATTTATCAAATGTCAATACAAAATTATCGTTTTTCGATAAAAAGATATCAAAAAATGATAATATAATGTTTTCATACGTGTGAGAAAATAAAAAAACTCCTTATAAAAAAGAAGTTATTGTTTCATATGGCAGTCCCAACCGGATTCGAACCGATCATTCCAACTTAGGAGGTTGGTGTTATATCCTAATTAACTATGAGACCATTTAGATAGTTCAATTATATCACTTTTTTATATAAAAAGTTTGATTTTTTTAATAAAAATAAGAAACACTAAGATACGTGGACTAGTTTTAAAGCCATTTTTTAGCTCTTTTTCAGAAAAAATAACAAATTGAAATAATGACTTACTTAAGGGAAAATAACATTCCACACTTTTCGGCGTTTCATATTTGAAAATTTTTTTTATTTTTTTTAACTTTTTTTATTGACAATGAGACTTATATTTAATATAATGACATTGCTGTGAAAATTTTGATAATTTTTTATAGTGAGAAAAAATATAGATATTAATTATCACTTTGTGGTAGAAAGGAGAACTCAAAGATGCCAACAATAGCACAATTAGTTCGTAAAGGAAGACAAGACAAGACTACTAAATCTAAGTCACCTAGCTTAGGAGTTGGATTTAATTCACTTCAAAAGCGTTATACTTCTGTAAATGCTCCTCAAAAGCGTGGAGTATGTACACGTGTTACTACAATGACACCAAAGAAGCCTAACTCAGCTTTAAGAAAGTATGCCCGTGTTAGATTAACAAACGGAATGGAAGTTACAGCTTATATTCCAGGAATCGGACATTCACTTCAAGAGCACAGTACAGTATTAATCCGTGGAGGACGTGTTAAGGACCTTCCAGGAGTACGTTACCATATTATTCGTGGTGCATTAGATACTACAGGTGTTGCTAATCGTCTTCAAAGCCGTTCAAAATACGGAGCTAAGAGACCAAAAGCCAAAAAGTAATTGATCAAATATAAAATATAAAATTAAAGGAGGAATCGCTCATGCCTCGTAAGGGACATATTGCTAAAAGAGATGTGCTTCCAGATCCAATATATGGTTCTAAGACAGTTACTAGAATCATCAATGCTATCATGTTAGATGGTAAGAAGGGAACTGCGCAAAGCATTTTATACGGTGCATTCGACCGTGTTAAAGAAACAACTGGAAACGATCCACTAGAAGTTTTCAACCAAGCTATGGAAAATATTATGCCATTAGTAGAAGTTAGAAGCCGTCGTATTGGTGGACAAAACTATCAAGTTCCAGTAGAAGTTAGACCTGATAGAAGACAAACTTTAGGTTTAAGATGGTTAATTAAGTATTCTCGTCTTAGAAATGAAAAGACAATGGAAGAAAAATTAGCAAAAGAAATCGTTGATGCTTCAAATGGACAAGGAGCATCTGTTAAGAAACGTGAGGATACTCACAAAATGGCAGAAGCTAATAAGGCATTTGCTCATTATCGTTTCTAATTTATTAAAGGAGCAGATAGAGTATGGCAAGAGAATATACACTTGAACACACACGTAATATCGGTATCATGGCTCACATTGATGCTGGTAAGACAACTACAACAGAGCGTATTTTATACCACACTGGAAAGATTCATAAAATCGGAGAAACTCATGACGGAGCTTCAACAATGGATTATATGGCTCAAGAACAAGAACGTGGTATTACAATCACTTCAGCTGCAACAACTGCTATTTGGACTCATAGTACTGATGATGTTAAGTATCGTGTAAACATCATCGATACTCCAGGTCACGTTGACTTTACAGTAGAAGTTAGCCGTTCACTTCGTGTTCTTGACGGAGCTGTTACAGTTCTAGACGGTCAAGCAGGAGTTGAACCACAAACTGAAACAGTTTGGCGTCAAGCTACTGATTATAATGTACCTCGTATTGTATTTGTAAATAAAATGGATAAGATGGGTGCAGATTTTGCTTATTCAATTAGTACTATTCATGATAGACTAGGAGCTAAAGCTGCAGCTGTTCAATGGCCAATCGGAGCTGAAGATGAATTTAAGGGACATGTTGACCTTATTACAATGAAAGCTTATGTTTATGATGGTCAAGCAGATGAAAACTATAAGGAAGTTGAAGTTCCTGCTGAATTAGTTGACATTTGTAAGGAAAAGAGAGAAGAGTTAATCGACACTATCTCTGAATTTGATGATGAAATGATGATGATGTACCTAGAAGGTGAAGAAATCAGCATTGAAAAGATTAAAGAAGTTATCCGTAAGGCTACTTTATCAGTTCAATTCTTCCCTGTTCTATGTGGATCAGCATTCAAGAATATGGGAGTAAAGAGAATGCTTGACGCAGTTATCGATTACTTACCATCTCCTATTGATGTAGGAACAATTATTGCTCATGATGAAGACGGAGCTGAAGTATCAATTAATCCTTCTGATGAAGGTGAATTTGCTGCCTTAGCATTCAAGGTTTTAACTGACCCATTCATTGGAAAGTTAACATTCTTCCGTGTTTACCAAGGAAATGCTTCATCAGGATCTTATGTATTAAATAGTTCTAAAGGTATTAAAGAACGTTTAGGACGTATCATGCAAATGCATGCTAACCATAGACAAGAAATTACTGAAGTTTATGCAGGAGATATCGCTGCAGCTGTTGGTTTCAAGGGAACTACAACTGGAGATACATTAACTTCTGAAAAATCAAGTATCATTCTTGAACAAATGGTATTCCCTGAACCAGTTATCTCAGTTGCAGTTGAACCAAAAACTAAGGCTGATCAAGATAAGATGACTACAGCATTATTAAAACTTGCTGAAGAAGACCCAACATTCAAGACTTATACTGATGTTGAAACAGGACAAACAATCATCGCTGGTATGGGTGAACTTCACCTAGATATCATTGTTGACCGTATGAAAAGAGAATTCAATGTACTTGCAAATGTAGGTGCACCTCAAGTTTCATACCGTGAAACAATCACAGCTGCTGCTGATGTTGAAGGAAAATTCATTCGTCAATCAGGTGGACGTGGACAATATGGACATGTTTGGATTAAGTTTGAACCAAATGAAGGTAAAGGATATGAATTCGTTGACGCTATCGTTGGAGGAACTGTTCCTAGAGAATATATTCCAGTAGTAGACAAGGGATTACAAGAAGCTTTACCAAACGGAATTATTGCTGGATATCCAGTAATCGATATTAAGTGTACATTATTTGATGGATCTTACCATGACGTTGACTCATCTGAAATGGCTTATAAGGTAGCTGCATCATTAGCTTTAAAGGCTTCTAAGGACAAGTGTAAACCAGTTCTTTTAGAACCAATTATGGTTGTTGATGTTATCGTTCCTGAAGATTATGTAGGTAACGTTATCGGAGATATCACTAGCCGTCGTGGACGTCTTGAATCTCAAGAAAAACGTGGAAACGCAATGAATATTCGTTCATTTGTACCACTTTCTGAAATGTTTGGATATGCAACTGCATTACGTTCAAATACTCAAGGACGTGGAACATTTATAATGCAAATGGACCACTATGAAGCTTGCCCTCGTTCAATTCAAGAAGAAATTGTTAAAAAAAGAGGACAAAATTAATTAACGACTTGATTTATTAGAGTCATTTGTGTAAAATAGGTTGTGTAATAAAAATTACTAACTTATAAATATAATAAAAAAAATTAGGAGGACCATATAAATGGCAAAGGAAAAATTTAACCGTACTAAACCACATGTTAACATTGGTACAATCGGACACGTAGACCATGGTAAAACTACTCTTACTGCAGCTATCACTAACGTTTTAGCTTCTAAGGGTGGAGCAAAAGCTATGAACTACGACCAAATCGACGGAGCACCAGAAGAAAGAGAAAGAGGAATTACAATCAATACTTCTCACGTTGAATATGAAACTGCTAACCGTCACTATGCACACGTAGACTGTCCAGGTCATGCTGACTACGTTAAGAACATGATTACAGGAGCTGCTCAAATGGACGGAGCTATCTTAGTTGTTTCTGCAGCTGACGGAGCAATGCCTCAAACTAGAGAGCACATCTTATTATCAAAACAAGTTGGAGTACCTAGATTAGTTGTATTCTTAAACAAGTGTGATATGATCGATGATGAAGAATTCATCGAATTAGTTGAAATGGATATTCGTGAATTATTAAATGAATATGAATTCCCAGGAGATGAAATTCCATTCATCCGTGGATCAGCTTTAGGAGCTTTAAATGGAGAACCTCAATGGGTTGCTAAGGTTGAAGAATTAATGGCTGCAGTTGATGAATATATTCCAACTCCAGTTCGTGACAACGACAAACCATTCTTAATGCCAGTTGAAGACGTATTCACAATCACAGGACGTGGAACTGTTGCTACAGGACGTGTTGAACGTGGTCAATTAAAACTTTCTGATACTCTAGAAATCGTTGGTATCAAAGAAACTCAAACTACAGTTTGTACAGGAATTGAAATGTTCCGTAAGTTATTAGACTATGCTGAAGCTGGAGACAACATTGGAGCATTATTACGTGGAATCACTCGTGATCAAATCCAACGTGGTCAAGTTCTTGCTAAACCAGGTTCAGTTCATCCTCACTTCAAGTTTACTGCTCAAGTATACGTATTAAGTAAGGAAGAAGGTGGACGTCATACTCCATTCTTCACTAACTACCGTCCTCAATTCTATTTCCGTACTACTGACATCACTGGAGTTATTACTTTAGCTGAAGGTACAGAAATGGTTATGCCAGGTGACAACACAGTTATGACTGTTGAATTAATTCACCCAATTGCTATCGAACAAGGAACTAAGTTCTCTATCCGTGAAGGTGGACGTACTGTAGGTGCTGGTTCAGTAGTTGACATTATTGAATAATAGTTAGTATTATATTAAGGTGTTTCTTATGGAACACCTTTTTTTTGTTTTCGTTTTATGTTATACTTAAGATACTTAGATAAGGGATGAAATTATGATAGACACACATTCTCATTTATTTGACGAACAATTTGATATAGACAGAGACGAATGTATAAAAAGAGCGTTTGAAATAGGAGTATCGAAAATTATACTTGTAGGATTTTCTAGAGATACAAATTTAAAGGCTTTAGAGTTATCTGAAAAATATGAAAATATTTATCCTACATGTGGAATACATCCAAGCGAAGCTAATATTAATTATATGGATGATATATATTATTTAGAGAACTTTATAATAAATAATAAAGTATACGCAATAGGTGAATGTGGTCTTGATTATTACTGGGTAAAAGATAATAAAGATATTCAAAAAGCTTTGTTTGAAGAACAATTAAAATTATGCATAAAATATGACTTACCTGTTATAATTCATAGTAGAGAAGCAATAAAAGATACTTATGATATTGTATCAAAATATAAGGGAAGTATAAGAGGAGTTATGCATTGTTATAGTGGCTCTTGGGAAATGGCACAAAAATTTTTAGAATTAGGCTTATATATATCTTTAGGAGGTCCTGTTACTTTTAAAAATGCTAAAGAACCTAAAAGTGTAGCTTTAAATGTATGGTTAGATAGGCTATTAATTGAAACAGATTGCCCGTATTTAGCTCCATCTCCTTACAGAGGGAAGAGAAATGAATCTAGTTATGTTAGTTTAGTAAGAGATGAAATAGCTAAAATAAGAAACTTAGATGAAAAGGAAATAGAAAGGATAACTGAAAATAACGCGATTCGTTTATTTAGGTTATAAGGGTGGATTATGAAAAGAAAAATTTATTCATTTTTTGTATGTATATTATTAATATTTAGTTTATCATCATGTGATTTTATAAATAACTTTATAGGTGATGAACCACAAGTTGATTCATCAATTGATACAACACAAATTACAACTAAGTATTCAGAGGTATATAACAAAGTGTATCAATCTTGTTATGGTGTACGAAATGAAATATCTTCTACATCATCAAGAATTGGTTCATGTGTTTGCATAAAAAAAGATGATACATATTCATATTTTTTAACTAATAGACATGTTATAGAGGCAGATGATCGTTCTAAGGAATCAACAAATTTAAGTATATTCTTTGGAAATGGTGAATATTATGCAGCTTCATTAGTAGCTTGTACATCTTATAGTGAGAGAATTAAAAATGAATCAATGGATCTTGCAATTCTGAAAATTAAAACACCTCGTACTAAGACAATAGATGTCGCTATAATTAAGGATGATGTTGTAACTAAGGGTCAAGATGTGCTCGCAATTGGTTGTCCTCATTCTTTAGAATTTTACAATACTCTTACAGTAGGCGTTGTTAGTAAAGTTAATTCTACAGCTCATTTGATACAACATCAAGCTACTATTAATCCAGGAAATAGCGGTGGAGGATTATTTAATTTACAAGGTAGATTAATTGGTATTAATGTTTCTAAATTAGCTCCGGATAATGAAATTATAGAAGGTATTGGATTTGCGATTGATATTGAAAGAGTTAGACTATTCTGTCAATCTAAGAATTTTACATTATAGGAGATGATAATATGAAAAAAATATTTATTTTCATCTTAACGTTTTTTATGATGCTTTCTATTAGTTCATGTAAAAAAGAAAAAACGATTGATTTATACGAGAATGTCACATTAGAAGAAACAGAAGAAATGAGATTAAATGCGATTTCAAAAGTAGAAAATAGTACCGTATTAATAAACTATAAATCATACTTAGAAAATGTATATAGTACTGCATTTATTTATAAAAAGTTTAATAAAGAATATTTTGTTATTACAAATTATAACTCTAATATTTCAAAGTATCTTGTTAAATATTATATAGTTTTTAATGATGATACATCTGTAGAAGCTGAATTGATGGGATATGATGTTTATAATGGCGTTTCATGTTTTAAATTTACTACTGATAAAGAATTTGAGCCGTTAGAGATTAATGATAAAAGTAAAACTACTTCTGGAACAAAAGTCTTTACTATCGCATCAGAAAAACAAACTTCCATGACAACATATAATTCAAATTATAGAAATTCTATCTATGATGGTGTTATTTCAGGATATGATGGTAGATTACTAAGGCACACAGCATTACCATCAAAAGATTTTCTTGGTTCTCCTTTGATTGATTATGAAGGTAACTTGGTTGGAATGAATGTAGATAGAGAGACTGATATGTCTTTTTTTGGATTTAATTACGCAATTTCTTCGCAACATTTATCTAGGTTTATATCATCTTTAGAATCAGCTGAATGTAACAAGATAAATAGGCCTACGCTTGATTTAAAATATTATGAATATGTTTATATTAATGATAGAGAATCTCAAACATATAATCTTCCTGAAGGTGTTACTTACGCTTTATATATAGCACAAGTATCTTCAACTAGTAGTTTTTATGGACTTGTTAGAACTGGAGACCTAATAACTAAGGTTAATGATTATGAAATAAAATCCTCTTCGGATTTTGTAAATATTCTTGCCTTATCTATATTAGATAATATTTATATAGAAGGATATAGAAAAAATAAGAATGTTTATGAACCGTATACTATTAAAGTGTGAAAAAAATATTAACACTAATAACTTTCTCTTAATATATTAAATTAGGGGTGAGTTTATGGCAGTTTGTTGTAATAACAATGAAAAAAATAATACAAAGTCAAATTCTAGTGGTGGTTTTGCGTTTATTTTAGTTTTATTCATACTAATAATATTAGTAGGAGCAGCCTGGCTTTAATACCAAATATTTTCTTTGTTTTCCATCAAAGTATTAAATGCATGGCAAAATAATTGTTTAGATAATTGTTTATCCTTTATGTCATTAAGTAAAATATTATTAACGAATCCACACCAAACACCAACTGTATATAAAGGGTTATATCCGACCATATATGAATCATAGTCAGTAAGGCCGCTTTTTCCTGCTAATTTATAATTAATATTTTGGGCAATGCTTAAACCGGTTGCCCTTTTTATTTTTGTGTCAAACATTCCTGTTAACATGTTTGTTAATTTTAAAGTAATAGTTTTATTTAATATAACTTTTTTTTCAGGATATGATTTATAAATAACTTTATCATTATTTTTTATATATTTAATTGTTCTATTATTATAATATACTCCTAAGGTAGATAGAGTATTGTATAGGATTGTAAGTGTTTCTAGGTTCATTGCGATATTACCTAATGCTAGATATGGTTCATCTTTAGCGTTAATATTAAATTTTTTAAGAAGATTTACTACATTATATCCACCTACTAGATTATACATTTTAAAAGCATATATATTATCACTTGTTGCGAGTGCATATTTCATGTCTATTTTAAATTCAGGATAAATATTATTATAATTATGAATAGTATATTCTTTATTATTTATTTTAAAAGTTGTTTTTTTAGATTCTAACTTTTTAGTTTCGCTTATTCCGTTTTCGAGTGCTTTATAATATATAAATGGTTTTATAGTAGATCCTATATCTCTAATACCTTTTTTTACTATATTGAATTGATTATAATAATTATTTGAAATACAAGATAAAACATAACCTTTATTATCAAGAATATATATTCCAAAATTACACATATGATTGTAATTTTTTAAATGATTATATAATTCGTTATTTAAAGAAGAATCAAAAGATGTATATATTTTAGTTACATTATTGAATTTCTTTTTTAAACCTAAACTTTTATATTCTTTCATTACAAGATCTTTATAATACAAAATAGGGTATGAGTAGGAGATAACATTTTCTATCTTTAATTTAATAGGCTTTTTGATGTTATTTTGATATTCATTTTTTGTTATAACATTGTTTAAGTATAATTTATATAATATTTTATTTCTTTTTATTAATGCAGTATCATAATTATATATAGGATTTGATGATGATGGACTATTTATTAATGTTAATAAAAGAGCTATTTCATCTATATTTATCGATTTAGCATCTTTAGAAAAGTAATGCTTTATAGCATTTTTAATACCATATATATTGTCTCCGAAATATATAGTGTTTAAATAAGCTTCTATAATTTCATTTTTACTATATAATCTTTCTAGTCTTATAGCATATAGTAATTCTTTTAGTTTTCTTATATACGATTTATTGTTGGTGAAATAAAGATTTTTTAAATATTGTTCAGTAATAGTAGAAGCGCCTCCCTTACTTTTTTTAAGTAATACTCTAAATATACTATATATATCAAAACCATAGTGAGAATAGAATTTTTTATCTTCGATTGCGATAAGCGATTTAATCATTAAAGGATTAATATCATCAAGTGAAATGTAATCAGATTCATGATTATTTTGGGATTCATATATTAAGTTTAAATTTGAATCGTATATTTGTATCTTGTTAATATCATTTATGTTATCTATTTTTTTATCAGTTAATATAATAAAAAGAATAATTAATAAATTTAAAAATAATATGAATAATATTTTTTTAAACATAGTACCACCTTTTATATTATTGTTAATTATTTAAAAAAATATAAATATGTGTTAAAATCATACAAGAGGTATTTTATGGTAAATTTATTAAGAAGAATTTTTATTAAGAATTATAAAGATGTTAGTGATGAAAATGTTAGATTAGCACATGCAACTCTTTCGAGTATATTTGGAATTATTGTTAATATAATACTTAGCATAATTAAGTTATTTGCGGGTGTTCTTAGTGGAAGTATTTCAATAATTGCAGATGCGATTAATAATTTAGCTGATATGGGAAGTAGTGTTATTAATTTAGTAGGGTTTAAATTGGCAAGTAAACCAGCAGATGACGATCATCCTTATGGACATCAAAGAATTGAATATATTGTAGGAATTATAATAAGTGTCATTATATTAGTTGTTGGTGGAGAATTACTATATAACTCAGTTTTTAAAATAATTAATCCTAGCGAAATGGAAATAAGTAGTATTATAATTATCATATTAAGTATTTCAGTTGTATTAAAGGTCATATTAGCTCTTTTCTATTATAGAATAAGTAAAATAATAGATAGTGTTAGTATTAGAGCTTCAGCTGTTGATAGTAGAAATGACTGTATATCTACTCTTGCGGTATTAGTAGGAAGTATAGTATTTTATTACACAAAATTTATGTACGTAGATGGTATTATTGGTATAATATTATCAATTTTTATTATTTTCTCTGGTATTGGATTGGTTAAAGAATCAGCAAGCCCTTTAATTGGAGAAGGTCTTAATAAAGAGGATTTAGAGAAGGTTATTAGTGATATAAAATCATATGATATTGTCCTTGGGGTTCATGACATTCAATGTCATTTATATGGTCCTAGAAAAACATTTATGAGTATTCATGTCGAAGTACCTGCAAGTATGAATGTACTTGTTGTACATGAAGCGATTGATTTAATTGAGCACGAGGTCTCAAAAAAATATGATATTGATATTGTTATACATATGGATCCGATTGAAAATGATAACCCAAGAGTTATTGAATTGAAGAAAATATTTGAAGAAGTTTTAAGTAATATAGATAATAATTTATTTTTACATGATTTTAGAATTGTAGAAAAAAGTAATGGTGAAAATGTTATTTTTGATGTACTAAAACCCAGAAACTTTAAACTTAGTGATAAGGAAATAAATGAATTATTAGAAAAAAATACCAAGGATAAAGGTAATTTTAATTTAGTAATTAATTATGAATATGGATATGTAGATTTACTGGAGAATGAAACATGCAAGAAAAATTAGTTAATTTATTAATAGAAAAAAATCTTACTATTACAACAGTTGAATCATGTACAGGTGGTATGATTAGTTCTTTAATTGTTGATGTAAGTAATGCATCTAAAGTATTTAATATGTCATTTGTTACATATTCAGATGAGTCAAAGGAAAATATTGTAGGTGTTTCAAAAGATATTATATTAAAATATGGTGTTGTAAGTGAAGAAGTAACTTATGAAATGGCGCTTGGTGGTGCAAGATTAGCAAATAGTGATATCGCAATTGCGGTATCTGGTATCGCAGGGCCAACAGGGGCTACAAAAACAAAACCTATTGGTATGGTTTGTTTTGGATATTATGTTTGTGGAAAAGTTTATACCGAAACTATAAATTTCACTGATATAGGAAGAAATAATGTTAGGAAGAACACTGCGTTATACGCAATAAAGAAAATAATAGAATATATAGAAGGTATGTAATATGATAAATAAAAAGTTTAAAGAAATGACAAATAATAAATCACAAATTAGAGAAATGTATATGTATGGTCTTTCTAGAAAGAAAATTGTAGGAGAAGAAAATGTTTTTGATTATTCTTTAGGTAATCCGAGTGTAAGAGCACCGTTTTCTTTTGATGAGGCAATTATGGACATTATGAAAAATGAGGATTCAATTAAAGTAAATGGATATAGTCCTAATTTAGGTAATGATAAGATGCGTGAGGAAGTTGCGAAATCTTTAAATAATAGATTTAATATGAATTATACTAAGGATCATATATTTCCAACCACAGGTGCAGCAGGGGCAATAGCTCATGCGATTAGAGCTGTTACAGAAGTGGGCGATGAAGTTATTACATTTGCACCGTATTTTCCAGAATATAATCATTATGTTGGTGGTGCAGGATGTGTTTTAAAAGTAGTAGAGGCAGATGTTTCTAGTTTTCAAATTAATTTTGATAAATTTGAAGAGATGATGAATCCTAAAGTAATGGCCGTTTTAATAAATACGCCTAATAATCCTAGTGGAATAGTTTATTCTAAGGATACTATTGTTAGACTTTCAGAAATACTTAAAAAATATGAAAATGAGTATGGTCATGACATTTTTTTAATAACTGATGAGCCATATAGAGAAATAGTGTTTAGCGGTGTAGAGAGTCCTTTTGTTTCAAAGTATTATGATAATACAATAATGTGTTATTCTTTCTCTAAATCATTATCTTTACCGGGACAAAGAATTGGATATGTAGCTGTAAATCCGAAGTGTCATGATAGTAAACTTATTATTGAAATTTGTGCTCAAATTTCTAGGGGAATAGGGCATAACTGTCCTTCATCTTTAATTCAAATGGCGGTAAGTAAATGTTTAGATGATACATCTGATTTAAGTGTTTATGAGACTAATATGAATATTTTATATGATAAATTAACAAGTCTTGGATTTACGGTTGTTAAACCTGGCGGAACATTTTATATGTTTCCTAAGTGTTTAGAAGAAGATAGCCAAAAATTCTGTGAAAATGCTAAAAAATTAGATTTATTATTAGTTCCATCTGATACATTTGGTGTAAAAGGTCACTTTAGAATTGCATATTGTGTAACTACTGATTTTGTTTTAAGAAGTTTGCCTAAGTTTGAAAAATTAGCGCAAATGTATAAAAAGTAAAACAAACTTTTTATGTGTAACTATCTAATAGGTAGTTGCACATTTTTTATAATAACAATAATAGTTATGGAAAAACAAAAATGTGTAAAAATCACTTGAATTATTAATTGATATGTGGTATTATTTAAGGGCGTTTGTACGCAACCCTTGCCTACGCACATTGATGCTAGGCCATAGACCATAGGAGGTGCAATTAGATGAAAAAGTACGAAGTTATGTATATCGTTCGTCCTACTCTAGACCAAGATGCAATTGCAAAAGAAGTTGCTGGTGTAGCTGAATTATTTACAAAGAATGATTCTAAGGTTTTAGAGACTAAGGAATGGGGATTAAAAGAGCTTGCTTACGAAATCGAAAAGAATCGTAAGGGATATTATGTTGTTTTAAATGTTGAAGCAACTAAGAAAGCAATCGAAGAATTCAACCGTGTTGTTGGATACAATGAAAACATTATTCGTTATATCGTTGTTAATGCTGAATAATTAGGAGGATATAGCCATGATTAATAATGTAGTATTGGTTGGTAGAATCACAAGAGATCCAGAATTGAGATACACTAGTAATAATATAGCTACTGTTTCGTTTTCGCTTGCAGTAGATGGTTATCAAACTAGTCAATCTGGTGAACGTCATACAGACTTTATTAATTGTGTTGTTTGGAGACAATCTGCTGAATTCCTTGCAAAGTATATCAAGAAAGGATATTTACTTGCAGTTACAGGAAGAATTCAAACAAGACAATATCAAGGTCAAGATGGACAAACACGTTATGTAACAGAAGTTGTTTGTGATACTGTACAAAATCTACAACCTAGAGATAGTTCAATAGGACAAAATTCTCAAAGACCACAACAAAATGTTGGATATAATAATTTCCAAGAACAAAAGAGTCAATCTCAACCAGATACTTTTAATGTGTCTGATGTTTCAGAAGATGACCTACCATTCTAATAAGGAGGAACTAAGTATGCAAAGAAATAACAATCAACGTCGTAGAAGAAAAGTATGTTACTTTACTCAAAATAAGATTGAACATATTGATTTTAAAGATGTAGACTTATTAAGAAAGTTCGTAACTGATAGAGGAAAGATTTTACCTCGTCGTGCTACAGGAACTTCTGCTAAGTATCAAAGAAAACTAGCTATCGCTATTAAGAGAGCTAGACATATGGCTTTACTACCTTTCGTTAAGGAATAATAAAGTTAATGATCTTATTAGTAATCTAATAAGGTCTTTTTTTCTTTTTTGTGTAAGTTTTTCCGAGTAATAAGTAAATTTATATATATAATGAATGAGAGGTGATAGCGTTGAAAGAATTAAGATATGATAGAATTAGAACTTATTTTAAATTAAATATAAAGGTTGCGATACTTCTTTCTGTTACATCTTTTTTATTTAATGTATCTACGGCATTTGTGCCTACTTTTCAAGGATATTTAATTGATTCATTTAATAACTTAGAACCATTTAAAGAAACTTTAAAATTAATTCTTTATTTTCTATGTTTAGTATTTTTCGTTCAAATAAATCGTTTGATTAAAAGAATATGTAGAAGAGTATTTGCAAATAAAATGATTTTGCAAATGAGAACAAAAGCTTTTAGTAATTTGCTTTTATGTGATATTAGTGGATTTCAATTTTCAACTTATGGGGATATAATGAATAGACAACTAGCGGATATTAGAGATGCGTCTGAGGCGGTTGAAACCTTGTTTGCTGAAATATTCGATTCAGGCGTTTTACTTGTATCGTATTTCATATTTATGGGATTAATGGATTGGCAATTAACTGCAATATGTATGATATTTCCTTTCTTAGTTATTTTTATTAGTGTATTTATAGGCATTAAGGTGAAAAAATCAACAAGAGAATATAAAGAAGTATATTCTTTGTCAAAAAAAGAGAATTTAACTGTTTTACAAAATGAAATATATTATCGTGGATTTGGTATAAATAAAAATTATTATGATAAATATAAAAATACGTTAAATGATGTCGAAAAAAAGGCAATAAAAAATACTGTTTTAAGAACCTCATTAGAACCTTTATATTTAGGTATTGCGGCAATTGGATATGTTTTTGCAATATATTTTGGTGGTATTAAAGTGCTTGATGGAATTTGGGAAATAGGTGTGCTTACAGCATTTATTTCATCTTTTACGTTAGCTAGAAAGAAATGTGGATTCGTTGGTCGTATTATCAATTATGTTCAAAATGGATTTGTTGCGTGGGAAAGATGCAAAGGTTATATGACAACTGATATTAAGCCTAGATATTTAGAAGAAAAGAATGAAGATGGTCTTTATGTTAATGATTTAGAATTTGGATATGATAAAGAATTTATACTTCATAATATATCATTTAGCGCTAAGCCAGGTGATATTATAGGTGTGTGTGGAAGAATTAGAAGTGGTAAGACAACACTTGTAGGAGCTCTTAGTGGTGTTTATGATTATTCTGGTAGTATTAAACTTGCAGGTTATGAACTTAAAGACATAAGAAATGATAAAATTAATTCATTTATCCATTATGCGCCTGGTAAGGTTGAAATATTTAATGATACGTTAAAATATAATATTACTTTTGGTAATGAAGGTGATTTTGATTTAGCTGTAAAGTCAGCATGTTTAGAGGATGATATTAATTCTTTTGTAAATAAAGAAAATGAAATATTAAGTCATTCATTATTAAATATCTCTGGCGGTCAGCAAAGAAGACTTCAAATCGCTAGGTGTTTATATAACTCTCCAAAGCTTGTTATATTAGATGATCCATTCAACGCAATTGGAATAACTATGAGTATAGATATTATTAATAACATTAAAGAAAATTATAAAAATACTATTTTTATTATTATAAATAATCAAAAAGAAACTTTAAAGTTTAGTGATAAAATTATCTATTTAGAAAATAATACAGGACATATTGGGACGTTTGATGAACTATTAGATAATAATGGATTTAATGAACTGATGGGAGGTGGATTTTAATGGGTGTATTTAATTCAATGAAAAGATATTTTAAAAAACATCCTTTCATTTTGATTTTTTGTATCATTTGTATTGTTTTATTTACCTTGTTAAGTCTACTTCCACCTCAAATATTAAAAAGACTTATTGATGATGGACTTAAAACAAGTAGTAAAAAAATTGTTTTAAAATTTGCTGTACTCTATTTTTTAAGTTTTATTATTACTAATATCTTCAATTTCTCAAAAAATGTTTTACTTTCTGTGATAAGTCAAGGTATTAGCAAAAATATAAGACTTGATATGTTAAAAAAAGTTAATAGATTAGACTATGTTAGTTTTACAAAATTTGATGCAGGTACATTAGAAGCATATTTTAGTAATGATGTTGATAGTATTGATAAATTAATAACATCAGGTGTTGTATCACTTGTGATTGATTTGTTTAAGATTATAGGTATATTGTTTTCTGTTTTTATGTTTTCTATACTATTTGGATTAATAGTTGTAGTATTTATTCCTATTATTTTTTCAATAACTTGGGTACTTAAAAATAGATTAAGAAAAGTTCAATTAAGAAATAGAAAATTAGAGGGTAATGTAAATAATTCTATTTTAGAAAATCTAGAAAATATACATACTATTAAGTCATTTAGAGTATATGATAATATAGCTAAAAGATATAATGATGTATTAAATAAACATTTTGTTACTGAACAAAAAACTAGTTTTTATGATTCTATTATTTCACCAATTGTTCAAATGATTAGAGGAATTGTTATTGCGCTTATTATATGTCTTGCTGCATACGATATTTCGTGGTTTGGAATGACAGTTGGGGCAGTTGTAGCAGGTATTGATTATATAACAGATATATTTAGTCCAATTGAAAAATTAGGGGATGAAATGCAAACAATTCAAAAGAGTTTGGCTGGTATAGAAAGAATAAAAGAATTTTTCAAATTACCTGAAGATAAGGCTAAAGAATTGAGTTTAGAAGAATCAAATGATTTTGTGTTAGAGTTTAAAAATGTAACATATTCTTATGATAAAAAAGTAAATGTTATTGAAAATTTTAATTTAGTATTAAAAGATCATGAACATTTAACTCTTGAAGGAAGAAGTGGTGCAGGTAAATCAACGATATTTAAACTTGCATATGGACTTATTTATCCAGATAGTGGAAGTGTAACACTTAATGGAGTTCCAACTTATTTACTTAATGACGAAACTAGACAAAGAATATTTGGTATTGTTTATCAAGATTATTTCTTTACCAATAAAACAATATATGAAGAGGTTACATTAGAAAGAAAAAATATATCTAAAGAAAGAGTATATGAAGTATTAAATTTATGTGGCCTTGGGCGAATTGATGATATTGATAAAAAATTAATTACAACAGATTATTCTTCTGGGGAATTATCGCTTTTTAATATCGCAAGAGCGATACTATTAGATGGTAATATACTATTTTTAGATGAAATGAATGCGAAAATAGATACTGTGACTGCTAGTATGATTATTGATGTTATAAACAAAATAGGTAAAGAGAAAATGATTCTTTCAATTAATCATTATGGTGATCTTATTGAAAATTCGAAAATATTACGTGTTGGTAATTAGAAATTATCTTTATTTAATATTGTAAAAAGTTGATAAGCTATTATAAAAATGATAAAATATAAATTAGCGAGGTGTTCATATTGAGGAAGCTAGTTGGTGCAATTTTAGGTTGCGTTTTATCAGGATTTTTTATCACTTTATATATTTTAAATCCATTTAAAATTAATAGAAATGTATATTTAGTTTTAGTTATAGTTTTCTTAGTTATAACAGCTGTGCTAATTACTATTTTATACTACGATAAAAAAAGTAAAAAAATTAAATGGCTTGAAAATAGACTTGAAGCATGGACTAATATTTCATATCATGTCAATCAAGCTGGAGATCAAGCATTTACTGAATTACCAATAGGTATATTGGTATATGATGATGATTTTGTTATTAAATGGGCTAATAAGAATTTAAAGAATATGTTTCAAAAACAAATTCTAGATATATCTTTAGATGAAGTTATTCCTAATATTATATTAAAAATAAGAAGCAAAGCTACTAAAGATATTATAATAATTGATGAAAATTATTATGAAGTTGTTTTTAATAATGAAAATAAGGTATTATATTTGTTTAATCAAACTACTCGTGAAAAATTACAAATTAGATATAATAATCATATAACAGCAATTGCGATTATATCTATTAATAATTTTGAAGAATCAATTAAGAAATTTGATATGCAAGAACAATCTAATTTAAGAGGACAAATATTAGGTGAAATATCAGATTATGCGACACTTCATAAAGCGTACTTACAAGGTTATAATGATAGACTTGTATTGTTGTTTGATAGAGAACATTTAAATGGTATGATTGAAGATAAATTTGATGTTTTAAATCAAATTCGAGATGTTGTTCAAAAAAATCATTTAAAGATGTCTGTAAGTATAGGTGTTGCGTGTTTCGATAAAGATATTGATGAAATAGGTTCTTTAGCTCAACAAGCACTAGAACTTGCAGAAAAACGTGGTGGAGACCAAGCTGTTGTAAATATTGAAAATGAGAAGATTCAATATTTTGGTGGAAAAACGAATGCACTTGAAAAGAATACGTTAGTTAATGCAAGAGTACAAGCAATTGCGATAAAAGAAGCGATAGCTTCATCAAGTAATGTAATTGTCATGACTCATAGAATGGCAGATTGTGACGCTTTTGCATCAATGTTAGCTGTTGTTAAAATAGCTAAAGCATGTGGAAAAGATGCGAAGGGGTTATTTGAATTAAATAATGTTGATTCAAGTGTAAAAAAATTATATAATTATTTGTCAGAACATGACCCTGAAAGTCTTCTTGATTTGATTAATCCGCATCAAGCTGATATCAAACAAAATACTCTTTTAATAAGTACTGATACACAAAGTCCTACAATAGCTATGTATCCGTATATGTTAGAATCAATAAAAAATTTAGTTGTTATAGATCATCATAGACACGGAGAAGTTTCATTTAATGATCCTATTGTTAATTATGTTGAGCCTTATGCTTCTTCAACAATAGAATTAGTTAGTGAGTTATTTATGTTTTATGATGATGTTAAAATTACACCATCACTTGCGACTGTTTCATTAGCAGGACTTGTTGTAGATACGAATAATTTCACTTATAGAACAGGTTCTAGAACATTTGAGGCTGCGTCAGTATTGAAGGATTTAGATGGTGATATGGCTATTGTTAGAAATCTTTTAAGAGATTCATTTGATATTGAGTCTTTGATTTCTTCTTGTGTAGCCAGTGCTGAAATATTGTTTGGTCATTTTGCAGTTGTAAGAATACCAGATGAAAAAATATTAGAAGAAAGAACTCTTTTAGCACGTATTAGTGATAGATTATTAAGTATTGATCAAATAAGAGCTTCATTTACAATAGGATGTGTTGAACAAGCTGGATTTATTGGTGTTTCGGCAAGAAGTTTAGATGAGGTTAATGTGCAAGTTATAATGGAAGAACTTGGTGGTGGTGGCCATTTAAATGCAGCCGCATATCAACAAGCAAATACTACAGTAGATGCGATATATAATAAGCTTAAAGGTATATTAAAACGTGAATTTGAGGATAATGGTGGAGAAGATATGAAAGTAATATTATTAGTAGATGTAAAAGGTAGAGGTTTAAAAGATCAAATTATTAATGTAGCAAATGGATATGGAAATTATCTATTATCTAATAAAATGGCTGTAGAGGCAAATGATGAAAATATTAAAAATCTTGAAGCTTCAAAAGCTCAAGCTATTAAAGATGAAATTGAACATAAACAACTTATGTCAAAATTAAAGGATGAAATTGAATCTAAATCAATTAATTTATATATTAAACTAGGTAGTGATGGAAAACCTTTTGGACATATTACAACAAAACAAATAGTAGAGGAATTTGAAGCTCAAACTGGTATTAAGCTAGATAAGAGAAAGGTTGAATTCCAATCTGAAATAAATTCAGTTGGAATTTATCAAGCCGTTGTAAATCTACATAAGGAAGTACAAGCATTTATTAATATAAACGTACTTGAAAAGTAGTGGGGAGGTTTTTTTATGAGTTCAAATAATGTGGTTGTACCAAGAAATAGAGAAGCTGAAATAGCTTTACTTGGTTGTATTTTATTAGATGAACAATTGATTACTGCAGTAAATGATGAAATTTCTTATTCAGATTTTTATGATGAAAAGAATAAAGAAATTTTTAAAGCAATGACAAATTTAAGTATAAAAAAACAAAGTATAGATGTTACTACTTTATGGGGAGAACTTGAAAAAAGTGGAAAGATATCTGTTGTTGGAGTTGAATATTTGAATCAAATTGCAAGTTCGATTTATACTACAAGTAATTTAGATGATTATATTAATTTAGTAAGAGATACTTCCCTTAAAAGAAGAGCGATATCTTTATTATCAACCTTAATGCAAGATGGATATAAGGCTGAAATTAATGCTAATGATTATATTACTAATCTTGAAAAAGAAATACTAGAATTAAGTAAAAGTAAAAAGACGACTGCATTTAAAAGAGTAAATTCAGTTGTTGATATTGTAAAGGAAAATGTTGATAGAAATTCTAAAAGTACAAGTGCTATTACTGGTCTTGATACTGGATTTGATAATCTTAATAGAGCAACTCTTGGATTTCAAAATGGAAATCTTATCATTTTAGCTGCCCGTCCTGCGATGGGAAAATCAGCTTTTGCGATGAATTTAGCTGTGCAAGTTGCAACTAAGAATTTAGATAGTGCTGCACATGTGGCTATATTCTCATTAGAAATGGGTGCAGATCAATTAGTTGAAAGAATGATTTCATCAGAGGCTCGTCTTGATGGAGAATTGATAAAAAAAGGTCATATTTATGGTGACGATGGTTTATTATTTGGTGGAGCTGCACAAAAATTATCAAGTTTAAATTTATTTTTTGATGATTCTGCTAGTATCACAGTTGAGGATATTAGAGCTAAGTGTCGTAAGCTAAAAGCTGAATTTGGTCTTGAACTCGTTGTTATAGACTACTTACAACTTATTAAAGGCGATTCTTCAAAACCTAAACATGAGGAAATAGGAGCTATCTCAAGAGGCCTTAAACTTATGGCTCGTGAATTAGATATTCCTGTAATTGCGTTAGCTCAATTATCACGTGATATTGAAAAACGTGATAGTAAAGTACCAATTATGGCTGACTTAAGAGATTCAGGAAGTATCGAACAAGATGCGGATATTGTAATGTTCTTATATCGTGAAGAATATTATAAGAAGACACCAGAAAACGAAGGTAAAGCTAGTTTAGTAATTGGAAAGAATCGTTCTGGTAAAACAGGTACATTAGATTTTAGATTTGAAGGTCAATATTCAAAATTTGAAGAATCAGATGAAGGGGATAATTATGTTAGATAGATTAGATGCTATAGAAAAAAGATATGAAGAGGTTAATCAGTTATTAACTGATCCAGATATTTGTTCAGATATTAAAAAATTAACTGAACTTTCAAAAGAACAAAGACAATTAGAAAAAACGGTAGAATTATATCGTGAATATAAAACTTTAGTTGATGCTGTTGCTGATTTAAAAGAAATGAAGAAAGATTCAGATAAAGAAATTGCAGAAATGGCGGCAATTGAATTAGAAGAAAATTTAAATAGACAAGATGCAATAATGGAAGAAATTAAGATTTTATTATTACCTAAAGATCCAAACGATGAAAAGAATGTTATCGTTGAAATTCGTGGTGCAGCAGGTGGAGATGAAGCTAATATTTTCGCTGGTGATTTATTTAGAATGTATTCTAGATATGGTGAATCAAAGGGATGGAAAATTGAGGTTTTAGATGCGATGGAAGGTACTGCAGGTGGATATTCTCAAATTTCATTTAAGGTATCTGGAGATATGGTTTATTCAAACTTAAAGTATGAGTCAGGTGCGCACCGTGTTCAACGTATTCCTGTTACTGAGGCTAATGGTAGGATTCAAACATCTACTGCGACTGTATATGTTATGCCAGAAGCAAGCGAAATTGATTTTAAAATCAATCCTGCTGATTTAAGAATTGATACATTCTGTTCTTCAGGTCCAGGAGGGCAAGGTGTTAATACTACTTATTCTGCTGTACGTGTAACACACGTTCCTACAGGGGTTTCTTTTGCATCTCAAGTATATCGTTCTCAACATGAAAATAAGGCCGCAGCTATGCAATTACTGCAAACTAAGCTTTATAATATGTTAGTTGAGGAACAAGAATCTAAAGCTGGTGCTGAAAGACGTAATCTAATTGGTAGTGGAGATAGAAGTGAAAAAATTAGAACTTATAATTACCCACAAAATCGTGTGACTGACCATAGAATTGGTTTTACAATTCAAAGACTTGATGCGATAATTGATGGTAAATTAGATTTGATTATTCCTGAAATTATTAATGAAGTTCAAAAAAGAAAATTAAGTGAACAATCAGAAAAGTAATATTATGGTATTATTTAAAACTTTTTCTATTTTTTTCTAGTATATTTGTTGATATTTTACAAAAAGTAAAGTATTATATAATAAAGTGCTTATAAAATATAGCTTGTTAAGAAAAAAGAAGAAAATAATATATGTATGAGCGAAAGTATCCTAGATAAATCAAATTTGGTTTATTGGTTATTATGGGAGGTATTCTATGAAAAAGGCAAATAAAATATTACTATTTACTTTAATTGGTACAATAGTAGTTACGATTGGAGCGTTTTTAGCCGTTAGTGGTTCTAAGTGTATTACAAATTTAGGAATCGTTTGTGGTGGAATCCATGATGGTTTTGAAAATTTAAAAATGAACTATAGTGCTACATTTGGATTAATTACCGGTACTTTAGTTTTGATTGCAGTTGGGCTTGGTGCTTTATTTGCAATACAAGTAAGAAGAAAGAAAACAAAAGGATTTACAATTTATACTTGGCTATTTCTACTTTGTGTTTATGCACTAATTGTAGGAGCTAGTCAATTTAAAACAATTTTTAATTCATTGGATAATAAGGCACTTACTTCAATAGTAATTGCTGGTGGAATTTTAATTATGTTACAATTATTTGCGAAAGCAATTTTAAGTGTTGCGTATACTTTTGAAGCTTCAGATTTACAAGCAAATTCAAAGAAGTCTGATGCGATAAAATTAGTAGATTTAATAGTTGCGATAGCGTTAATTGTATTATTTGTTCCAGTTGTATTCTATATATCTGGTGGAAAATTTGACGTATTTAGTCATTTCTTTACTAAGACAATAACAGGAAAAAGTGGTGCATTGCCATTAATTCTAATTATTGTTCAAGTATTTATTGTTGGATTTGTATTATATAAGTTAATTAAAGGTAGAAAAACAGTATTAGGACCATTATTTGTTTTATTCGGTGAATTTGCTTGTTATACATACTATTATTATGGAAATGTAAAGATGTTTTCATATAATGGAAAGGCTGAATCACAATTAGGACATGGATTTAGTTCACATTTAGCAAGTGGAAATATCTTACAAATGTTAGTAGTTTTAGGTATTTTATTATATTTACTTGCAATTATATTCTATACAATATATCAACTTGCTGATGTATTCATCATTTTCTTTGAAAATAAGAGACAAAAATTATATAATCACCGTGAAAAGTATGTATATGGAGATAGACGTAGATTTGGTGATTCAATCGTTAAGGAATGGGAAAATTCAAAGAATGCTCAATATGCTCAATCATTCTCTACAACTCAAATGCCAGCTGGTCTTGAAGAGTTTGAAGAAATTGTGGAAACTAATCAAAACGTAAATCTTAATGATTTAGGTATTGATAATGAAGAATTATTAGCAGAACAAGGTAGTGCTGAAGGTGAAATTTCTACAGTTGAAGCGCTTGAAGATGATATAGAAGATTCTAAGAAGGCTGTTAAGGTGTCTAAGTTAAATCTTAATGAAGAAGCTGCTCAACAAGACTTTAGAGTTAAGTTAATGTTATTAGAACCAGAAAAACAAGCTCGTTATAATAAGATTCGTAATAAACTTCAAAGTTATAAGAAGATTAAACAAAAATTCTCTAAGACTGTTGATTCATATCGTTATGCAGGAGAATTAGTAGCTAAGGTTTCAGTTTTAGGTTCTACTTTAAGACTTCACCTTGCGTTAGACCCTGATTCTTATGATGTAGAAAAATACCATCATGTAGACTTATCATCAAAGAGTAAATATATTTTCGTACCATTTACTCTTAAGTTAAAAGGACCTAAGTCAGTTGAATTAGCTCTTCAATTAATTGAAGAATTAATGACTGGATTTGATATTCCTCAAAATGCAAATTATAAAGAAGTAGATTATGTAGCTGAGGTTCAAAAAGAACTAGAAGCTGAACAAAATGTTTAATCTGTAAAATAAGGCTCTTCAAGAAGGGCCTTTTTTTTTACATTTTTTTTGATCTTAAAAAAATATGTATTAAAATGTCGCTTTTTGTAAACTATTAAACGTAATTAAATATATACTATGAGTATCATTTCTAGAATTATTTACAAATACTATGTGCGTTATAGAAAATATGTCAAATTAATTGTATAATATTTTTGTGAAAAGGTGATAAGATGACTTATAGAGATTTAATTAATAATTCAATTAATTTAGCGTTAAAACATAATAAGAATGAATCTGATGTTAGATTTATTTTTGATTTTGTCTTAGGTGATTTAAAATCAATGGCTTTTTTAAATATGAATGATGTATGTGATTTAGACATTATTAATAAAATGAATATGTATCTTAATATCTACATAAACGAAAATAAACCTATTCAGTATATAATTGGTAAAACTAATTTTTATGGATTAGAATTTACGTTAAATGAGAATGTATTAATTCCTAGATTTGAAACAGAAGAATTAGTTGAAAATATAATATATAGATATAATAAATTTTTTAAGGATGAAAAAATAGATGTTTGTGATATAGCTACAGGCAGTGGATGTATAGGACTTACACTTAAGCATTTAGTTCCAAATATGAATATGACTATTACTGACATTAGTCCTGATGCACTTTTAGTTGCGAAAGAAAATGCAAAGAATTTAAATGTTGATGTAAATATATTATGTGGTGATATGTTAGAGCCTTTAAAAGAAAGTAAATTTGACATCTTAATTTCAAATCCTCCTTATATTCCTTATGATGGAGAGGTTATGGATATTGTAAAATATAATGAACCATCACTTGCGTTATATGGTGGCAAGGATGGAATGAAGTTTTATAAGATTATTTTAGAGGGTGCAAAAAATGTCCTTAAAAATAAAGCTTTATTAGCTTTTGAAATTGGTTTTGATCAAAAGGAAGCCTTTATATCATTAGCAAAAAAATATTTTCCAGAATCTAAAATAGAAGTTTTAAAAGATATGCAAGGTAAAGATAGAATGGCGTTTATTGAGGTGAATTTATGAAAGAAAGACTTATAATATTTCCAACCGATACTGTTTATGGCATAGGTGCAAGTGTTTTTGATAAAGAATCTATGGATAAAATATATGAGATAAAGAAAAGACCTAAAGATAAACCATTAGCTGTACTTTGCTATGATATTAATCAAATTGAAAATATTGCGGTTATAGATGATAGAACAAGAAAAATAATTCAAAAATTTTTACCGGGTCCACTTACATTAATTGTAAAAGCCCGCATGAATATAAAAGAAACTATGGGACTAGATATGGTAGGAGTGAGAATACCAAATTCGAAGACGGCATTAGAAATCTTAAATAGATTAGGACCTATGGCAACAACTTCTGTTAATGAAAGCGGAATGATGCCTATTAATGAATATGAGACTATTTTAGATAAATATTCTCATGTTGTTGATAAGATATATCCTAAATGTGAGACTTCGTCTAATATATCATCTACAGTTATTCTTATATCAGATGAAATAAAACTAATAAGACAAGGTGAAATATCTTTAGAGGATATTTTAAAAATAAAATAATATGTATAAAAACTCTCTTTATGCAAAGACTATGCATAAAGGGTTTTTTTTATGAAGAAAATAATTATATGTTCTGTATTTTTTATAATAGTAATTTTATTTATTTTTAAGATAAATAACAAAAGTGAGGAGATAAGAGTTAGAGTTATTCCTAATTCTAATAGTGAATATGATCTTAAAATAAAAGAAGAAGTTATAATAGATGTTAAAGATTATATTTATGCTATTTATAGTAAAGATAGAGATGAAATGTGTTTAAATATTGAAAAGACTATTTTAGATTTTGAAGAATTATTAAATACTAAATATACTAATATTAATGTATTATTTGAAAAGCATAATTTTTATAATAAAGAATATAATGGTAATGTGGTTAAAAATGAATGTGTTTTAACTTTACTCGTTGAAATTGGTAATAAAAACGGAGATAACTGGTGGGGAAGTATATATCCTGATTTACTTGAGGTTAGTAGTAAAGAGGAAGTTAATTATAAAAGTTTTATAAAGGAGTTTATTGATAAATGTTTAAAATAGAAGAATGTAATGAATCTAATATGGATTTAATTAAATCTTTTATAGGAAGTATTCCGTCTATTAAAGATATAGAAGAAGATATTATTAGTAACGCATCCGTAGTTAAAGATGAAGAAAATATAGTCGCAACGCTATCTTATGAAAAAATTTCTAAAAGTGCACTTGTTAGATATTTTATTTTTAATCCTAAAATTAATAATGAAATAATCTATGACCTTTTAGATAATGTTTTAAAAAAAGCTAAAAGAAATGGTATAGATAAGATGTATTCTATTTCTACTTGTGATGAGGTTTATAATTTATTTAAAGTTCTTGATTTTAATAAATTAGATAAGAAATATGTTTATATTGATGAGAAACTCGTAAGTGATTTAAAAAAAACTATATTTATGTATAAAATGTTAGGTTGAAAAAGCACTATAACTTTAGTATAATGTATCTAAAGGATGTGTTTTGAATGAATTATTCAATTATTGATAAATATGTTAATAAACTTATAGATATGTCAGCTCCAGGAAAGCCATATTGGAATATAGAAGTTATTAGAGGAGGAAAAGAACCATCATGGAATTATATTGATGGTTGTATGACAAATTCTTTATTAGAATTATACAAGTTAACAAATGATAAAAAAATATTTGATTTTGTAAAATCATATATTGATTATTTTGTACAAGAAGATGGAACTATTAAAGGGTATCATATGTCTAAATATTCTACAGATGACATGGCAGAAAGTAGAGTATTATTCTCTCTTTATGAAATCACAAAAGAAGAAAAATATCGTAAAGCTATAGAAAATACTTATGAACAAATTAAAGGTCAACCAAGAACAAAAAGTGGTAATTTCTGGCATAAAAAGATTTATCCTAATCAAGTTTGGTTAGATGGCCTTTATATGGCTCAACCTTTCTATTTATTATATGAAACTAAATTTAATGATATGAAGAATTATAATGATATCATTAATCAATTTAAAAATGTTAGAAAATACATGTATGATAAAGAAAAACATTTATATTATCATTGTTATGATGAATCTAAGAGCATGTTCTGGGCTAATAAAGAAACAGGATTGTCAAAGTGTTTTTGGTTAAGAGCTATTGGGTGGTTTACAGTAGCGTTAGTTGATTGTGCTGAAATTATAAATGAGCAAATGTATGATGAATTTAGAACATTTACATCTCTATTTAAAGAAACTATTGATGGATTATTAGAATATCAAGATAAAGATACTAAAATGTTCTATCAAGTGGTAGATCAAGGTTCTAGAGAGGGTAATTATGTTGAAACAAGTGGAAGCGCAATGATTGCGTATTCTATTTTAAAAGCAGTGAGAATGAATATATTACCTGAAAGATATCGAAAAATAGGAATAGAAATTTTTGAAGGAATTTGTAATAAATATTTAATAGAAAAAGATGGTGACTTAAATCTAGGTGGTATTTGTCTTGTTGCAGGATTAGGACCAGCTGATAATTTAAGAAGAGATGGTACATATGAATATTATATGTCTGAGCCTGTTGTGAATAATGATGCAAAAGGTGTAGGAGCGTTTGTAATGGCCTATATCGAATTAAAAAAATATTTAGCTTCATGCGAATAGTTTAAAATAGCCTAATTTTAGGCTATTTTTTATATGTAAAAAAAGATTTGTGCTTTTTATAATATAATCTTGAATAATTTTTTCTAAATTTTCATCTGTTATATGTTTGAATTTTTGTTTAGTTATGTTATCATTGATTTGGTTCATAAATGTAATCCTTTCTTTTGTAGCAGAAATAATTGTATTACATTTATGAGCTTTTTTCAATTAGTGAAGTTTAAACTCCTAGGAGTTTGTAATAGTATTAAAAATTAATATAATAACTATATAATTAGATCCTAATTACTCTTTTTGTAATTCCACTTTAATTTTACAATTGAAGAGGAAAAAAACTTTTTAAAAAATGTAAAAAACTTGTTGACTTATAATGTTTATAGTAGTATACTAAATAAGTCGACCGATAAGGAAGACAACTTCTAAAATAAAAAA